>JBDKGA010000067.1:0-5193 GCA_039798465.1 Candidatus Parcubacteria bacterium | reverse complement strand
CGGCATTGAGCGCCAAGAGGAATCCGAAGGCGATAGAGAACCGCAACGCCGTGAGGAGCTTAAAATCAACACTCCCGAGCATGTAACGCCCCAAAACAGTAGATGCAGCCCAAAAGAGGGCAGCAGTGAGCGCGAGCGCTACGCCCATGGTGTTGGGATTAAATACCTCGCCTTCGTATACTTGCGGTACGAGAGAAGGAAACGATATGAGATACGCACCGCCAAGCGCGAGCGCTGCAAATACCCAAAAACGTGGCGATAGCTCTTCCTTGAGAAACATCGCTGCGAGCGAAATGGCGATAAGCGGCTGCAACTTCTGTAAAAGGAGCGCTACCGAAGGGTTAACATAGTGAAACGCTTGCGTAAACGCAACAGAAGCAAGGGCCGAACCACACACAGCAATGAAACCAACAGCCGCCCACTGCTTGAACGAGAGATTTTTGAGAGAACGCCACGAAAAAAATAGAATCGGGAGAACAAACAACACATCTACAAAGTGCTCTCCGAGGACAATGAACTCGCTCGAGAGACCCTGGGTAAGAAACGAGCGAAACGGCGCATCGGTCGCCCACAGCATGGCAGCGAGAAAGACGAGGAAGGTACCTGATTGCATGCGGGCAAGAGTAGCACGGAGCAGGACACGAAGAAACCGCCGCGTGTGGTACGCGGCGGCTGCAACACATTTCTGGCTAGAGGGATTCAAAATAATTGGTCTGTGTGTCGCCGAAGAGTCTGCGCACTCCTTGTTCGATAGCGAGTATTCCCATCGGCACTCCGACAATCAGCCCGCAAATCAACAACCACAAGCTGGAGATTAGAAGCACTGCCGCAAGCACATGGACTGTTGCAGTTTGGGCCAAAGACCAGAGCGCCACTGTTTCGGCACGATACCAAAACACGTATCCGAGGTCTGCCATGAAACCGAAACAGGTGGTGAAAACAGCCGACGTCCAGAACAGTCGATGTTGTGCAACGCTTGTAAACACATCAACGACTTCGTGCGGGTACCCAATGAAGAGTACGTGAAGGAACTTCCTCAAAGCCTTCATGGTCGTTCTCCCTATATTGCCAGCAGCCTGCCTGCTGGTTTGCTATCTATAGCGTAGCACCGCACAAGAAAAAGAAAACCGCCGCAAAGTATGCAGCGGTTTTCTTTTGTTTGCGAAAAGTGATTACTCGCGGAATGGGATACCGACGTAGCGAAGAAAGGCCTCTGCATCTTTCTTGTTCTTAGCAGTAGTGCCTATTGTGACTGCCAAGCCAAATACATCCTTGGCATCTTCATCGGCCGTCTCGGGAAACACGGTGTGTTCCTTGATACCGATAGTGATGTTGCCCATTTCGTCGATAGCGGTGGCCTTGATACCGCGGAAGTCTTTGACGCGTGGAAGAACGATATGGATGAGCTTCTGGAGAAAGTTTTCGGCGCGAGCACCGCGAAGTGTAATCTGAAAACCTGCCAAATCGCCGACGCGTGTTTTGAAGTTTGCGATAGATTTGGTCGTCGAGCGACGAGCAGCCTTTTGGCCAGTGATGACAGCGAGTCTACCAGCAATAAACTCAATGCGCTTTTTGTCTTTTATAGAACCAACGCCAGTTGAGACGATTACTTTCGTAACTCGGGGAGCCTGCATGACATTAGTGTAACCAGCGGCATCCTTGAGAGCTTCAAATGTTTTGTGTTGTGCGGTTGCGTTTTTCATAGAATTACTTGTGGTGAGTTTGTCGAACTACTTTATCTTTTGACCGCTCTTGATAGCAACGCGCTCACGACCACCCTTCTCACTGCGCTCGATTTTTATACGGGTTGGCTTGCCTGTCTTTGGATCGGCGAGCTGAACGTTTGATGCGTGTATTGGGAGTGCCTTCTCAACAATCTGACCCTTGCCCGCTGCAGTAGTGCGGCGGCGATGGCGCTTGACGACATTGATACCGTCGAGCAATACCTTGTTTTCGCGAGGAAAGACGCGGACAATAGCAGCCTTTTTACCGAGGTCTTTACCAGCTATCACAATGACGGTGTCTCCTTTTTTGAGTTTCATAGACAGGAATGATTAGACAATTTCGGGAGCCATGGTGGCAATCTTCTGATAACCACGTTCGGAAATTTCGCGCGGGATAGGACCAAAGATACGAGTGGCCTTTGGATCCTTTGGTTCCTTACCAGAACCAACGATAAGCACTACTGCGTTTTCGTCGAAGCGGATGTAACTACCGTCCTTGCGACGGATAGGCTTTGTTTGGCGTACTACTACGGCGCGATGCACGTCCTTTTTCTTGACCGTCTTGCGAGGCTGCGCTGTTTGGATAGAGATAATGACTTCATCACCCACTTCTGCATAGCGGCGCTTTGAGCCACCAAGTACTTTGAAAACGCGTCCGACGATACCACCGGAGTTGTCTGCAATCTTAACGATAGAGCGGTCGTGCAACATACAGTTATGCTTCGATGACAGGCGCCGCAACACGAGACACAATAATGTGACGCTTGCGCTTTGATATAGGGCGAACTTCCTTGATGACCACCTTATCGCCTACGCCAAGGCTGTTGCCCGGATCGTGAACGATAAACTTCTTGGAAACGGTGTAGTACTTCTTGTACTTCGGGTGAAGAATGTAGCGCTCAACCAAAACAGTGGCCGAGTCCTTCATGGCAGTCTTCACAACAGCGCCCTGCAAGGTGCGCCCTGTGTCCTGCTTTTCTGTTGTTTTTTTAGTAGAGGCCATATCAAAAGAGTGCTTACTTTACGCTGTTTTTTCGGTCTTTGCAAGCGAGCGTGCTCGAACCTCGGTGAGGAGGCGCGCAATTGTCTTGCGCAACTCCCTGCCCTCGCGAACGTTCTTGGTGCGACTACCAGCAGATGCGTAGCGGAATGTGCGGAGTGCATCACGAGCCGTCGTGAGTTCGGTCTGAAGAGCTTCGATGGATTTGTTTTTTATGTCTGCCATATAGTTATACGCGAGCGACCACCTTGGCTGTTACGGGAAGCTTGGTACCTGCCTTGCGAAGTGCTTCGCGCGCCATGGCCTCAGGAGCACCGTCTATTTCAAAGAGGATGCGGCCGGGACGAACCTCGCACACGTATCCCGCAACGTCACCTTTTCCGCTACCCATGCCCACTTCTGCTGCTTTGCGAGTAAAGGGACGATCAGGGAAAATACGTACCCATACCTTGGCGGTCTTCCCGGCAGCACGAGTAAGTGCGCGACGGGCAGACTCTATCTGGTTTGAGGTAATACGAGCAGGAGTCATTGCTTTGAGTCCGTGTGAACCAAAAGCAACGGTAATGCCGCGTGTGTCAGGGAGAGAGCGACGAGCCACGGACTTGCGTCCGGTCTGCCACTTTCGGTGTTTTGTCTTTTTTGGTGCAAGCATAGGCGATTACTTATCAGAATTCTTTCCGGCAAAAATATCGCCGCGATAAATCCATACCTTGATACCGATAGTACCGTACGGGAGATATGCGGTTTCGCGTGCGTAATCGATATCAGCGCGAATGGTCTGAAGCGGTACGCGACCACGCTTTATTTCTTCCTGGCGGGACATTTCTGCACCACCAAGACGACCGGAGACAGCAATACGCACTCCCTGCACATCGCGATTGGCCATCACCTTTTCGACAGTCTGTTTGAGAACACGACGGAATGTTTGCTGTTTTTCAAGACCTTCTGCAATCATCCAGCCCACGATAGGAGCCTGGCTTTCGGCAGAACGAACTTCTTCGATATCTACCTTTACGGAGCGAGGACCGGTCCCCTTTACTGGGCGGATAGCTGCTTCGATTTCTTTGACGAGCTTCTGGCTTCCTTCGCCACCACGACCAATAACCATGCCGGGGCGCGATGTTTTGATGAGAACACGAATCTGCTTTTCGTTGCGCTCGATTTCAACGACAGTGACATACATGCCACGCAAGCGCTTTTTGAGGAAGCGACGAATCGTAGCGTCGACACAGACGGCTTCGCGATACTGGGCAGGGTTCTTGGCAAACCAGCGCGACTTCCAGTCGCGGATGACGCCAAGACGGTGTGCGTATGGATGGACGATGTGTGTCATAAAATTATTTAGATGCTTTCTTAGCTGCAGCTTTCTTTTTTGGGGTCGTAGTCTTTGCCTTCTTGGAAACAGTCTCTCCACGAGCACCGAGCTCAAGGCGCACAATGCTGGATGTCTTGCGCACACCTGCAGCACGACCACGAGCCATCGGCTTAAAACGACGCATTACAAGACCCTTGTCTACGGAAATGGTCTTTACAAAGAGGGTCTCTGTAGATACACCCTGCGAAGTAGCATTTGCCACCGCAGAATCGAGGAGTTTTTCGATTGCTTCAGACGACTTTTGCTCAGCAAACATGAGAGCTGCTTTTGCCTCTACAACACCCTTACCGCGTATCATATCGGCCACGAGGCGAACCTTGCGTGGCGACTGACGATAGTTGGAAAGGAGAGCTTTCATATATTATTTCTTGGCTCCTGCAGCAGCATTTTTAGCGGCTTGTGCAGAGGCAATTTCGGCGGCCTTTGCTGCTATTTCAGCCTCTTTCTGCATCTTTCCACCGTGGCGGAGGAACTTCGTTGTGGGGGCGAATTCACCCAAGCGGTGACCGACCATATCTTCGGATACGAATACTTCATCAAAATTCTTTCCCGTATGAACGAGGAAGGTGTAGCCGACAAATTCAGGTGGAATCATGGAAGCGCGCGCCCAGGTCTTAATAGAACCGGCAGCAGGCTTGCGACCCGCAACCTTCTTGGCGAGCTTTTCATCTATGTATGGACCTTTTTTGAGTGAGCGTGTCATGGCAATTCAAAACCCGCGTGAGCGGGGGTAGCGGCATAGTACGCGAGATGCTTGCGAAAGTCAAACAAATAGGCTAAGGTTCCTCTGGCCAACAGGTCAAAAATGTGTTCTGAAATGGAGAGTCCCATGAAATACGTTCCCGGTAAGAGCGCAGAACGGCTCCTGAACTTCATCGAAACACACGGCGAGTACCCGGCTGGCGTGGTTCGGGCGCTGCGTGCGATATTTCGGTTCATCAATAACTTGATTGCCGAGGAAATGGACCGGCTCGCGAGAAGGACTACCATGCAGTATGTAAACATGGCGGTCGTCCACCCGGCTCACGTGCTCAAAGCGTTGCGACAGTGGCCGTGGACACCTATCCCACTGCGTCCTCCCGAAACACGTACAC
>JBDKGA010000066.1:0-6117 GCA_039798465.1 Candidatus Parcubacteria bacterium | reverse complement strand
GGATAGAGCCAGCGATTACTGCTTCTACCGGTATTGCCGCCACCCACATTGGGGGAACCACTATCCATAGTTGGAGTGGCCTTGGAGTGCGCGACACGCTCACGCCGTACGACCTCGATGCCATTGCTTCCAACAAGCGCGTGATAGAGCATGCGCGCAGTACCAATGTCCTTATTATCGATGAGGTTTCGATGCTCAGTCGCGATGTGCTCAGTATGGTAGATGTGATACTGCGCGAAGTCCGACAGCGTGACTTCCCATTTGGCGGTATGCAGGTCGTTTTGGTAGGGGATTTCTTTCAGTTGCCGCCGGTAGTGCGCGGTACTCGTGTCGCAGAAACAGTTGATACCGACGACGTCGCATACGACATGCCCCAAGCACCCTTTGCGTTTACTTCTATTGCATGGGAGGCGCTCAATCCGATAGTCTGCTACTTGCACGAGCAGCACCGCCAGAGCGACGATCTCTTTTCTAAAGTACTGGGTGCCCTTCGCAAGGGTGAGATAGAAGAAGAAATTCACGAAGTACTTTCGGCGCGCGCGACCGAGGTCGGAGAAGTGCCGCCCGATACGCCGCGTCTGTATTCACACAACGCCAATGTCGATAACCTCAACGACGCACGACTCGTAAAGCTCAAGGGCACTGCACATACCTTTGCTATGTTTGCGCGCGGGGCACCGCACTTGGTAGAAAATCTCAAGCGCGGCTGCCTGTCACCCGAAACGCTCGTGCTTAAAGAAGGTGCAAAAGTAATGTTTACCAAAAATGATCCGACTGGTGCGTATGTAAACGGCACACTTGGTGTAGTGGAATCATTTACGAGCGGCGGTGCACCGGTAGTGCGCACGAGCGCTGGCAGACGTATTGAAGTGGAAGCAACCGAGTGGAAGATAGACGATGGTGGCAAAACGCTGGCGCGCATTTCGCAGCTCCCGCTTCGCCTTGCGTGGGCTATCACGGTACACAAAAGCCAAGGCATGACGCTCGATGCCGCTGCTATAGACCTCTCACAGGCGTTTGAATACGGGCAGGGCTACGTAGCGCTCTCTCGCGTGCGCTCGCTCGAAGGTTTGCATTTGGTGGGATACAATCAGCGCGCACTCGAAGTGCACCCACAGGTGCATGCGCAAGATATCGCCTTTAAGAAAAACAGCGCTGCTGCCCGCAAACGATTCGAGACAATGTCTGACGAAGAACACGCAGCACTCAGTGATACTTTTGTCCGTGCGTCTGGTGGAAATCCTGCCGGCGGTGTTGTTCGTGTAGAAAAAAAGAAAAAAGTCTCACACAAAGGTGCGACGTTTGAAAAAACCCTCGAACTCCTCAAAGAGGGGAAAGGGATTGGCCAGGTAGCACAAGAGCGTAAGCTCGCGGCAACGACGATTGCCAATCATATCGAAGAACTCTTTATGCAGGGCAAGCTCGATAAGCGCGACGTGGAGCGCGTGGCCCCGCGCCACGTGCTCGAGCATTTGGCTACTATCGTGCAAGCATTTGATGCACATGGCTCCGAAAAGCTTGCGCCGGTGCACGCGGCACTGAAAGGTAAGTTTTCGTTTGATGAGTTGCGCTTGGCGCGGCTGCTCATCTAAGACAAGGAAGATAGTGCTCTCGAAGCACGCGTCCGACACTGCTGTGTCGGCGCTCCTCTCGCGCCGTCGCGCTGCGAGCAGGCTTCTCGAGCACTATCTTCCTTGCGCCTGCTATACTTGTCCCCATGACACTCGTCCGTCATCACCAAAGTCTGCGCCGTCGCATGTACAAAAACCTTGAGCCGTTTCCTCATCCGACTGCACTCAAGCGCTTCCTCGACAGAATAATTTTTGTGGTTGGATTTTTGGGCCCCGCATTTACTATCCCGCAGCTGTGGCTTATCTATGGTTTGCACGAAACAGCTGGTGTGTCGGTACTGTCGTGGAGCTCGTATGCTGCGTTTAATATTGTCTGGATTCTCTACGGCATCGTGCACAAAGAAAATGCGATTACGTTTACCTACACACTGTGGTTTATCGTAAACTCACTTGTTGCGGTAGGAGCATTGCTGTATTAGTACAGCTAATTTGACACCAGTGCAGTAGCACCGTACGCTCTGAGTATGGAAGAAGTTATTCGCAATTCGGTGTGTGAGGCGCGTCTAAAGCGAGGGTTTACCCAAGAAGAGCTCGCAGAAAAAGTAGGCGTCACGCGCCAAACTATTATCGCCATAGAAAAGGGGAATTACACTCCTTCGGTATTACTCGCGCTCAAACTCGCCGCATGTTTCAATGTGTCTGTTGAGCAGCTTTTTTGTATTCGCCATGAAAAATAACCATCTTCTTGAGTACAGCATCCTTGGAGCACTCGCGTTCGCGTCGTTTGTGTTGCTCGATCCACTACATTGGTGGATGCCATCCATGGTGCAAATGACAGCACTCGCGGGGCTCGTGGCGGCGTTTGCCGTATTTGCCGCGTTTCTCATACGAGAGGGTGCGCAGGATGAAAGGGAGGAGCAACTTCGTTCGACTTCAGGTCGGACGGGTTTTCTACTTGGTGCTGGAGTGCTCGTGGTGGGTATTGCGGTGCAGGGATACCTCGATATGCTCGACCACTGGCTCGTGTATGCGCTCCTAGCGATGATTTTTGGGAAGATAGCTGCCCGAATATACGCCGAACGTCTCTAGAGGTGGGGATAAGTAATGTAAAGTAGACTTTACATTTCGGTTTGAACGAGTACACTGAGTCCATTAGCGGACTCATACTTTTGTTATGCAGAATATCCTTTATGTAATTATCGGAGCTTTGGTGCTTGTAGGCGGCGGTTGGCTTGTAGCAGGAAACGCCTCTTCGCCCGCGCAGCCTGAAGTGGCTATGCAAAAAGAAGCGCCACATCAAGAGGGAATGATGGATGGCGAAAAAATGATGAAAGAAGACACTATGATGGATAAGGCAGGAATGATGAAAGACGATGCGATGATGGAAAAGGGAGACATGATGAAGCCCGCAGAGACAGCCGGCGATACAATGAAAAAGGGGGACACGATGAAAGATGCTGACGCGATGATGAGCGCCGGCTCATATGAAGTATATGCGCCCGAGAAGATTGCGAAGGCAGAAAAAGGCAAGGTAGTACTGTTCTTCCATGCTTCCTGGTGCCCCAGCTGTCGCACGGTAGATGCTGATATTCGCGCGCATCTCAAAGAAATTCCTACGGGCGTTACGATTCTCGACGTCGATTACGACACGGCAGCTGCGCTCAAGCAAAAGTATGGCGTGACGTACCAGCACACATTTGTGCAGGTAGATGCGCAGGGGAATCAGCTTGCAAAATGGAGCGCGTCACCCACACTTAGTGATATTGTCTCGCACCTCAAATAATCTCGTATGATACTGCTTGGCATATCGTTTATTGCAGGGCTTCTCACCGTGCTTGCGCCCTGCACGATATCGCTCTTGCCGGTCATTGTTGGCGGCACGCTGAGTGGGGGCAGTAGCATGCGACGCGTTGTCGTTGTTACGCTCTCGCTCGGGGTGTCGGTGATTCTCTTCACGCTCCTCCTCAAGGCTTCTACTGCGCTCATTGCAGTGCCACAATCCTTTTGGCAGGGTGTTTCGGGTGCGATTATTATTGTGCTCGGTATTACAATGGTGTTTCCGCGGCTGTGGGATGCCATTTCTTTTCTCAACACGCTCAACAAAGAATCAAACAAAGCACTTGCAACAGGCTACCAAAAACAAAATCTGCTTGGTGATATTCTGACGGGTGCGGCACTGGGCCCGGTGTTCTCGAGTTGCAGCCCCACGTACTTCCTCATCCTTGCGACTGTATTGCCGCAGAGTTTTGCGCAGGGAATGCTGCATCTGCTCGCTTTTGCCGTCGGGCTCTGCGGTGGTTTGTTTGTGGTCGCTCTCGCGGGGCAAAAGTTGTTGGAAAAACTTGGCGTTGCCTCTGATCCGCAAGGGTGGATAAAGCGCAGTATTGGCGTGCTCTTTGTGCTTGTGGGTGTTGCGATATTTTTGGGCTTCGACAAAAAGCTCGAGGTCTTGGCCGCAGAGCGATTCTTTGATGTGGGCAAAATCGAGCAGGTACTCTTGAGTGCTCGAGAACAAGCCGCATCTATTCCCGTGGTGCCAATTCCCGCCAGCGAACGCGAGGCAACAAAAGCACGCTCTTTCCCGCGCTCTGCCGAGATTACTGCTCCTGCTGGCTACGTGAATACCCAGGGCAAGCCAATCACGATTGGCGAATTCAAGGGCGACAAGATAGTCCTCGTAGATATTTGGACGTACTCCTGCATCAACTGTCAGCGCACTTTGCCGTACATGAAAGCATGGGACGAAAAGTATCGCGATTTAGGTTTGCAAATCATCGGTATTCACACGCCAGAGTTTGCGTTTGAAAAGGTGCAGAGCAATGTCGAAAGTGCGGTGCAGGGTTTTGGGCTCACGTATCCAAGCGTACTCGACAACTCATATGGCACGTGGAATGCGTTTGGTAATTCGTACTGGCCGCGCAAGTACCTCGTCGATATTGATGGCTATATCGTGTACGACCATGCAGGGGAGGGGAATTACGAAGAAGCTGAGCGTGCGATACAAAAAGCACTGCAAGAGCGTGCCGCGGTGCTTGGTACAGGAGAAACAATCCCGACAGATATCGTCGATCCAAAGGCGCCGCGGGCTCAAGCGGGAAGTCCCGAAATATATTTTGGTGCGTGGCGCAATGAGTACTTGGCGAACGGTTTGCCATTTATGAGTGGTGCACACGCGTTTGCGTTGCCCGAGAATTTCGAGAGCAACAAGCTCTACCTGGGCGGCACGTGGAACATAGAGCACGAGTATGCACAGAGCAAAGACCAGGCACGGATTGTGTTTCGCTACACGGCAAAGAGTGTATATTTTGTCGCCGCGTCGGGCTCGGGTGCGCAGGTGCGCATGCTGATTGATGGCAAGCCGATTCCTGCTTCGATGGAAGGTGCCGATGTGGTAGATGGTGTTGCGACTATCAACACCAACAGGCTCTACAAGCTGGTAGAAGACAGCGTGCCGGCGACACACCTGCTCGAGATACGGGTGGAAAAGGGGACGCTCGATGCATATACCTTCACATTTGGTTGATATGGAAACAGCAGTATTTGGTGGTGGATGTTTTTGGTGCACTGAGGCGGTGTTTAAGATGCTCAAGGGTGTGAGCTCAGTTGAGCCAGGCTATGCTGGTGGGCGAGTAGAGAATCCGACGTACGAAGAGGTAAGTGGTGGGCGCACGGGGCATGTTGAAGTAGTGCAGGTGGTGTTCGACCCAGCACTGGTGTCGTATCGCACGCTGCTCACGATATTCTTTGCAAGCCATGATCCGACGACCATCGATAGGCAAGGCAACGACGTGGGCCCGCAGTATCGCTCGGCAATCTTTTACTCGACTCCTGTACAGCGCGCTGAGGCCGAAAGCTTTATCCAAGAGCTGAATGATTCGAGTGCCGACGGCGAGCCGATAGCTACGAGCGTCGAACCGCTCGAGAAGTTTTATCCGGCCGAGGATTATCACCGCGATTACTACGCACGCAATACGAGCGCTGGGTATTGCCAGGTAATCATCAACCCGAAGCTCGAGAAGGTAAAAGAAAAATTCGCCGAATTCTTACAAGAACAATACGCACACTAAAATATGAATGATATGTCATATGACGAGAGCGCATGGAAGGAGAAGTTGACACCAGAGGAGTACAAGGTGTTGCGTGAGGGTGGTACCGAGGCGCCGTATTCGGGCGAGTTTTATAAGAAAGACGTGGATGGCATGTATCACTGCAAGGCCTGCGGTGCAGCGCTTTTCTCCACCGAGCATCAGCTCGATTCTCGTGAGAGTAATCCGGGCTTGCAGGGGTGGCCATCTTTTTCGGATGCTGCGGTAGCAGAGAATGTTGGTATGCGCCCCGATGATTCTCTTGGCATGCGCCGTACGGAGGTATTTTGCAAACACTGTAATTCGCATCTGGGACATGTCTTCGACGAAGAAGTGAAAGGCGAGCAGCGCAAACACTTCTGCATCAATTCGGTGTGTTTGGATTTGGAGGAGCAATAAGGAGATGCGATATCCTTATTTGCTCTAAGCAATTCGTCCTGTGGTACGATGGTTGTCATGAG
>JBDKGA010000065.1:0-8582 GCA_039798465.1 Candidatus Parcubacteria bacterium | reverse complement strand
CTTCACCCACTTGTGGTGCAGCAAGCGCAACACCGTGCTCTTCTACTGCAAGGAGGGCACACATGTCCTGTATCAATTCTTGTATCCGGGCAGAGGAAATATCGGCAAGCGGAATGTCTTGCATGTCGGCGCGCAAGGCGGGGTTTTCGGTATGGGGAAGTATGGTGCGCATGTGGCTCTACTATACGCGATTTTCTGCGCAAAGAGAACGCGGTACAATGCCCCCATGTCCATGCAGCACATAGGGGGCAGGCTCAAATTTACCGCCACAAAAGTGCGCGAAACGGAGCGCGGTGAGCTCATGCGCTACTTTTGCGACCACCTCAATTCCACACGCCAACAAGACGGGTACGACACCATCACCATGCCGCGCATGGGCAAAATTCTCGAAGCTATTCCCACCAAAGACCTCTACTACATCAAGCGTGTGTGCAATGATTCAAAACATTTTTCCAAAACATTTTGGTGGCTGCTAGACCCCACCAAACACGAGCTGCCATCGCAAAAGAATAAAAAGGCTATCGAGAATTCACTAGAAAAGCCGACGCGCACACGCAAGCGAACGGGTGTACAATAATCACCCTATGAGCACCAATCCAT
Source organism: Candidatus Parcubacteria bacterium (assembly GCA_039798465.1). Taxonomy (GTDB): domain Bacteria; phylum Patescibacteriota; class Minisyncoccia; order Phycocordibacterales; family UBA2100; genus UBA10103. Next base: position 7,982 of record JBDKGA010000065.1, on the reverse strand, counting down.
TTCAAAACGCTCTCAGCCAGCTGCAGCGTGTCGCTGCCGTACGCCCCACCAAGCCAGAAACACTCGCAACACTTTCGCGTGCCGAACGCGAGATTACTATTTCCATACCCGTGCGCATGGATAGTGGCGAACTCCGCGTATTCGAAGGCTACCGTGTCCAGCACAATTCGCTGCGCGGACCGCACAAAGGCGGTATTCGTTTTCATCCAGACACCAATATCGACGAAGTGCGCGCACTCGCACTCTGGATGACCATGAAGTGCGCCGTTGCAGGAATCCCCATGGGCGGCGGCAAAGGAGGTGTCACCGTAGACCCCAAAACACTTTCAAAAGGCGAGCTTGAGCGCCTCTCGCGCGGATGGGTGCAGCGTATGTATCCGGTGCTTGGCCCGCAGCGCGATGTCCCTGCGCCCGATGTAAACACCACTCCCGAAATAATGACGTGGATGGTCGACGAGTACGAAAAACTCACCGGCGACACCACACGCGCCACCTTTACCGGAAAGCCGGTGGGGCAGGGAGGTTCAGAGGGTCGCGGCGCGGCAACGGGCCTCGGCGGATTCTTTGTGTTTAATGCACTGCGCTCACAGCTTCATATCCCCGACAAATCACGCATCGTAGTGCAGGGCATGGGCAACGTAGGCGGCACTGCCGCAAAAATCTTTGCCGCACACGGACACACGATTATTGCCATATCGGATTCAAAAGGAGGAATCGTGCATGAAGGCGGTCTCGACCCCGAGGCTGTCGAAGAGTACAAAAAAGCACACGGCTCGCTCGCGGGATTCCCGGGCGCACGCGAAATAAGCAACGCCGCACTGCTTGAGCTCGAATGCGAAGTACTCATCCCTGCGGCGCTCGAAAACCAAATCACCGCAGAAAATGCACCGCGCATTCACACACAAATGATTCTCGAACTCGCCAACGGCCCCACTACTCCCGAAGCCGATGATCAGCTCTTTGGTCGCGGAATATCAGTCGTGCCAGACATTTTGGCAAACGCCGGGGGCGTGGTGGTATCGACCTTTGAGTGGGAACAAAATCTCAAAAATCTTCACTGGAGCGAAGAAGAAGTAAACACCAAGCTCGGCGAACTTCTCACCCGAGAATCGCTCGATGTACTGCGCCGCGCACGCGAACTTTCTACCGATCTTCGCCGTGGTGCCTACGCACTTGCCCTCGACAGACTCGAAGCGGCTGCCGCAGGTAAGAAATAAACACCCGTGCCGTCTTATCCACTGGGCAGAGGGGTATGCTCCTTGCGCTGAGGCGGTATGATAAACACATATTAGTAATTCACACACCGTTATGCCTTTTATCGTAAAAGTTGCACTTCCTGTACTTGTTGCCGGAGCAGCAATATGGGGATACATGCAATACACACAGCAGGTCACTACTCCATACGGAGCAGTGCCGCAGCAGCAAGACAACACCGCACAACAAGCACCTACACCGGTTGCAGTAGAGGCGGGAGCAGACATTACTGCGCGCGATACCTCAAACACGTCGCTCGATGCAGACTTGCAGGCGATCGATGCCCAATTACAAGCAGCTGTAGCAGGTCAGGCCGCAATTGATGCCGGACTCAATGACACAGCAGGTAACACCACTTACTAATATTTATGAAAATTACTACGTTTGCATCATCGGCAAGCACGCTCGCAATACTCACGCTTGCAGCACCGGCCTTAGCACAAACTGGCGAACCACCACGCCCTATCCCGCCACCAGCAGTACGAGCAGAAGCACGCTTGGAAGCGCGCGAGAACCGCGCAGATGCCCGTCTTGAAGCGCGCGCAGCCGCAAGCACTACTCGCGCCGAAAAGGTACAAGAGCGCCAAGAAGCCCGTACAGAAAAAATGGGCGAGCGCGAAACCAAGGCAAAAGAACGCGCAAATAAAGAAATAGACCGTCGCATCAGCGCGCTTACCAAGCTCGATGAAAAGACAGATGGCAAGAAGCGCGTTTCTACAGACGGCAAGGCAACGATTGACGCTATGGTCGCAGCAGAAATTGCATCACTCAACGATTTGCGCGCACGCATCATGGCCGACACCTCGACAACAAGCCTCAAGGCAAACATGGAGGCGATTAGCAAGTCACACCGCGTGTTTTTGCTTATCGTTCCTCAGGGACACATCTCCGCATCGGCCGACGCAGTAAAAACAACCGCCGCAAGCATGACGACACTCATCACGAAGCTCGCCGCGCGCCTCACCGAGGCCTCTACAGCAGGCAAGGATGTTGCTGCTCAGCAAAAAGCTCTCGCTGACGCACAGAGCAAACTGGCCACCGCAACTGCCGCAGCAGATGCAGCCGTAGCGCTCACCAAAGACCTCAAGCCCGATGGCGGCGATAAAACTATTGCCGACGCAAACAAAAAGGCACTCGAAGCTGGTCGCGCAAAGATAAAGGAGGCAAACGATGCACTCAAGGGTGCTCGCGCCGACATCAAAACAGCAACAGACGGTATCAAGAAAATCAACGCAAGCGCGACAGTAAACGCAACCACCTCTGTACAGTAAGGAGGTCGTAAAAGAAAGACAGCAATGCGGGGCCCCTTCGGGGCCCCGCATTCTTTACAATCACCCCCACACCAAGTACCCTACACGTATGAAAAAACAATCAAAACAGTACGTTCCGCCACAGAAGATACTCGAGAGGTATGCACACCTCCTCGTCAATTTTGCGATGGGCATGGGGAAGGGAATCAAGAAAGGCGACGTCGTGCGTCTTTCGGCTACCGAGAGCGGCAAGCCGCTCTACGTAGCTGTGCACAATGCGATAGTCGATGCAGGCGGCCACGTACTCTCGCACTACACCCCCGACGATGAGCAGGGCGATCGCCGCCGCAACGATAGCTTCACCCGCTACTTTTATGAGCACGCGAGCAAAGACCAGCTCGACTTTTTTCCCGACAAATATTTGCGCGGGGTTGTCGACCAGATGGATCACTCGCTCTACATATTGGCCGACAGCGACATGCACGCGCTCGACGGCATAGACCCCAAAAGAATCATGGCGCGCGGCAAAGCACTCAAACCATTTATGGACTGGCGCCGCAAAAAGGAACACGAAGGAAAATTTACCTGGTCTATCGCCATGTATGGCACGCCCGCCATGGCCAAAGAAGCCGGCCTTTCTCTCAAGGAATACTGGAATCAAATCATCAAGGCATGCTTCCTCGATTACGAAGATCCGATAGCACAATGGAAAAAGGTATACAAAGAAATTGAGTACTACAAAAATGCGCTCAACAAACTCTCTCCAAAGATAGATAAACTCCACGCGACAGGGTCCGACATGGATTTGTGGGTCAAGCTCGGCGAGAAGCGCCAGTGGCTCGCCGGGAGGGGAGTAAACATGCCGAGCTTCGAGATATTTACCTCGCCCGATTGGCGCGGCACAAATGGCTGGATCAAATTTAATCAGCCACTCTATCGCTACGGCAGCAAGATTACCGGCATCGAGCTCGAGTTTAAGGATGGCGTGGTCGTAAAATCAAAAGCAAAGACAAATGAAAAGCTGCTCAAAGAAATGATTGCGACACCCGGTGCCAACAAAATAGGTGAGTACTCGCTCACCGATGGCCGCCACTCACGCATCACGAAATTTATGGCCGAAACGCTCTACGACGAAAACATGGGTGGCCCACAGGGCAACACCCATCTCGCACTCGGCATGAGCTATCGCGACACCTGCCACGGCAACATCGCCGAAATGAGCGAAGACGAATTCAAAGACCTTGGCTTCAATGACTCGTCGGTGCACACCGACAGCATCTCGACCACCCGCCGCCAGGAGGTCGCACACCTCCACGACGGCAGAAAGGTACTCATATACAAAGACGGACAGTTCAAGCTATAACGAAAGAAAAGAAAGAGCCGCAAGTCAAACCCTGCACGATTAGAAAACAAGGAGCTGTGTATAGCAAGTGCGCGCCACGTACACATGGTATACTCGTAATCCCTATGAACACATCGCAATTCAGAACTATCGCGCTTGCCTGGATAGGCGTCTTTGCGTTTCGTTTCTTTCTCCTCCCATTTCGCGCACCAAACGTCGAGCCGATTCTTTCGGTGCTCATGCCGCTCGGCAAGCGCACTGGCGCTCTCGTGAGCATTGGCTTTGCAGTCTCGAGCATACTCGTGTACGACGCTCTCACGAGCGGCTGGGGAAGCTGGACGTGGGCAGCAGCGGGGGCATACGGACTCGTCGCACTGCTCGCGACACTGTATTTTCGTTTTGCACCAGCGACTCGCGGACACTTCATTGGCTTTGGCATCGTGGGCACGCTTATCTACGACGCACTCACCGGCCTCACCGTCGGCCCGATTATGTTTGAACAATCATTCGCAGCAGCGCTCGCCGGACAAATACCATTTACCCTCTTGCATCTCGCAGGCACAGTGCTCTTTGCGGCAGTCGTGAGCCCTGTGCTCGATACAGCACTTGTGAGGCAAGAGCAGACTGCTCCTGCTGTAGCTCCTGCTAATGCATGAACATTGTTGATGCGCTCATTTTAGGCGTTGTCGAAGGAATCTCTGAATTTTTGCCCATTTCTTCGACGGGGCACCTCATACTTGCGAGCAACTTACTTGGCCTCCCACAAACAGAGCTGCTCAAAACATTTGAGATAGCGATACAGCTCGGCGCGATTCTCGCAGTAGTGGCACTCTACTGGAAACGACTTCTCGATGTGGTGCTGCTCAAAAAGCTCGCCGTCGCTTTTGCCCCCACAGCACTCATTGGTTTTACGGTGTATCCATTTTTTAAAGCCTCGCTCAACGGCAACATGCAGGTGGTTGTGTGGGCGCTCCTTATTGGCGGTATCGCACTCATTGCATTTGATTATTGGAAGCGCGAAGAATCGGGTTCTATCGAGGAGTTGAGCTACATGCAATGCGCACTCATCGGGCTCTGCCAATCGGTTGCCATTATTCCTGGAGTGTCGCGTTCGGCGGCCACTATTATCGGCGGCGAACTCTTGGGCATGAGCAGGGCAGCGGTGGTGGAATTTTCGTTTCTCTTGGCCGTGCCCACCATGCTCGCTGCTACCGCATACGATGTACTCAAACAAGCGGATACGTTTTCGCGTAGTGACTTTGGACTCCTTGGTGTTGGATTTATCGCAGCGTTTGTGGTCGCTCTCGTGAGCATTCGCTGGCTGCTTGCGTTTGTACGCACGCACGGTTTTGCCGTCTTTGGCGCGTATCGTATCGTGCTCGCGCTCGCGTTTATGGTTTTGGTTGTAAAAACGACGCCACATACCTGCGAGGGGGTTCGCGCCGCGGCGGCGGCGCGACTTCAGGATTTTTCGAGCACGAAAAATCCGTACCCGAGTGGGTATGTGGCGTCGCTACCTAAAAAGAAAAACTATCGTGTTCGCATTTCAAGACGCTTCCAGAGCCACGTCCCCGCACACCCAAACACAATGCCGAGCAGCGCGCCCACGCAGACATCGCTCACATAGTGCACGCCCAGATACACACGTCCAAAGGCGATAAGTGCAGCAAAGAGGAGCGGAAGCAGTGCCACAAATATCCGCATTCTGCCCGCAGGCAGGTGGTGCCACAGAAGAAGTGCAAGAAATGTGCCAAACGCAAAGGCATTTGTTGCGTGCCCGCTGGGGAACGAAAATCCTGATTCGGCAAAGGCGGCAAGTTGCGCCGCTGGGCGTGGTCGTTCTAAATACGCCTTGAGGAGTACCCACGCAGCATTGGCGCCAACAAGCGCTACTGCGAGCCCCGCTATCGCTGCGTACTTTTTGCGCAGATACAAACCAAGCACGACTACCACTCCCAGGCCCGCGCTCGTGGTAGGTCCCGCAAGCTCGCTCAGGTTTATAAAAAAATACGTGCCACCAATCGAGCGCGCACTATTCATTGCCTGCAGCACAGATTCATCGAGTGGGAATAGGGGAAGATTCATATGAGCGCCAAAATACGCGGCACAAATATCATGCAGCCAGTAAGAAGTGCGCCCACAGATGCGATCAAGACGGCCGCAGCTGCCAAGTCTTTTATCTTTGCCACGTGCGGATCATGTGTCGTGCGAAGCATGTCGCAGAGCTCTTCGAGAGCTGTATTAAAGGCTTCGGCCATGAGAACTACCGCACACCAGCCCAAGAGCACGAGCCACTCGAGGTATGAAATATTGAAAAATATACCTGCAGCGAGCGCCATTACACCCAGCACGACTTCTGCGCGAAAATTTACTTCTTCGCGCCACGCGAGCTTGATACCGGTAATCGCATACCCAAAACTGCGGATTCTTTTTGCAATCATAGGAACAGTATATCCCTTTTCAAAGACGCAGGCACGAGGTAGAGTGGCGCCATATGCACCACTATCGCAACACCCTTACCCAATGGATTCCGCTCGCCATCACTATTACCGCTATCACCGGCCTCATCTATTTGTCGGGCCAGCAGCAGTATCGCTCGATGCTCAACGACCCGCAGCTTCAGCTTGCACAAGACAGCGCGCGACTTATCGAAGCTGGAGTAGATTCGGCAGTACTTGCACCAAAAGGAAGTGCGATAGAAATAAGTGCGAGCCTTGCACCATGGATTGCATTTTACAACACCGAGCTCGAGCCGCAGGGTTCTACTGGCCTCTTGCATGGCACTATTCCGCAGCTTCCCGAAGGAGTCTTTGCAGCGGCAAAAGCGCAGGGCGAAGAGATAGTGACCTGGGAGCCCGAAGCAGGGGTGCGACAGGCGGTTATGGTGGTTTCTGCGGGGGAAGACGGGTACGTGGTCGCTGGGCGCAACATGAGCGCCGTAGAGGGCCGCATTCGCAATCTAGGCATTGTTCTACTACTCGGCTGGATTATTGCGCTCGCGGTCTCTGTAGCCGGTGTACACTTTGCCGAACGATTGGCGCGGCGGGTAGTGTAGCGACGCGTCGAGTGCAGTATTTTCTGCTATCATAGGGCTCATGTCATCCGAAGCCGAACTGCGCGCAGAGCGCATTAAAAAACTGGAAACGCTGCGTGCGGCAGGGTTTGATGCCTACCCCGCAACGACAGATGCGCACACACCCATAGCCGATGTGCTACGTGATTTTGACGCGCTCGTAGAAGCGGGGAATCAAAGCACCATTGTGGGCCGCATTGTAGGAAAGCGCGGACAGGGGGGAATTATGTTTGTGGATGTATCAGACGGCTCGACTCCTTCCTTCGACTCCGCTCAGGACAAGCCGCTCGCCGCAGGCGGCCCAGCAAAAATCCAGGCAGTCTTTCAAAAAGACGACATGGCCGAAAAAGTGTTTACACTCTTTGCCGACACCGCAGACACCGGCGATTTCATTCAAATAATCGGCACTGCATTTATCACCAAGCGCGGTGAAAAGTCACTCAAGGTTGCCGATTGGAAGATGCTCGCCAAATCACTCTTGCCGCTCCCGAGCGAACACTTTGGTATCCAAGACGAAGAGCTCAAACTGCGCGAGCGCTACCTCTCGATGCTCCTCGACCCCGAAGTGCGCGGGATGGTGGAGCGCCGCGCACGATTTTGGAATGTAGTGCGTGCATTCTATCTCGAGCACGGATTTATGGAGGCAGAAACACCCGTGCTCGAAACATCGCCTGGTGGCGCCGATGCACGCCCGTTTGTTACGCATCATAATTCGCTCGATATCGATGTGTCGCTGCGCATTTCGCTCGAGTTGTGGCTCAAGCGCTTGCTCGTCGCCGGATTCCCAAAAGTATTTGAGATAGGTCGCATATTTAGAAACGAGGGCCAATCGCGCGAACACTTGCAAGACTACACACAGCTCGAATCATACGAAGCCTACCGCGACATGCGCTACGGCATGGACTTTGTCCAAGACCTCTACCGCCGTATTGCAAAAGACGTGTATGGCAAATACACGTTTGAGATTCATGGCCACACCGTCGATTTCGCCGAAGAGTGGCCCGAGCTCGATTTTTCCACCCTCATCAAAGAACGATTTGGTATCGATCCGCTCTCGTGCACC
>JBDKGA010000064.1:0-15012 GCA_039798465.1 Candidatus Parcubacteria bacterium | reverse complement strand
CAGCGACGGTGAAGTTTAAGGTAAAGAATCCGGAAAAACACGACTTGCCCGAGAATACGTATTTGCTCGCGTGGACAACAACGCCATGGACGTTGCCGGGGAATGTAGCGTTGGCGGTGGGGCAAGATATAAACTATTCCCTCACTGAACGAGAGGGAACGTCTGTCATCCAAAAAGCCATAGAAGATGGAGGGGAACCCTCCATCTTAAAGGGGTCAAAACTTGTGGGTGTTGAATACGAACCCCTCTTCGACTACTATCAAAAAGATGAGAATCTCAAAAACCGCGAGAATGGCTGGAAGGTGTATGCTGCCGATTTTGTAACGACAGACACTGGTACCGGCATCGTGCACATTGCACCTGCATTTGGTGCAGACGACATGAAGCTGGGCAAAGAAAAGAATTTGCCGTTTGTGCAGCATGTGAAGATGGACGGCACCTTTGCGCCCGAGACTGGTGAATTTGCCGGGCTCGATTTGAAACCTCGCGCCAAAGATAAGCCCGAAGAAATTCGTGAAGCCGATCTTACGATTGTCCGCGCACTCGGCGACAAGGTTTTTTCTACAGAAAAATATTCGCACTCCTACCCACACTGCTGGCGCTGCGATACGGCGCTTTTAAACTACGCGACTTCTTCGTGGTTTGTCGCTGTAGAAAGGTTGAAGCCGACACTTTTGGAAACTGCAAAGAACATCAATTGGTCGCCGGCTCACATCAAAGAGGGAAGATTTGGCCAGTGGCTCGAGGGTGCCCGCGATTGGTCTATCTCGCGCCAGAGATTTTGGGCCAACACCATTCCGGTGTGGCGCTGCGAGAGCTGCAAGAAATACGACGTGTTTGGCTCGGCAGCCGAGCTCGAAAAAGCGAGCGGTGTGCAGGTAACAGATTTGCACAAAGACGTCGTTGATGAAATCACTGTCCCGTGTGCGTGTGGTGGCACTGGGCGCCGCGTGCCCGACGTGCTTGATACCTGGTTTGATTCTGGCTCGGTGCCATTTGCCACCAAGAGCTATGGCGAGTCGCAGGCTACAGCAGGGGAGAAACTTGCCCCGGCTGATTTTATCGGCGAAGCCCAAGATCAGACCCGTGCGTGGTTTTACTACCAGCACGTACTCGCAGGCGCGCTCTTTGGCGCTGAGGCGTTTAAGAATTGCGTGGTTACGGGAATCGTCTTGGCCGAAGATGGCAAAAAGATGTCGAAGAAGCTCAAAAACTATCCCGATCCGTCGGAGATGATTGATACATACGGAGCCGATGCGATGCGCTTGTACATGCTCTCTTCGCCAGTTGTGCGCGCAGAATCGCTCAGCTTTTCAGAAAAAGAAGTGGGCGAGCTCTCGCGCAAAGTATTTGGCCGCCTCGCAAACGTGTACGAATTTTATGCGTTGTATCGCCAAGAGCTTCAGATTGAGACCGTCAGTGATGAGAAAGCGGCACTGGACGGTTGGATTATTGACCGCCTCGTTGAGACGCTGAAGGAAGTGACCATGGGTCTCGAAAACTACCAGCTGGACGTTGCGGCGCGCCCCCTCGACAAGTTTGTCGATGACCTTTCGACTTGGTATTTGCGACGTTCTCGCGAAATCATTAAAAATTCCGAGGACGGCGGCCGCAGTGTGGCGGTGCTCGGTTTTGTCCTGATGGAGACGGCAAAAATGATGGCCCCCTTTGCCCCATTTTTTGCAGACTGGCTCTGGAGGAACTTGCGGAGGGATGACTGGGTCGAGAGTGTTCACTTGCTGTCTTGGAACGAAGCGCTTCTTGCGCATCCGGTGAATATCGAACGCATCGCGCAGATGCAAGAGGTGCGCAATGTCGTGTCGCTCGCGCTGGAGGCTCGTGCAAGATCTAAGATTCCTGTGCGCCAACCGCTCGCGCGCTTAGGGCTCGTGTCGGGCGGCAAAGAATTTGCACCCGAACTCATCGAGCTCATCAAAGACGAGGTAAATGTCAAAGATGTCGCGCGTATTGCGGGATTGCCCGAAGGTTTTGTTGTCGAGCTCGATACGACCATTACACCAGAGCTTCGCGAAGAGGGGATGGTGCGCGAGATTATTCGCGCAATACAGGCCGCGAGAAAGGAAGCCGGTATGCAGCCAGGACAACAAACAACTGCGCGCCTCTCTTCTTCTGACCCACTCATATGTGCAGCTGCAGAGAAATTTACACAGCACATCAATGCGACCACCTCGCTCGACAGTCTCACGATTGAGCGCGGAGACATGGGACTCAGCGTTTCTCTTTTGTAGCATGTACCAAAAATATTCCACAGATGCGTTGGTGCTTGGTAGTCGCGAACAGGGCGAGGCCGACAAAGTGTTTGCGCTCTATACGCGCGACTTTGGCCTCGTGTGGGCGCGGGCAAGTGCAGTGCGCAGCGAGCACTCAAAAATGCGCGCAGCGCTGCAATCGTGCGCACATGCGCGCGTGTCTTTGGTGCGTGGCTCGCGGGGCTGGCGCGGGGCTGGTGCCGCTTCGATACGTATTGCGCGAGCCGACAATCCAAAAGCGCTTGCTGCTTTTGCACGAATTGCAGAATTGGTGGTGCGCCTTGTGCGGGGCGAAGACAAAAACGAATATTTGTTTGAAACGCTCGCCCAGGCGCACGAAGCGCTTTTTGCACATACAGCAGCTGATGTAGCGAGCGTAGAGATAGTGTGCGTCGCGCGCGTACTGTATGCACTGGGGTATCTTTCGGCAGAAGCGCTCGAAACCACGCTGTTTGCACATACTGCGTACGGTCTTCCAGAAATGACCGAAGCAGAAGAAAAGCGAGCCGCATTTCTGGCGTCTATCAATCGAGCCATTTCCGAGACGCAGTTGTAAACGCTTTCGCCAGAGTGCGGAGGCGCGCATGGTACCATTATCAGCATGAGTGCTCTTCCCAGCGGCGATGATGGTCACCTCGATGAGTTGCGGCAAGCAATGTATAGTCGCACGCTCAGTGAGAAGCTCGTTCCTCGTGTGCGTCGCACGCTCGATCTCACGCGCCCGGTAGTTGGCGAAGATTTTCATCATGCTGAGCCTGGTGTGCAAGGTGCTGTTGTGGCACCTCGTGGCATGGGTATATTTCGTGTCGCCTTGTGGGGAATACTCGGCAGCTCGATAGTCTTTTTCCTGGGTGCGGCAGGTTTTTTTGGGTACTATTTCTTGCTCGGCGGCGGTTCGTTGCCAGCTTCTCCACGCAATGTAGATATTGTGATATCGGGTCCACCACAAGTAGAAGGTGGTGCACCAGCTGAATTTCAGCTTACCGTGACCAATCGCAACAAAGTCGCACTTGAGCTTGCCGATATTGTCATCACCTACCCGCCGGGAACTCGATCGCCCGCAGATTTTTCTACCGATTTGCCGAATCAGCGTATTACTCTCGGTACCATTGAGCCAGGTGGACGCCGCCAAGGTACCGTTTCTGCAGTACTTGCTGGCCAAGGGGGCGACAAACAAAATCTTAAAGTAGAAGTCGAGTATCATGTCTCGGGCTCAAATTCGATATTTGTCGCCGAGTCTGACTACGCAATAAATTTTAGCTCATCCCCACTCTCCATTACTGTTTCGGGGAATACCCAAGGCATATCCGGACAGCCGGTATCTCTTTCTGTAACCGTGGGAGTAAACGGCAATGCGCCAGTACGCGATGTGCTTTTGCAGGCCGAGTATCCATTTGGTTTTAAATTTGCATCAGCTGCACCACAGCCGGTGTCGGGGACTCTGTGGGCACTCGGAGATATGACTCCCGGACAAAAGCGCACCATCACTATTCAGGGCTCCCTCACGGGCGGCACCGGCGATGAGCGCGTGTTTCGTTTTTCGGCTGGGACACGCTCCGACATACAGCGAACTAGTCTCGACACCGTACTCGCGGAGTCCACATTTCGCACTGCGCTTTCGCAGCCATTCCTTGGGCTATCGATTGCGGTAAATGAATCCACGCGCCCCGGTGTCGTCGTGTCCCCGGGAGACAAGGTGACCATCGCGGTGCAATACGAAAACACACTGCAAACACCAATTCAAAATGCGATTGTCGTCGCGCGTCTCTCTGGCATACAAATAGATGGCTCGACGGTAAAGTCGACAGACGGCTTTTTCCGATCGGCAGACGATTCTGTATTTTGGGACAAGACAACCACCAATGGCGTGCTCGCGGATTTGGCTCCGGGCGCAAAGGGAACACTCGCGTTTTCGTTTACCATGCCGAGCGGTGAAGCCCTCAAGAATTACACGAATCCACGCTTGGATGTTTCGGTAAACGCAGCGGGTAGTCGCATGGCCGAGAGTGGCGTGCCAGAAGTTTTGCAGTCGGCCGCGCGCCAAAATATTTCGCTCGCGAGCGATTTGCAGCTCATCGCAAATGGATTGTATTACACCAATCCATTCGGCTCATCGGGCCCTATACCGCCTAAAGCGGGAACCGAAACCACCTATGCGCTGGTCTTTACCGTGCGTAATACCACCAACAAAATAGAAAACGGCGTACTCACTGCGGTGCTTCCACCCTACGTACGCTGGGTGGGTGTGTATAGTCCGGCGTCAGAAAAGCTCACTTTCAATCAATCCAACGGTACCATAACGTGGCAGCTGGGTGATATAGATCCAAATGTTGGTTTGGGCGACAATCCTCCACGCCAGGCCGCGATAGCAATAGGATTTACCCCGAGCACTTCACAAATCGGGCAGCAGCCCGCGCTCATACAAAATATTCTTCTCAAGGGGATAGATGCTTCCACCACGGCGCCTATTATTCGCGAGGTAGATGACATTACTACCAATATCGCAAAAGTTTCTAAATCTTCGGCCGATATCAATGTGGCGGGCGAGCAAGGTTTTTCGGCGAGCAACGCTGCGGTGGTGAAATAATCGCGAGTGCGGTACACTCGGTGCTATGACAGAAGTCACCATGGACAAGCTCGTATCGCTCTGCAAGCGCCGCGGATTTATTTTTCCGGGCTCCGAGATATACGGCGGGATAGCTGGTTTTTGGGACTACGGCCCCTATGGCGTAGAGCTGCGAAACAACATTCGCGACTTGTGGTGGAAAACTTTTATCCGTAGCCGCGACGACATGTATGGCGTAGATGCCGCCATTATCATGAACCCAAAGGCATGGGAGGCCAGTGGTCACGTGGCTGGGTTTTCTGATTCGCTCGTAGAGTGCACCAAGTGCAAAAAGCGTTTCCGTGCAGATCAGGTGGGTGATAAATGTCCCGAGTGCAATGGTGCATTTGGTAGTGTTCGCCAGTTCAACATGATGTTTAAGACACAGGTGGGCCCCCTCGAAGATGCCGCTGCAACTGCCTACCTTCGCCCCGAAACAGCCGGAGGCATATTTATGAACTTCAAAAACGTGTGGGACTCGCTCCACCCCAAGCTTCCGTTTGGTATTGGCCAAGTCGGTAAGGCATTTCGCAACGAGATAGCGCCGCGCGATTTTGTATTCCGCTCGCGCGAGTTTGAGCAAATGGAAATTGAATATTTTGTACGCCCCGCCGAGTGGGAAGAAGCGTTTGAGGCGTGGCGCGTGAGCATGCACGAATGGATGAAAATAGTTGGTATTGATACCAGCAAAGTGAGCGAGCTCGAAGTGGGCGATGGCGACCGGGCCCACTACAGCAAGCGCACCATCGATTTTGAATTTGAATTTCCGTTTGGGAAAAAGGAATTATATGGCTTGGCGTATCGCACCGATTTCGATTTGTCTGCACACCAAAAGATGAGCGGACAAAATCTCGCTGTTCAAGATAAAGAAGGGGAGCCTGCTATCGTGCCGCATGTGGTAGAGCCTACCTTTGGTGTGGAGCGTACGGTGCTCGCAGTACTCGCTTCGTGCTACCGCGAAGACGAAATGGGAGGAGAAGTGCGCCTATACTTCGCATTTCCTAAGGATATTGCTCCCGTAAAGGCGGCTGTATTTCCGCTGCTCAAAAACAAGCCCGAGCTCGTCGCAAAGGCCCGCGAAGTGTATGCGATGCTCAAAAAAGTCCAACCCGCCATCATGTGGGACGACAACGGCAACATCGGCAAGCGCTACCGCCGCCAAGACGAAATAGGCACGCCGCTCTGTATTACTATCGATTTCGACACTCTTGGTGAAAACCCAGAGCTGCTCGATACCGTCACAGTGCGCGATCGCGACACTGGTGAGCAGAAGCGTGTGCCAATAGGGGAACTGGCGGGTCTCCTCTAGCCGACCCCTCCTGTGCTACTATGGGGCCATGCAGGATAAGCAGATTAGTATCTCGATAACCACCGGCACTATCCTCAAAACAGTGCTCGTGCTCGTGGGTGCGTGGACCCTCTTTTACCTGCGGGATATCGCGCTCATTGTGCTCACGGCTATCGTAATTGCCTCGGCTATTGAGCCGGGGGTCGCAGCGCTCATGAGGCGCAAATTCCCGCGCGTGTTTGCGGTGCTCGCGATATATCTCACGCTATTTCTCGCGTTCTTTGGAGTATTTTATTTCTTCTTGCCAAGCGTTCTCGAAGACTTTTCTGCGTTTGTTGCCTCGGTGCCAATCTACCTCGAGGCGTTTAGTAATACCGAGGCGTTTAATACCTATTCGCACATTTTAGGCATGCCAGATACCGGCATTTCCTCGTCCGATATCATGCAGAGTGTGCGTACGGCCATCGATCCAGGCGGCGCATTTGGCAATGCACTGAGCGCAGTCACTCATATCTTTGGCGGTGTATTCTCTTTTCTTCTCATCGTTATCTTCTCCTTTTATTTTGCGGTAGTGGACACTGGTGTCGACGATTTTCTACGCATCGTAACCCCCAAACCGCAGCAGCATTATGTGCGCGGACTCTGGCGCCGTGCGCAAGAAAAGATTGGCCTCTGGATGCAGGGCCAGCTTCTACTCGCTGTCATTATGGGTGTTTTGGTATTTCTCGGACTCACCATCTTGGGCGTGAAGCACGCGCTCATGTTGGCACTCATCGCCGCACTCTTTGAAATTATCCCAGTGTTTGGCCCCACTCTTGCTGCCATACCAGCAATCACGATAGCGTTTGTCGATGGCGGTGCATCGCTCGGATTTCTTGCGATTGGACTGTACGTAATCGCGCAGCAGTTTGAAAATCATCTCATCTATCCGTTGGTAGTAACGCGTGTGGTAGGCGTGCCGCCCTTGCTCGTGATTTTGGCCCTGATTTGTGGTGCCGAGCTTGCGGGCTTCCTTGGCATTATCTTGTCGGTCCCTATCGCCGCTATCATCCAGGAGCTCGCACGAGACATCGAAACAGGTCGCTTTGGCAGGGAAGAAGAGAAGGCACACCATGCATAGCTCGGGCAAAACGTTTTACATAACGACGACTCTCCCGTACGTAAACTCGGATCCGCATATTGGATTTGCGCTCGAGATAGTGCAAGCCGATATTCTCGCGCGCTTCCATGCACTGAAGGGCGAGGAAGTATTTTTCAATACTGGTACGGATGAACACGGTATCAAGATTTTTCGTAAGGCGAGTGAAGTTGGTACCAATCCACAAACATACGTAGATGAATGGGCCGAGAAATTCCGCGGCCTCAAGGATAAATTGAATCTCTTTCCTGAGTTGCATTTTATTCGTACAACCGATGCACATCACAAGGCCGCCGCGCAAGAATTTTGGCGCCGCTGTGAGGCGGCAGGGGATATATACAAAAAGAGCTATGAAGTAAAATACTGCGTTGGCTGCGAGCTCGAAAAGACGGATAGCGAGCTCGAGCACGGTATTTGCCCGCTCCATCCGAATCTGGTCATAGAACTCATTCACGAAGAAAATCATTTCTTCCGCTTTTCTCGTTACGAAAAGCCGCTTCTCGATTTGTATGCACGGTATCCCGATATTGTGGTGCCGGACTTTCGGTTCAACGAAATAAAGGCGTTTATTGGTCGCGGACTTGAAGATTTTTCCATCTCCCGTCTCAAAGAAAAGATGCCCTGGGGGGTGCCCGTGCCGGGCGATGATTCGCAAGTCATGTATGTGTGGTTTGATGCGCTCATCAATTATATTTCGACACTCGGGTGGCCCGAAGACACGCAGCAGTTTGAGAAATTTTGGGGTACAGCACATGCACCGCATGCCCTACAAATTGCAGGGAAAGATAATCTGCGTCAGCAGAGCGCCATGTGGCAAGCCATGCTCATGTCTGCCGGTCTTCCCCCAACACGACAGATAGCGATACATGGATTTATCACGAGCGGCGGCCAAAAGATGAGCAAGTCTTTGGGCAATGTCATAGACCCGTATGCGCTGGTGGCTGAGTTTGGCACCGATGTGCTACGTCTTTTCCTGGCAAAACACATCCACTCGTTTGAAGACAGTGATTTTACAATAAAGAAATTCAAGGAATCCTACAATGCTGATTTGGCAAATGGGTTGGGGAATTTGGCGGCACGTATCCTTACTCTTGCCGAGACACATCTTGCGCAGCCTGTAGCGCGCCCCGAACCCGTAGGATTTCCAACAGAATATACCGAGGCACTCGAACGCTACGATTACAATACTGCCTGCGCGTATGTGTGGGAGCGCATTGCTGCACTCAATCTACGACTCACCAACGAAAAGCCATTTGCTGTTGTAAAAACGGAGCCAGAAAAGGGGAAGGCTATTATCACTGAGTGCGTCCTTGAGCTCTACGCGATTGCGCGCCTCTTGCAGCCGCTTATGCCGAGCACGAGCGATACGCTCAAGGCGGCGGTTCTCGCCAACAAGAAGCCGGAGAATTTGTTTCCTAGGAAAGAGTAATCTACTGTGGTACTAATGCGGTTGGTGTAGTCAAGAAAAGGAGTATACACATGAAGCCTCGATATTGGCTCGAACGAAAGGTGTTCGCGCGCGTTGTGCTCGACTCAGTCGAGGGCTACGGGCCCGGAGCGGGTTTCGGCCCAATCTTTGTGGAGGTATGTCATTGTCTTCGCTCGCAAAGGATTATTGCACCATTTCAGCTCTTACCGAATAAAGCGATGGTTGCGACCATTCTGTATGAATTGGTCGAGGCGGGAGTGCTTGCTCTACGGAACACCTGTTTCATTGGCGGACATGGTCGCCAATTGCAGGCTCGGTGGTTCATGGTGGCATGATTTTATTTACGACGGGGCACTAGGCCCCGTCGTTCGTTATGGTATGGTTTTCCTATGCGTTACTTCGATGCCCATACGCACCTCAACTTTGCTGCCTATGATGCTGATAGAACAGCGGTATTTGACCGCACCGCTCTAGCAGAAGTCGGGGTTAATATTGTTGGCACACAGTTTGATACGAGCCGCAGCGCGGTAGAGCTTGCAAGCACGTACCCCGATACGTGGGCAACTATTGGACTGCACCCCATACACACCACCAAATCGCACCACGATGCGCAAGAATTGGGCGAGGGCAACAAAGAGTTTACTTCACGCGGTGAAGTGTTCGACATGAACAAATATCTTGAGCTCGGACAGAATCCTCGCGTCGTCGCGGTGGGTGAGTGCGGGCTCGATTACTATCGCAACGACCCCGCGACCAAGGCCGTGCAGGAAGAAGCATTCGTGCAGCAAATCGAACTTGCCAATACGCTGCACAAGCCGCTCATGCTGCACATTCGCGCATCGCAGGGCACACAAGATGCATACCACGACGCGCTTGAAATAGTGCGGGCCCACACCAAGGTCCCCGGTGATGTCCACTTTTTTGCGGGCAATTGGGACACTGCGCGTGCATGGCTCGATATTGGTTTTACTCTCAGTTTTACGGGCGTCGTTACCTTTACGCGTGACTACGACGAGGTGGTCAAAAACGCCCCCCTCGACCGTATTCTCTCGGAAACCGATGCGCCCTATGTGACCCCCGCCCCGTATCGCGGGAAACGCAACGAAAGCACCTATATTCCCGAGATAGTTCGCGTTATTGCCCGGATACGGGGACAGGAAGAGGCCCTGGTAGAGGCTCAAATTCTTGATAATGCGAGGCGGTTTTTTGGCTTGCAGTAGGCTCAAACCCGGGTTGCAGAGCCCTCTGTGGTGTGCTACAGTGCCCCCCACATGGCAAAGAAAGTCGCTCAGAAAGAAACAGCCGCCGACCAAGAGGTCGTTCTTCGTGTATACGAGGCGGGCTACCATATTGTTCCACACACCAAGGAAGAAGAGCTCGACGCCGTAGTTTCTCAGATTCGTGCAGTCATCGAAAAGCAAGATGGCTCACTCATCGCCGAAGGTGCGCCGGTACTCATGAAGCTCAGCTACCCAATGACGACTCGCGAGGGCGACAAAAACGTCGAATACGATCGCAGCTACTTCGGCTGGCTCAAATTTGAGGCACCAGGTTCTGTTGTACAGGCTCTCGAAGAATATTTTGCTGGTACACGCAACGTGTTCCGCTCCCTCGTTTTTAAGACGGTTCGCGAAGATACTCGTGCCAAACTCAAAGGTCCGCAGCTCCGTGAAGTAAAGCGCGGCGAGGCACTCAAGACTGTCCGCAAAGAAGAAACTGCCGCTCCGGTTTCGGAGGCAGACCTCGACAAAGCTCTCGAGACAATCACTGAGTAGCTATGTATCTCAACAAGGCTTTTATCTTCGGTAATCTCACTCGTGATCCGGAGCTTCGTGCTCTGCCGAGCGGGATGAATGTCTGTAATTTCTCCCTCGCAACCAATCGTGTTTTTACTGGCAAAGATGGGAAGAAACAAGAACAAACCGATTTTCACAACATCGTGGTATTTGGTCGTCAGGCAGATACCGTTAATCAATACCTCAAAAAGGGAAGCTCGTGCCTCGTGGAAGGTCATATCCAAACTCGCAGCTGGGAAAAGGATGGTCAGAAGCAGTACCGCACCGAGATAGTCGCAGATAGGGTCCAATTTGGCCCACGTGGTAGCGGGGGAGGCGGCGGCCGTGGAGAAGCCCCTCCAGCCGAAGAAAGCTCAGCTGGTCCCGGTATAGATTATCCAAAGGACGACATAAACCCAGACGACATCCCGTTTTAAAGTAACAAACTAACAATAAGAAACACTATGAACAACATTCTCACTCAGAACGACATTCAATACGTAGACTACAAGGACATCGATTTGCTCAAGCAATTCGTAAACCCTCATGGTCGCATGGTAAGCCACAAGCGCTCTGGCCTTACGAGCAAGCAGCAGCGCATGGTAGAAGAGGCGGTAAAGCGCGCCCGCTTTATGGGGCTTCTCCCGTACATTCAGAAATAAACAAAACCCGGCTTTGCCGGGTTTTTGAATCCACATAAAAAATCCTCCACGCTGGAGGATTTTTTGGTTGGGATGGTCGGCCCATAGGTAGGACCCGGTCGAGACACCGACCACCCCATTCCCGTCTCGCCAGGTAACTGCTGCGCAGACTATAGCATGGGCACTACGCGCGCTCAACGTATTCACCTGTTTCGGTATTGATGCGAATCACATCACCCTCTTTTACAAACATAGGGACGTTGATATTGGCACCAGTTTCGAGCACGACCACCTTGGAGCCACCTTGTGCGGTGTTGCCGCGGACATCAGGCGGAGCCTCCTTTACCTTGAGGTCCATCTTGATGGGGAGCTTTACGTTGAAAATTTTTCCATCAAACGATTCGGTCTCTACGTCGGTATTGGGCTTGAGGAAGCGGCCTCCTTCGCCGACCATGTCGTCGCTCAGCGAGAATCGGCTCGATTTGTTGCCAACTTCGTGAAATATCCATTCGCCCTTACGCTCGTCTTGAAAGACGAATACGGCAGGCTTTTTCTGGATTTCGGCCTCCTGGAGTTTGTCTGATTGCGCAAACGAGTGCTCGATAGTGTTGCCGCGGATAAGGTGACGCATTTTTGTCTGATTTACCGGGCGGCGCTGCTGCTTCTGCATGATGTTGTTCCAGACGCAGACGTATGGCTCGCCCTCGATGAGGCAGGCGACACCGGGCTTAATTTCATTGTAGTTCAACATATCGGGTCATTCTATGCGAAAATCTGGCGTTGTCCAGAAAAATGCAGACGCCGGCAACAACGTGTTGTCGGCGTCCTAGCTCATACCTCTGCAGGCACTTTGCATTCGATTGGCATCCATTCGCCGCGTCGTTCGGGTGGCCACAGGACCAATGCGCCAGTTTCGCCGAGCTTCCAAAACGAACTGCTGCGGAGCCTTTCAGCAGCCCTAGAGCGCCCGCGTGCGATATCCAATTTGATATCCTCAAGCAGTCTGCGTGGAGGACCGAGCAGAAGATTGTCCGAACGGTTTTGTTTTCTGTCGGAGTGCTTCAGTAAGATTATGGCCTGGTACCAGGTTTCTTCTTCATCTCTACTCATTCACGTTCTCCGTGTGCTTTTGGGTGAGGTAGTCTACGGCAAACGCTAGCATGGTGAGGGGTTTCGCGCTACTCATCACCGCCCGAGCTGCCACCTATTGAACCACCACCTTCTGCGAGTCCTTTACGAATGTCCTTGAGCAACTGATTCAAAATGGGCTTATTCTCTCGCAAGAAGGTGCGCGCAGCGTCGTAGCCACGGCCAGCCTTGTGCTCGCCAATCTCGTAGCTGCCTGAGGAACTCTTCTTTACAAAGCCAAGCTTTTCGCCAAGCGCGAGCGCTTCGCCCTCTTTCGAGATTCCTTCGCCATAGAGCATGTCGAATTCTGTTTGGCGGAACGGTGCCGCAATTTTGTTTTTCACTATCTTTACGCGGTGGCGGCCGCCCATGATTTCATCACCCTTTTTTATTTGTGCCACGCGGCGAATATCGATACGCACCGACGTGTAGAACTTGAGCGCCTTGCCTCCCGGAGTGGTTTCGGGATTACCAAACATCACTCCAATCTGCATGCGGATTTGGTTGATGAATATTACGATAGTTTTTGTCTTGGAGACGATGGCGGTGAGTTTGCGCAAAGCCTGGCTCATGAGGCGAGCCTGCTTGCCCACGTGCTGCGCGCCCATATCACCCTCGATTTCGTCCTTGGGTGTGAGTGCAGCTACCGAGTCAATGACAATGACATCAATCTTGCCGCTACGCACCAAGCTTTCGACTATTTCGAGCGCTTGCTCGCCAGTATCTGGCTGTGAGACGAGGAGTGTGTTTATATCGACACCAATCTTTTTTGCATATTCAGGATCGAGTGCGTGTTCTGCATCGATAAAGGCACAGATACCGCCCTTTTTCTGAGCTTCGGCTACAGCGTGCAAGCAGAGTGTTGTTTTGCCGCTTGATTCTGGACCAAATATTTCGATGATACGTCCGCGAGGGAGTCCGCCGATGCCAAGTGCCCAGTCGACTCCTATGGAGCCTGTCGGGATTGCATCCACATCTACTTTGGGTGTAGCACCCAACATCATGATAGATTCATCGCCAAACTTTGTTTTTATTTCATTGAGTGCGCGGTCGATATCTTTGTCGGTGCCAGTACCTACTTGTTTTGGAGGAGCTTTTTGTTTCTTGGGTGCCATACAGAATGAGTAATGAAACTATTAATGGGCGACGGTGGGCGTGGTGGTGCCGGGCATCGTCGCAGAAGAAGGGGAAGTCTCAGGGCGGTAAATAAGCGTAACGGTCCGCGTTGTTTCGTTGCCGTATTTGTCTTGTGCTCGCAAGAGAATGCGATTTTCGCCCTCGTGTAAGAGGAGCGGCTCATCGAACAGGCCATCTTCTGTCACAGAAATTGCCGTTCCATTCATGGTGAGTGTCGCGATATGTGTAGCAACACCTTGGATGCGGACAAATTCGCTGGAAACTACGAGCGGAGCCTCGTCTACTTGTATGTTTGGCCCGAGCACAATACCGCGCGCCTCAAAAATCCCGTACCCCAGCACGGCGAGAAAAAAGAGAACGAGTAGGGTGCGTGATACGCGAGAGGAATATGGGATCATACTAGCTTTGTTGTTCTTCTGGTGGAGCGGCAGCAAGTTCATCGGCGTTTCCTGCACCAATCACGTCGCGCGGTTTTGCGCCATCGGCAGGACCAATGACACCGCGATCTTCGAGCAAGTCCATAAGTCGGGCAGCGCGGGCATAGCCCACGCCGAGTTTACGCTGGAGGTACGAGGTGGACGCTTTACCGGCCTCCACTACGGTCTTCTTGGCCTCGGGGTAGAGCTCATCGTCTTCGCTATCATCACCCATGCTATCGCCCATCGATGCAAATATAGGGTCGTTGCTGCGTTGTGCGCCTTCGTCAAAGTTGATTTCACTCGGCAAGCTGCCTTCGGCTTGTTTAGCGATAAAGCTAATAACGCGCTTGAGTTCATCTTCTGATATATACGCTGCCTGGATACGTCGCGGCTTCGACATCTCACCCGAAAGGAAGAGCATGTCACCCGCGCCCAAGAGCTTTTCTGCGCCACTACCATCGAGGATAGTACGCGAGTCTATTTGCGACGCCACTTGGAGCGCGACGCGCGAAGGCACGTTTGCCTTGATGAGGCCGGTGATGACTTTCACGCTCGGGCGCTGTGTCGAGAGCACCAGGTGAATACCTACCGCACGGCTCATTTGCGCAAGTCGGACTATGCCACCTTCGAGTTCGCGAGGGTATGTCTGCATGATGTCCGCGAGCTCGTCTATAAATAGAACGATGTACGGCATTGCTTCAGGAAGGGGCTTCTCACTTTCGCCGCCATTTTTTGCGGCTTTTTCGAGCGCGGGTGCCAGGACACTTTGGTGGTATGAGGCAATATCGCGCACGCGCTCGGTTTCCAGTATGTTGTAGCGTCTATCCATTTCTTTGGCGAGCCACTTAAGTGCGAGTATCGCTTTCTTGGCGTCGGTAATTACGGGAGTGAGGAGGTGAGGGATTGAATTGTAGAGCGTGAGCTCGACACGCTTTGGATCGATCATGATAAAGCGTAAGCGCTCCGGTCCACAGCGGTAGAGGAGTGAAATAATGAAATTGTGAATAGTCACCGATTTTCCAGATCCAGTAGTACCCGCTACCAGCAAGTGTGGCATTTTGGCCAAGTCGGCAAATTGTGCCTGACCGGTTATGGTGCGTCCGAGCGCTATCATCAGAGGTTTTTCGCTGCCAGAAAAACCTTCGTCGGCAATGAGCGGGCCAAGGCCGAGCGTGGTGCGAG
>JBDKGA010000063.1:0-5610 GCA_039798465.1 Candidatus Parcubacteria bacterium | reverse complement strand
TTGCGATAGAACGGAATGGAGGATATCTCTCGCTCAAAGAGACGGGGATTGGCGTTTGCAAAACACGATGGTTTTTTATATTTTTTGAAGAGTGTCGCCGTAGTTTTATTTACCGCTTTGTCGGTGCACTGCGCAGAGAGCATCACCGCGACCACAAACTGAAAGGGTGTCGTATAGTGCAATTCACTCTTGGGATTAGGATATGTCTTTTTGAGATATGCGACAATGCGGCGCACACGCGATAGCACGAGAGCCCTTTCATCGGTCATGAAGCAGTCTGCTGTCTTGCAAATTGCAAAAGTTCGGCGCTCGGTTTTTCAATCACCTTTTGACCAAGCGATGCCTCAAATATGCGAAGGCACTCGTTCATCACCTGAGTGTTTTGCATGATAACTCCTTGGTCTAATTCGGGACCATGAGTAGTTAGATTGTTGTAAATTGTATGAAGTGCTGCATTCGTCTCGTCACGAAGAGACTCAAGAACAGCTTTGTGCTCATCCGGCGCATCGGATACATACGCGGAGAAATCGAGCCAACGCTTATGGACTTCTGCGTAGCGTGCAAACAAACGCTGATAGTCTTGGTTGCGAGCCTCTACACTTCTCTGCTTGCCAAGATTGATTACTTCTCCCATACACATCTATCTAAGATAAAAAGTGGCGCGTGCGGTAACCATCACTTTTTTGTCTATCGTAGAAGTGTCGTAGTTGCCGTAGTCGGAAATATCGACAGAGTTTGATGCAAGTACCTGCACCACGCCACCAGAGGCAGACTGCAGTGCCCCAACTCCCCTGCCAGTAGACTGCGCAATTTGTTCTGCGCGAGCCTTAGCGTCTTGTACGGCTTTGCCAATGAGCGAGACACGAAGCTCCGGCAAGTTTGAAATGTAGTACTGCGGCATTTGTGCCGAAACTACCACGCCGCGAGCAGTGAGTGTTCCGATTTCTTTTGAGAGCTTTTCGATGAGTTCTGGCTTGTCTGATTCAACGGTGATATCGGTGCGTACCATAAAGCGCAGTGGCGCATTTTGGTCGGACGAATACTCGCGATCGACAAACACGGGACTCGTGGTTATGTTTGCTTTTTCAATCCCGCCTTTCACAAAGAAGTCTGAAACTTGCTTCGCATCCGATGAAACGCGATTTTGTGTACCGGCAAGTTCTGATTCATACGTCGAACGAGAAATGGAAACAGTCCACTTGGCAGAATCCGCGGTAGCATCCTGAGTCGCGGAACCAGTCACGCTGAGTATGTTGTCGAGCGTGTGCACACGAAAGAAAGAGTACGCGCCAATCGCAGCGGCACCCATGAGACAAAGGCCGATAATAGTTGCGGGGGCAATGGGACTTGTTTCAAATTTCATATGCTTATTGTATCACCAAATCAAACGAGGCAGAATCGTCGTTTTCGGGAAGGCCCGATGGATTATCGCGCAACAAGTTAATCGTGACGGGACCCGTGTACGCCCCCACGTCTATCTGGGCAGCAAAAGGAACGAGTTCAGTGGTCATCCAGTCCGCTTGTGCTTGTCCGTACGAGACAGCTATTTTGTTGCCATCTTTGTCGGAGATGATAATGGGGAAACTTGCCTCAAAATACCAGGGGCCCGGCGCTTTGCCGGTGATAACAAAAGGGCTTGATACATTTGCGCTGACCGGAACATCAATTCTAATTTTCTGCGAAAGCGGGCCATTGGTAGCGAGTGCGGGTGCGGTTACAGGCTGCACTAACTCTGGGGCTGGTTTCTGGACAACATCTTCTGCCTCAGAAATATTATTATCGGGACGCAGGATGCCAGCATACACTAGGAAACCGCCAATAATAACGAGGAGCGCCCCGGTCAGGAGAAGTACTTTATTATTCATACCCGAATCATACTCTTGGCGAAACTCGATGCAAGCAGCACACATCAGGGCCTATGAGCGAATACGTTTGGGCACTGGTCCAATTACTTTTGTAATCACGGCAGCTAACTTGGCCGAATCATGACGCACGAGAGAACTCTCTAGACTTGGTGTTCCTATTTTTTGTATTGGCACCACGCGACGAGCCAGTAGATTTGCACCGACAAGTTTTCTCACCTCAGGAAGATGCTGCCAAGAAATCAGCTCATCTTTGGCGCGTGCATATTTCTTTAGGTCCTCTTCTGGCGGGACTGCGTTGTTATAGATTACAACATCAACCCCCCCTCCCAGGTACTTCTCGAGAGCGCGCGTATAGTCCGCAACTGAATAGCCGTGTGTATGTTCCGCCTTAGTCATAAGATTACACACAAATATTTTTGTTGCCTTACTTCCTCTTATGGCCTCCGGGATGCCGCGCACTAAGAGATTAGGGACGATGCTCGCATAAAAATTTCCTGGGCCTATAACGATGACATCGGCGTCTCGTATCGCTTTCAAAGCCTTTGGATTGGCCTGCGCTTGCGGCTCCAACCGAATATCTTCAAGACAGTCATTGAGCTCGGTAGTCTGTATCTCTTCTTCGCCATGTACGATACGCGAATCAACGAGGGCAACGAGATTCACCTTATCAAGCGTGACTGGTATCACATGCCCTTCTATGCGCAAAATATCTCCTACTTTCTCGACGGCGCTGTCAAAACTACCCGTCATCTTTGCCAAAGCAGAAAGAAGCAGATTGCCAAATCGATGCCCGGCAAGGTTGCCTCCTTCAAAACGGTAGTCCATAAGCCCTCGCATCAACTTGTCGGACGAAGAAAGTGCCACCAAGCAGCGCGCAACATCGCCTGGCGGCAACACACCCAATTCGTCACGAAGAATTCCAGTGGAGCCGCCGCTATCGGACATAGCGACAATCGCGGAGAGGTCTAGTTTATAGCTCTTGAGGCCCGAGAGAACGGTAAAGGTTCCAGTCCCCCCGCCAATAACTACCGCCTTTTTCATATGCGGAAGATGCTAGCACGGAAATACATATGCGCCAGTGAGAAGCAGGAATTAATGATGACCTCCTCCACCGTGCCCACCGCCATGACCGCCACCATGCCCACCTCCTCCACCGCCACCTTTGAGCGAAAATCCCTTCGCAAAGGTCGACTTAACCCCCGAAAAAAATGTCTTCCACGGGTGTTTTGCATCACCAGAAATTATGTAGCCAACAGAGTGCGCAAGCGGCATGCCGATGTTTTTGAAAAAGAATTTTGCCGCTTCCCAGAGCCCCACACCAACCGCGGCACCAAGCCACCCCCATTCGCTGATATTTCGCGGCAAATGCCACGGCTCGCCATGTCCATGGCCGTGAGATTCGTGCGCGGCATGCTTTGCCTCTCCCGCGGGTTTCTTTGGCTCATCTTTTTTTGGTTCTTTTGTATCTGTGTCTTTGTCTTTATTGTCACCATCTTTATCAGGATTTTCTTCTTTTTGTTTCTTTACTTCTTCGGATACCTGCTTGAGAAGTCCTTCGGCCTCTTTCTCGAGCGTAGTTTTTTGTAAATTGATATTCGCAGTTTCCTGATGCTGTTGTTGCAATCCTCTCTGCGCTGCCGTGAGTCCCACTAATGCATTTTTAAAATCCTCTTTTAGTTGCTCTGGGTTAGGAGTGGAATCTAGCGCGTCTTTTGTTTCTGCGGGAGTGGTTTCGGCAGATTTGTTGCGATTCAATATCGCCTCGAGCGAAGCATATGCCGGGTGCCGAGAATCAATTGTACTCGTATTACCCTCCAAGCCAGCTTGCTTTAATTCATCAATATCTTCTGGGGAAAGGACCTGTTCTGGTCCCACATACTCTCCACTGCGCATCTGATACCGGTGCTCGTGAATATTCACACCGCCATCGTTTTGAGTATACACACGCTCAGCTACTGGTTCTCCCTCTGGGCGCCCGGGAATAAATTCTGCGCGCTGCTTTTTAGGAGCTCCTCCAAAAGTTTCCATAGCGGCGATAAGTATCATCAGTATACCCCATTGCACGCCACTGCCGCTGTGTTAGCATGTGCTCACACACCCCATACGTATCCAGAGTGCGGCTACCCGCCTCCGTCGAAACTTCGGCGAGGCAAAGGAGATTGGCTCCGAACCGCCGGCAACTTGCCCACAAGGTAAAGTGCCAACCAACCCGTAAGGGACGATACTTTCCATAAAGATCTCCCCGTAGGGGGAGTGTTTTATTTGTTAGCTATTATTTTCTTGTATGTTTCATCAGCTTGCTCGTTATACAACAGAGTCTGTCACCTCGGGTCACCCCGACAAAGTGTGTGATCAAATGTCCGACGCTATCCTCGACGCCGCGCTCAAGGGCGATCCAATGAGTCGCGTTGCTATCGAAACATTTGGTAGCCACGGCACGCTCATGATAGGTGGCGAGCTCAAGACAAACGCAAAAATAGATTTGAAAAAAATTGCGCTCAAGGTCTACAAAGACATCGGCTACAAAGAAGAGCTCAAGGTAAAAATGGCTGTTGCAAAGCAGTCCAACGACATCGCGATGGGAGTCGACACTGGTGGCGCTGGTGATCAGGGCATCATGTATGGCTACGCGACAAACGAAACCAAGGAGATGCTCCCGCTTGGTGTAGTGCTCGCACATGGCCTCGCCCGCAATCTCGAAAAGCTCCGCACCAGCAAAAAGCACACCTGGCTGCGCCCCGACGGTAAGACACAAGTAACCATCGTCGACGGGAAAGTAGTTACGGCACTTTGCTCGACGCAGCACGCAGAAAAAGCCAAACAAGAAGACATTCGCGCAGCACTCATCAAGGATCTTTTCAAGCCAACCCTCGGCAAACACTGGAGCGACGATATCGAAATACTCGTAAACCCAACGGGGCGCTTTGTGCAGGGAGGTTTTGAGGCCGATGCAGGGCTCACGGGCCGCAAAATAATGGTCGACACCTACGGCGGCCTCATGCCGCACGGTGGTGGCGCATTTTCGGGCAAAGACGCGACGAAAGTGGATCGCTCTGCAGCATACATGTGCCGCTTTGTGGCAAAAAATTTGGTGGCAAATGGCTACGCAAAAAAGGCGCTCGTGACGGTGGCTTATGCAATTGGTCGCGTAGAGCCAGTGATGGTGGAGGCCTTCGACATGGAGGGCGGTTCCAAGGGCAAAGATCTCACCGAGATTGTGAACAAGCATTTCGATTTCCGTCCTGCGGCAATCATCGAACGCTTGCAGCTCCGCAAGCCCGTCTTCCGCGACACGGCAGCCTACGGCCACTTCGGTGTCGACGGCCGCTCATGGGAGGAAGTGGTGAAGATATAAGTTTCTACAGTATCTCAAGAAAAAACCGAGCACATGCTCGGTTTTTTCTTATTCCACCGTCACACTTTTCGCCAGGTTACGCGGACGGTCTACGTCGAGCCCCTTGGCGGTAGCAAAGTAGTAGGCAAAAAGCTGCAATGGCACCACGCTCAAAATTGGCTCCAGCATCGATATAGTTTTGGGTATATAAAACACATCGTCGGCAAGGGATTGGATTTTAGTGTCCCCCTCGGTCGCAAGTGCTATTACCGGCCCACTGCGCGCTTTTATCTCCTGAATATTTGAGAGCATCTTTTCGTATACCGCATCATGTGGGGCAATGGCAATCGTCGGGAAATTCTCGTCTATCATCGCAAGTGGCCCGTGCTTCATCTCCCCTGCACCACAACC
>JBDKGA010000062.1:0-8259 GCA_039798465.1 Candidatus Parcubacteria bacterium | reverse complement strand
ATTCATGCACGCTCCAAGCCGGGCGTAGACCCGCTCGATGCAGCTCGCGGGGCATTGCACGACTACGCGTGGCCGCTTATTGCGGGCACCATGGCTACGGTTGCTGTATTTGCGCCACTGTTTTTCATTAGCGGGATTGTGGGCAAATTTATCGCCGGGATTCCGTACACGCTCATCTTTGTGTTGCTCGCTTCGATATTTGTTGCGCTCGGTCAAGTCCCGCTCATTGCGCTCATGCTCACGGGCGGCAAACGCAATTCGCTCGAAGAAAAACAAGAAGCATACACAGAACAAGTTACCGAGTGGTACAAACATTCGCTGCGCGCTTTTCTTTTGGATGAGCGCAAGCAAAAGCTCTTTAAGCGCGGCTTGGCGGTGGCGCTTCTCGTCGCGCTTATTTTGCCCATGACCGGTTTTGTACAAGCGGTGTTTTTCCCGCAGAGCGATCAGGATTTTGTATTTATCAATGTCAAAAAGCCCCGTGGCACCACGCTCGAACAGACCGACCTTACGGTGCGTGCTATCGAAGAGCTTTTGTACGAAGTGCCAGTGATTAGCTCGTTCCAAACAACTGTCGGCCAGAGCTCGGCGCTCGCGGGCGGTCCGCTAAACCCGGGTAGCTCGGGCAGCGGTCACTTGGCAAACATCACCGTCAATCTCGCTGACAATCGTTCACAAAGTTCCGATGAAGTCCTAGCTCTTTTGCGCACACGACTGTCTCCGATACATGACGCAAACGTGCAGGTGTTGCAATCATCTGATGGTCCGCCATCGGGTACGCCGATTCAGATTCGATTTAACGGCGAAAGTCTCGAGGATTTGGCGCTCGCCGCGGACAGAGGTTCACAACTTTTGGGAGATATTCCACACGTGACCAACATTACCTCGTCTACCCAAAACAACGGCACTTCGTTTGATCTTTCGATAGATCGTGCCAAGGCTGCGGCGCTCGGGATTAGTACGCAGGCAGTGGCCCAAACACTGCGCATGGCCGTAAACGGCGTAAAAGCGACAACCATCACGCTTCCGGGCGAAGACATAGAAGTGCACGTAAAGCTCAATTTAAATCCCGCATTTACGAGTGCGGCCGATACCGCAGACACCACAATAGATAGCGTCAAAAATCTTACTGTGCAGGGAACACGAGGGCCAGTGTTGCTGGGCTCGATACTGTCTACCACCCTTGGTCCGAGTAGCGCCACGATTACGCACCGCGATAAGTTGCGCGAAGAAACCGTCTCGGCATATCCCACGAGCGAGACGACTGCTTCGGCAGTAACGAGTGAGTTTAAGAAGCGTATCGCCGAGCTCAATTTGCCGGCGGGGGTGAGTGTGTCGTTTGGCGGTGAGACAGAGAGTATCAATCAGTCGTTTACCGATATGTTTGTGGCGCTCATTGCGGGTCTCGTGCTCATGTTTATGATTCTTATCATTGCGTTTGATTCGATTCGCTACACGCTCTACCTGCTCGTCATAGTGCCACTTTCGCTCATTGGTGTATTGGGCGGTCTTATGCTCACCAATCAGCCTATTTCGTTCTCCTCGCTGCTCGGCGTGATTGCGCTCGGTGGCGTTATTATCAATCACGCTATTATCTTGATGGATAGCATGATTCATCGCCTGCGCGCACATCCTGATATGCCGATTATCGATGTGGTAGTAGAATCGGCGGCGGTACGTTTGCGCCCGATTGTCCTCACTACTATAGCGACAGTGATAGGTATGGTGCCGCTCTCGGTATCAAATGCGACGTGGGGGCCGTTTGCTTTTGCGATTATGTTTGGTCTGACGTTTGCGATTATTCTCACGCTGGTCTTGGTGCCGATGCTCTTCTATCGAGCGCCGCATCACAAAGAAAGAGCTTAGTACGCTATCTTGCGGTAGGTGCTCAGTGCACAAGAGGCGCAGGCGCTCTGGTCTGCTTTTGAAACAGCTGTCGAGAGCCAGCGAGCAAGCTTGCTGGTGTCCTGTGTTTGGTCATCGGACCCAAGCACAATGATGGCAACGCGGCGCTTTTCGCCACTCTGCTGTATAGATACGATAGATACCATGGTGTCTTTGGCTTCGTCGGTATAACCAATCTTGCCTCCCTCAAAGGGTGCGGTATTTGCGGGGGCGTTTACATTTTTTACCGAGTAGCGAGAGCCGTCTTGGGCGGCGATAAAGCGATCTGGCTCGCGTGTCAGGCCAAAAATAAATGACTTTTTGTTTTCGATGTACCGGGCAAGGCGGTAGAGGTCCTCGGCTGTTGAGACATTGCCCGACGACAGACCGCTCGCATCGGCGTAGGTAGTACTCGCCATCTCGAGTGCGCGTGCACCAGTATTCATCCACTGAACAAATGTTTTGGTGCCATAGTACTCGGCGAGCGCGTCGGCGACGTGATTACTCGACTGCATGAGGAGCGGGTAGAGCAAGTCGCCGACCACAAACTGCCGCAAGCGAGTGTTTGCGAGATTGCGGGGATTGGTGAGTGCGCCCTCGGCAACGGTTATCTTTTTGTCGAAGCTGATTGTTTCGTTTGCGACGAGTGCTGTCATGAGTTTGGTCACCGATGCTATGGGGCGCACAATGTCTGCTTCGCGTTCGGCGTACACATCTCCGGTATCAATATCGGCGACTAGGTATGAGCGCGCAGAGATACGTGGCTGCGGGATTGGAGCGAGGGCGAGTGGTGAAATAGCATCTACGGTAGGCGGGTCGTAGACGAATAGCTTGGTACCTACGTCCGCAAAGGCGAACACCTTTTCGGCATTTTCCGTAGAGAGCTTGATGCAGCCGCCAGAAAATGTTTCGGGGGTCGGGGTGCCATCGGGGTAGTATGTCCAGCCGTGAATGAAGTAGTTGCCATAAAATTGCATGCTGTAGGGCATGTATACCTTCCCAATAGTAGAGAAATGACTTTCCTCTTTGGTTTGTATGCTGTAAAACCCGCTCGGTGTTTCCCAGGGTGTCCCCGGCTTTCCTTTCTTTTTGATGGGTAACGTAGACGTCGCAACGCCGTTTTCGTAGAGCGTGATGGTCATGCTCTGTAAGTCGGCAGCGATAAATTTTCCCTCTGCAGGCACGACATCGTGTATTGAGAGAGCATTGATGACTCGCTGTGGTGTGGAGGTAGAAAACACGAGTGCAGCGAGAGAAGAGCTTGCTGTGATAGGCGTTGCAAGTACTGGTGTTTCGGGCACATCGTACTGTGCCTCGGCGAAGGCCCATCCTATATGAGCAGCGCCGCCACCAATGCCTGCAAGCGCAACGAGTTGCACCACAAATACAAAACCCTGCCAATCAAACCTGCTACGCATAGACGAGTGTATTATACCTCGACACATGAGCGTATTCTTGTCTCTATACACCTACCCCCTTGCTCTCTAGAGAGAATACCCCCATACTGGGGGTACTTAGCAGTCATAAGAAAACTATGGCAAAAGCGAATTCAGCATTTATGAAGCCGATGACCTTAAGCGAAGACCTCGCAGCGGTCGTAGGAAAGGGCCCAATGCCTCGTAGCGAGGTGGTAAAGGGCTTGTGGGCATATATCAAGAAGCATGGCCTTCAGGACGAAAAGAACAAGCGCAACATCAACGCCGATGAGAAGCTTCTCAAGGTATTTGGTGGCAAGAAGACTGTCTCGATGTTCGAGATGACCAAGCTTGTTTCGAAGCACCTTTCCTAAATTTCCCTTTAGGATTCGAAGCGGCCCGGGCGTACGCCCGGGCCGCTTTCGTTGTGGTACGATGTGCACATGACATTCATTCCATACGCCGCACGCACCCACGAGAAGATGCAGGAGGTTTTGATGCACCCCGAAGCCGCAGGTCCCGCCATTCACTACTACATGATCCGCGGCGGCTCAAACAAGAAAAACATTACTGTATGGGAAAGTGGCACCGTGGGTGGTGAATATATAAAAACATACGGCCACTACCATGTGGGTGCACTCGACGAAACATATTGGATAGTGCAGGGAGAGGGAATCGCGCTTTTGCAAAAAATGGCGGAGGTGGATGGAATTCCCCAGCACGACATAATAGAGGAATTCAAAGCCATATCAGTAAAAGCAGGAGACTCGGTGTACATGCCACCGGGCTACGGGCACCTGCTCGTCAATACGGGGAAGGAGTGGTTTGTCACCGCAGATTCGAGTCCGGTAGCTGAGGCGGGTGACAATGCATCAATGCCCGGACATGCGGATTATGAGCCGGTAAAACAAATGCGCGGCTTTGCGTACTATGTGGTGGAGCACGAAGGCACTCCCGCATTAGTTGCGAATCCGTTATACAAAGAAGTGCGCCAGGCTGATTGTGGTGGGATTCCGGTGCTGTCTGAAATCTAATAGCTTTTTATTTTCTGTGTATGTATATCCTTCTTGATATTGGCGGGACAAAAACCCGCATCGCGGGCTCGGTAGATTTGAATACTTTTTCGGAGCCACTCATCCTCGATACACCACAAGGATATGACGAAGCGATAGCGCGAATAAGTGAAGCAGCGTTGCAAGTTTCTGGCGGGATTGCACTGCGCGGTGCGGTGGTAGGGAAACCGGGCACGCGCCATTTGCCGCAGTGGCAGGGGAGGAATTTCCAAACTGATATCGAGTCCGCACTTCACACAAAAGTGCAGATTGAAAACGACACCGCGCTCGTGGGGCTTGGCGAAGCGGTGTATGGTGCTGGCAAAGGCGCACCGCTGTGTGTGTACTACACCATCTCTACTGGGGTAAATGGTGTGCGCATCGTGGAGGGCACGATAGACACGGCGCGTGTTGGTTTTGAGGTAGGTGGTCAGTATCTTGGTACCGGAGAAACACTCAACACGCTCGAAGAACTCGTCTCGGGCGGAGCAATTCACAACCGCTACGCGATGCATCCGCGAGACTTGGGGAAAGATAATCCGCTCTGGGAAGAACTTGCCCGCACACTCGCTATTGGCATACACAATTCGATACTCCACTGGTCGCCCGACAGGGTAGTGATTGGTGGCTCCATGATGAACGAAATCGGGATTTCCGTGCCGCGTGTTGCCGAGCACGTAAAGGCTCTGATGCGCAAGTTCCCAGCCGTGCCCGAGATAGTGCACTCATCGCTCGGCGACATTGGCGGATTGTGGGGAGGCATGGCGCTTTTGAAGCAGCACCAGTAATCGTTTCCCTTTTGGCTCTAAATAGCGTACTCTGTCGCGATGGCCGACGAATCAGTACTCAGATTTGAAGAAGTGTCATTTGAATACGGACACAACAAACCCATTCTCGAGGAGGTGAGTTTTGTAGTGCGTCGCGGCGCCAAGCTTACGCTCATGGGCCAAAACGGTGCCGGCAAGAGCACCATATTTTCTCTGATTACTGGTGAGGCAGTACCTGAAGAGGGTACGATTCATCGCGCGCCGCGGCTTTCTGTAGCGATTGCGCGCCAAGTTATTCCGCGGGCCGAGCTCGACCTCTCCGTGCGCGATTTTTTCCAAAAGGTGTTTCCCCAAAAAATGTACGACATAGATAAGCGCATCGACGAGGTGCTCGAAGTGGTGCATCTCAAGGGGCACGAAAAAATTCATGATCGCACCATGCGCAGCTTTTCGGGTGGGCAGCAAGCGCGGCTTTTGCTCGCCTCGGCGCTCATTCAGAATCCCGATGTGCTCTTGCTCGACGAGCCCACCAACAATCTCGATACTATTGGTATAGAACACCTCACCGTGTTCCTCAAGGAGTACGACAAGACGGTGATTGTCATTTCGCACGATGCAGACTTTCTCAATGCCTTTACCCAGGGCGTGCTGTACCTCGATGTGCATACGCGCAAGGTAGAGCAATACGTGGGCGACTACTTTGACGTGCTGCGCGACATCACCGCTCGCGTGGAGCGCGAAAACATGAAAAACGCGCAGCTCGCGAAGACCATCCAGGCCAACAAAGAGAAGGCAAACTTCTTTGCCCAAAAGGGAGGCAAGATGCGCTTGGTGGCGAAAAAAATGCGCGCCAAAGTCGAGGAGGCCGAAGAAGACATGGTGGACGTGCGCAAAGAAGACAAAGCCATCCGTTCGTTTGCGATTCCGGTGGGGCACAAAGACATGGTCGGCGAGCTCCTGAGCATTACCTCGTGCACTCGTATCAAAAATCACAAACCATCGGTACTCAAAACCGAGGTGCGTTTGAAAAAGCGCATGCACCTACTGCTGAAAGGTCCCAACGGCGCAGGGAAGAGTACCTTGCTCGAGCGTATTGCACGTGGCGAAGAGCAGGGGGTCTCTCTTGCACGCGGCGCAACACTTGGCTACTACCGCCAAGATTTTTCGACGCTGGATTTCAACGACACGGTATACGAATCGCTCTACGCTGCAGACGAGCGTTTGCCCGAAGAAAAGATGCGCGCAATAGCGGCGGGCTTTTTGATTACGCCCGATATGATACACACCAAAATAGGTTCGCTCTCAGAAGGGCAGAAGGGTTTGGTGGCGTTTGCACGCCTTGTAATACAGAAGCCCGATGTGCTCTTGCTCGATGAGCCAACCAACCACATAAACTTTCGACACCTACCCAAGATTGCCGAAGCACTGCATGCCTACGAGGGCGCGATGGTGCTCGTCTCGCACGTGCCAGAGTTTGTGAAGCAGGTACGAATAGACCTCGAACTCGATTTGGGGAAGTAGGTTCGCTATTTCGCTTTTTGAGATTTCCAGTATTCCCACACGAGCGGCATACAAGTAAACGCAATCACCAGCAAAATAATTGCTGAGAAGTTATTCTCAACAAACGGTATTCCGCCCAAAAATACTCCCAGCAGTGTGACTCCCGCCGCCCATACAAATCCGCTGGCTATGTTGTACGCAAGAAAGGTTCGATAATCCATGCGCACAATTCCCGCAACGATAGGAACAAAGGTGCGCACCACGGGTACAAAGCGCCCGAGGAACACCGCTTGCTTGCCGTACTGTTCGTAAAACGCTTTTGCTTTTTCGAGGTGCGAGTGGCGGAAGAATCGCGAGTCGGGGCGTACAAACAGTTTGACACCCCAGTGTGCGCCAATCCAGTACCCGACGTTGTCGCCCAAGACTGCCGCGAGTGTAACGAGCGGCACGAGTATCCACGGATTAAAGAATCCTTGTCCTGCCAAAAGGCCTGCAGTGAAGAGAAGGGAAGCTCCGGGGAGGAAGAAGCCAAATGGCACGCCGCTCTCGAGAAATATCATTCCAGCGACACCAGGGTATCCAAACAGCTGCACGAGCGCGGGGAGGTCGAGATGGGGCATAGGTTTCTTATACTAGCACGTCTCGGCATGGGCGCAGAAAAGGCACGCGTCGTGCTCTGGAGAGCACGCGCTCCCCTCGGCCCGAGGTCTGCGGGCAGGCCTTTCTGCACCCACGCGCTCGACGTGCTTTATGTGCTATATCATTTTTTTCGGAATCGGGTGCTTTTTGCACATCTTCATCACCTCGGCGCGGTGCGCTTTGTGCAGCTTTTTGTCGGTACGATTTTTCATCGTTGAGCACATGATTTCGGCGATGCGAGTGCATTCTTTTTCCTTGAATCCGCGAGTGGTGATGGCGGGTGTGCCAAAACGAATACCCGAAGGGTCCATGGGTGTGCGGGTCTCGCCGGCGATTGAGTTTTTGTTGAGCGTGATGCCGACTTCGTCGAGTAGTGTCTCGGCATCTTTGCCGGTGATGCCGAGGCTGCCAAACACATCGGCGAGCAAGAGGTGATTGTCGGTCCCGTCAGCAATGAGGCGCACGCCTTCTTTTTTGAATACCTTTTCCATGACCTTTGCGTTTTTGAGTACCTGCTTTGCATACGTCTTGAATCCAGGTTTGAGTGCTTCGCCAAAGGCGACTGCTTTTGCGGCGATGTTGTTCATGTGGGGGCCGCCTTGGAGGCCGGGGAAGATTGCCTTGTCGATTTTTTTGGCCAGTTCTTCGCTCTCACGCACCATGATCATGCCGCCGCGGGGGCCGCGGAGTGTTTTGTGGGTAGTGGTGGTCATGATATCGAAGCCAAAATCAAACGGATTTTTCACGGCTTTGCCGGCAATGAGGCCAGCAATGTGTGCGATGTCCATCACGGCGATAGCACCAACTTCGCGAGCAATAGAGACAAACTTTGCGTAGTCGAGTTCGCGTGGGTAGGCCGAAAAGCCTGCGAGGATTATCTTTGGCTTTTCTTTTTTGGCGACCTCGCGCATTTCGTCGTAATCAATCTCACCGGTTTCGATATTTTTCATCTTGTAGCGGACAAAGCGGAATACCTTGGTGAGATAGGTAACGGGGTGCCCG
>JBDKGA010000061.1:0-10859 GCA_039798465.1 Candidatus Parcubacteria bacterium | reverse complement strand
AAATGATATCGCTCCGCTCGGCGGGTTTTGACAACGTTGATGGTGCGCATGCTAAGGAGCGCGGCGTTGTGGTGTGCCGTGTGCCAAAATACGGCCAACATACCGTGGCTGAATTTGCTTTTGCGCTTTTGCTCATGCTGAGCCGTAAAACCTACGAAGCTTCGCGCCGTGTGCGCGAAGACGGAAGTTTTTCGCAAGACGGCCTCGAGGGGTTTGATTTGTTTGGCAAAACACTTGGCGTGTGGGGTACGGGGAACATTGGGAGGGCAGTGGTCGGACTTGGGCAAGGCTTTGGCATGCGAGTCCTTATGCACGATATGTATCCAGCAAAAGATTTGGAGAATGAGCACGCGAAATATGTTCCGCTCGAAGAACTGCTTGCACAGTCCGATGTTATATCGATTCATGTGCCGTACATGCCCGAAACGCATCACGTGTTTAACGCCGCGCGATTTGCGCAGGTGAAGCAGGGGGCACTCATCATTAATACTGCACGCGGTGAACTCATCGATACCATGGCACTTCTCGCGGCGCTCAAAAGCGGACAGGTAGGTGGTGCCGGACTCGATGTGCTCGAAGAGGAGCGTATGCTTAAAGCAGGGCACGAGCACACTGGAGGAGTCTCCCAAGAAGCAGTCGAGCACGTTGCCGCCGACAAAGAGCTCATGTGCATGCCAAACGTCGTCATTACGCCGCATGTGGCGTATTTCTCGCGAGAGGCAAACAAAGACATACAAGAAATAAGCGCAGGCAACATTACTGCATTTCTTGCAGGCACACCAACAAATGTGGCTGCCTAATATATGACCGTCATCCATAATACACAGGCGCTCGGTGGCACTCAGGCGCGCACTGATGCGCTTGCGATTGCCGAAGCGGCGTACGCAGCGATAGACACGGGGGCTGTGATACGTGCGCAGTTGTGGTTTGATGGGAACATCCTCCACGCCGATGGTCGCGCGTACGATCTCTCAAAATACAAACGCATTCGCGTGTTTGGTTTTGGTAAAGCATCGTGCTTGGCGATAGACGAGATAGGGAAAGTGTTGCAGGGACGTATCGAGCGAGGCATTGCTATCGATGTTCGGCCCGGCGTGTGTGCCGTCGCCGATGTATGGGAAGGCACGCACCCCAAGCCAAGTGCAGGAAATGTGGCCGTTACCGAACGAATCGTTTCTCTCTCCAGTGAGTGTGAGAAAGACGATCTCGTTATTGTGGCTGTTTCGGGGGGTGGTTCGGCCCTCCTGTGTTGGCCAATGGATGAGTGCGATCAGGGGACTAAGCTGTACGATGATTTTCTTCACACGGGCGCTACTATCGAAGAAATGAACACGGTGCGTAAGCACATTTCACAAGTGAAAGGTGGTGGGCTCGCAAAAATTCTCTATCCAGCGACAGTTATTGCGCTCGTGTTTTGTGATGTGCCGGGAGAACATTATGAAGAAGTTGCCTCGGGGCCGACATATCGAGACACAACCACCGTGGCCGACGCGCAAGCGATTCTCGATAAGTATCACCTGTCTGGCTACACACTTTCGGAAACCCCGAAAGAGGAGATGTATTTTGAGAACGTGCACAATATTCCAGCCATATCAAATCATGGTGCGCTTGATGCAATGCAGCGAGAGGCCGAAGCGCGCGGATATCGCGTTGTGCGTTTGGGCGAGGCTTTGTACGACGAGCCCGCAGAGCTTCTGGCGCGCATGCGAGAGGCTTCTGGCCAGAAGACCGTGGTGATTGCGGGCGGCGAACCTCGGCTTATCGTTACAAAAAGTGGCGGAAAGGGCGGCAGGTGCCAATATGTTGCGCTCGCTGCTCTCGAAGGACTTCGTCCTCACGAAACGGTTCTCGCGTTTGGTTCAGACGGAAAAGATAATTCCGATGCGGCTGGCGCGATTGCAGATGCAGGTACGGCAGCGCGCGCTGCAGAATTGGGGCTCTCAATTCCAGATGCGCTCGCGAGCTTCGATACGTATACGTTTTTTGAACACACAAACGATTTACTCATGACCGGTCCGACAGATGCAAATGTGTCCGACCTCTTTATGCTCATTCACGAATAATATGACTACCATTACTGCCGTTCATGCCGAAGAAGTACTCGATTCGCGCAACAAGCCCACGCTCAAGGTAACCGTGCACTGTGGCGATGCGCACGGAAGTTTTTCTGTACCATCGGGTGCATCTACAGGTTCTACAGAGGCAACCGAGCTTCGTGATGCAGACGGACACATGTCTGTAGCGCTACAGAATGTGCATGAGGCGATAGCGCCCGCGCTTCTTGGTATGGATGCTGCCGCGCAGATTGCTGTCGATGAAGCATTGGTTGCGCTTGATGGGACGCCACAAAAATCCAATCTCGGCGGTAATACACTCATCGGGGTCTCGATTGCTGTTGCAAAGGCAGCAGCGGAAGCAAAAGGTGTTGCCGTGTATGAGCATTTGCGCAGTCTTGCCACTATGAATCCTTCGCGCGCAGTCCCGTATTTGTACATGAACTATATCAATGGTGGTAAGCACGCCACTTCGCCGCTCGCATTTCAGGAGCACATTATCGTGCCCGACACCGAATCGGTGAGTGAGGCCATGAGTATTGCTGAGTCGGTAGATGATGCGCTCCGCATGCAGCTTGCCGACAGGTACGGAGAAGAAGTGACTGGTACGTTGGGTGATGAGGGTGGGTATGTAATTCCTGAGTCTGGCTACGATGTTCCTTTTGAAATGCTCGCTGCTGCGATACAAGAATCAGGCGCTGCGGGGAGAGTACGCCTAGCCACTGATGTGGCGGCCTCTTCTTTTTTCCAAGACGATGTCTACTTGATAGATGGTATTGAGCGTTCTGGAGATGAGCTCATCACCACGTTTGCAGATCTCGTCGCGCGATTTGAGCTTCTTTCTATAGAAGACCCGTTTGAAGAGCACGCTGAACAAGACTACGCGCGTCTCCAGGCCGCGCTGCACGATACGCGCATTGTGGGTGATGATTTGACGACGACAAATGCTGCACGTATTGCGCATGCTGCGCAATCGGGGGCCAT
The DNA here is from genome assembly GCA_039798465.1 of Candidatus Parcubacteria bacterium. Classification (GTDB taxonomy): domain Bacteria; phylum Patescibacteriota; class Minisyncoccia; order Phycocordibacterales; family UBA2100; genus UBA10103. The sequence continues at coordinate 7,821 of JBDKGA010000061.1, read as the reverse complement.
TAAAGCGGTCATCATTAAACCAAATCAAATCGGCACGCTGAGTGAGACACTTGCTGCAATGAAAATGGCGCGCGCACACGACATTGATTGCATTGTGAGTCATCGTAGCGGCGAGACACATGATGATTTTATTGCTGATCTCGCGTTTGCGTTTGGAGCCTTTGGGCTAAAAGCGGGCAGCTTGCGCAAGCCTGAGCGTCGCGCGAAGTATGAACGTCTCGCTTCTATTACCGCATAACTATGTCTTCTCGTACTCAGATAGTTGCCACATTAGGTCCTACATCGGGCCGCGAACCACTTGTCTCTCAGCTTATTGAGGCGGGTATGGATATCGTGCGCCTCAATTTCTCGCACGGCACATACGAAGAGCATGCGGCATATATCGCAGACACGCGCGCCGCTGCAGCGCGCTTAGGGAAACAAATTCCCATCATCCAGGATTTGTCCGGACCTCGCGGCAAGACAGACGACGGTCATGCGTACGATGATGATAAAGACATCATTACGGTAAAAGACCTCGCCGATCTTGATTTTGGTGTTGCACAGGGGGTGGAGTATGTTGCCCAATCGTATGTGGGAAGTGCGGTAGATGTTGTCCGTTTGCGAGATGAAATAGCAAAACGCGGTGGGCGTATGCCGGTAATTGCAAAGATTGAGCGCGCGGAGGCGGTTGCTCACTTCGACGAGATACTCATCGCGGCTGACGCTATCATGATAGCTCGTGGAGATTTGGGTCTCGCAGTGCCGCTCGAAGACATTCCGCTTATTGAGCGCGACATCATCACAAAATGCAACACGGCAGGTAAGCCGGTGATTGTTGCGACACAAATGCTTTACTCGATGGTAGATAATCCAGCCCCTACCCGAGCCGAGGTCACCGATGAAGAGTACGCTATTTTTATGGGGGCAGACGCAGTGATGCTTTCCGACGAAACTGCGCGCGGCGCGTATCCGGTAGAAGCGGTTACTTATATGGAGCGCATTGCTGTGCGTGCCGAACAAGAAGTGCCCGAGCGAGAAGTGCGTGCTCTGTAATACCGATATGCGTTTCGCGAGTGTCGTATTTGATTTTGATAGTACGGTGGTTGATTGCGAAACGCTCGATATTGTCAGCGAGATAGCGCTCGCTGCTCGCGATGACAAAGACGCAGTACTTGCGGAAGTGAAGCGCATTACTGCGCTCGGCATGGAGGGCGCGATTCCTTTTGATGAGTCTCTCTCGCGGCGCATTGCGCTCGTCGCTCCCACGCGCGCGGCGGTCTCTCTCGTCGCAGAGCGTATCGTTGAGCACATTACGCCGTCATTTCTTGCGCGCAAAGATTTTTTTGAGACACACCGGGGACAGATAGCGATTGTATCGGGCGGCTTTGATGAAATAATTTGGCCGGTTGCCGATATTCTCGGGATACCGCGCTCGCTAGTGTACGCCAACGAATTTGTGTTCGATGAGCGAGGTATTGCTATTGGGGTTGATACGACTCGAGCTTCTGCTCAAGCAGGTGGTAAAACGCGAGCAGTGCGCGCGGTGAATATGCAGCAGCCAATCGTGATAGTGGGGGACGGGTGGACCGACTATGAAATAAAGGAACAAGGCGTCGCCGATACGTTTATTGCATACACCGAACACGCGCAGCGTGAAAAAGTAATAGCGCACGCTGACGCCCGTGCTGCCTCGGGCGAGGAACTCTTTGGATTGCTCGAGTAATTCTTGCGCTTCGTCGCTTTCGGTATATTCTAGAGCAGATATGACTATGCGCGTTAAAACATTTGACAAGATTGCACCACAAGGGCTCGCACTGTTTGGTGCCACTTACACAGTAAGCTCCGACGAAACAAATCCCGAATTGATTCTGGCCCGCAGTACCAAGGTGGACACCGATGCGTTTCCTTCACTCATTGCGGTGGCTCGTGCAGGAGCGGGGGTCAATACCATTACGGTGCCAGCAGCAACTGCAAAAGGCATCCCCGTGTTTAATACTCCTGGTGCAAATGCGCAGGCCGTTGCGGAGCTCGTGTTTACGGTGGTGGGAGGGTTTATGCGCAACCTGCCTCATGCATACACCTTTATGCGCGACATGCGAGCCGCTGACGATGAGGCTATCGAGAAATTGATTGAGGCAGAGAAATCTGCATTCAAAGGCAGTGAGCTCAAGGGTAAAACACTCGGCGTAATCGGACTCGGCAAGATTGGCGTTCTTGTAGCAAACGGCGGCGTTGCGCGCGGCATGCACGTGGTGGGATATGATCCCCAGCCAACGCCGGGGAATATGCACGCACTCGAGACGCGGGTCGAAGTGGTGAATTCACCCGAAGAGGTGGTAGCAAAAGCCGATATCGTATCTATCCACGTACCGTTGTTTGATGCGACGCGCGGATTGGTGGGTGAGAAATTGCTCTCGCTCGCGCGGCCAGGCGCTATCGTGGTGAATTATTCTCGTCGCGAAATCTGCGATGAAGCCGCGGTACTTGCTGCGCTCGATAATAAAAAACTTCGCGGGTTTCTTACGGACTTTCCTTCCACCACACTTCTCGGCCGAAACGACGTGTTTTGTACTCCGCATTTGGGGGCTAGCACTGCCGAATCCGAAGATACGTGCGCTGTGATGGCAGTACAACAGCTCAAACGATACGCAGAGGAAGGATTGATTACCAATGCGGTAAATTTCCCGTCGCTCATCATGAATCGTCGACCGGAAACTACTGCTCGCGTTACGGTAGTAAATGCCGATGTGCCCAATATGATTGCATCAATCGCTGCTGTGTTTGGTTCTGCTGGCGTAAATATCAATGCGATGGCAAACGAAAGTAACGGTACCGTTGGCTACAATATTATCGATGTTTCGACACCTGTTTCGGCGGCGGTGCTTTCTGCACTCTCTTCGCTCCCCGGCGTCATACGTACTCGCGTTATTTCATTTACCTAATTGTGCATGCAGTATTTTACTGTCGGTCCCACGCAGGAATATCCACGCTTCCGCGATTTTTTAGCAAAGGCACTTGCCCACGATATTCATTCAATCTCACACCGTTCTGCGCAGTTTGTTGAATTGTTCCATACAACTACCGCATCGGTGCGCTCTCTTTTGCGCGGGCCGAGTGATGCGCAGGTCTTCTTTGCCGGCTCGGCCACAGAGTGGATGGAGCGCTGTGTTCAGAATCTGAGCACTGAGAAAACGCTTCACTTTGTGAGCGGTACATTTTCGAAGCGATTTTATGACTTTGCGCTCGCACAGGACAGGGATGCGCGAAAGGTAGATCAAAAGGCAGATGGTTCGTTTGATATAAACGATGTCCCTTCGGATTTTGTTCCCGAGATGATTGCGCTCACCCACAACGAAACCAGCAATGGAACACAGCTCTCGCCAGAATTTTTTGCTGCGGTGCGCGCTGCATTTCCCGAAAGCCTTATCGCACTTGATATTGTTTCTTCCGCTCCCGTGTATCCAGATGTATTTGCCGCGGCCGATGTTCTCTTTTTCTCGGTACAGAAAGGATTTGGTATGCCGGCGGGTTTGGGCGTGGCGCTTGTTTCGCCACGCGCGCTCGCGCGCGCCGAAGAGCGCACGCACGTACAGTACACCGGCTCATTCCACTCATTCACTAAGCTCGCCGAGTCTGCGCTCAAGGGCCACACGGTGGAAACGCCCAATGTGCTCGGTATTTATTTGCTCAATGAGATTGCGCAAGACATGGCGATAGCGGGCGTTGAGGCACTCCGCGCCGATACGATTGAAAAGGCGGCGATAGTTCGTGCGGCTCTCGCTGAATGCGCTGAGACCGAACTAGAACCCATTAATGCGCCATTTCAGTCTCAAACAGTCATTGTTGCAAAGACACCAGGCGGTTCAAAATCTATTATTGAGCGACTCAAGGGAGAGGGAATTATGATTGCATCGGGATACGGCTCTATGAAAGACACCCATATTCGCATTGGCAACTTTGCCGCGCATTCTCGTGTCGACATGGAGCGACTCACGCAACTTCTGTAATCTTATCCCCAGGGAGCCTAGCGATGCAGTTAATATAAGCATATGCTAATATGCCTGTATGAGCGCACTGTGCGACGAAATGGAGAAGTTTGGTAAGGCATTGGGGAATGCCTGCCGTTACACCATCATTCAGTCGCTGTTGCGCGGGAGAAAGACAGTAAGCGAGCTCAAAGACATCGTGAAGCTCTCCCAGCCGGCAGTTTCTCAGCATCTCAAAACCCTAAAAACCGCAGGCCTCGTGATAGACGAGCGCCGCGGGCAAGAAGTGTTTTATTCGGTAAACTCCGAACACTTGTTTTCGCTCCTTGCCAAGCTTTCAAAGGATGTAAATCGCAGGAAGAAGCAGTAATTATTATTGTACGTAATCCTATGAATACACTAAAGCTTAAGATTATTATTGGCAGCACGCGCGAGGGTCGATTTAGTGACAAGCCGGCCGCATGGATGGCTACTCTTGCACAGAAAAATCCAGCATTCGACGTCGAGGTACTTGATTTACGAGACTATCCGCTCCCATTTTACAACGACCCAACACCACCAAGCATGATAAAGGACGGGGCGTATGCAGACCCAGCTGCGCGAGCGTGGGCGCAGAAGATAGGCGAGGCAGATGCATTTATAGTAGTAACTCCAGAATATAATCGTGGCCCTTCCGCGGTACTCAAGAATGCGATGGACAGCATTAATGCTGAATGGAATCACAAGCCTATAGGATTTGTTGGGCATGGTGCAACGCTCGGCGTGCGCGCTATCGAGCAGTTGCGCATGCATGCCATCGAGCTTCGTATGGCGCCGGTGCGCGACATTGTCGCTCTTCCGGGAAGTTGGACGTTTACTGATACGACAGTTGCCGCGTTTGCTGCGCATGATCATGCGGGCACCGTGCTCTTGGAGCAGCTCGTATGGTGGGGGAATGCCCTCAAGGCAGCGCGAGCCTAAGTAGGGTAGAGGGACTTGCTTTTTTTCAAAATTGATGTATAAGTACGGCATTAGCGAAGCTGTGTCGTGGCTTCGTATCAAGGTTTTGAGCCATAAATTAGCTATGTCCGGTTCACTCTCTACACGTTTCGTACTGACCCTTGGTGGGTTTGTGCTCGCTCTTGCGCAGCCTGTTGTCGCGCAAGGCCTTTCTTATTCATATGCATCTCCTGTCTCGAGCTGCGTCGCCATATCGCGTGACCTCTACCAGGGGATGCGCGGAAGCGATGTTACTGCGCTCCAGACATTTCTCGTCAGTCGTAATTATCCTGGCGGCGGTAATTGGATGATTACGGGATACTATGGTGCGGCAACTGCAGCAGCGGTGCGTAACTTTCAGACCGCACAGGGAATCGCTCCGTCGGGCATGGTAGATGGTCAGACGCGCTTGGCTCTCGACAGAGTTTCTTGCGGGGGATCTGCGTACTCGTACGATGTCCCTAGCTATGTAGCTACGACTCCGTCGTACACATACCCAACATACACGACACCTTCGTACAGCTATCCTACCTACTCGTACACGACCCCGACGATAACCAATCCGGTATACAACTGCCCAAGCTATGGCGGTTACTACTACGGCTACACTGGCATTGGTAATTACAACGGCGGTTGCGGCAACTACTCCTACAATCAGCAGTATCAAACGACAACTCCTACGGTTGCCTATCTCAGCACGCAGTCTGGGTCAGTGGGTACACCGGTTACCGTTTTTGGTAACGGATTCTCCACGACAGGTAACACGGTACGGTTTGGTAACGGCGTCATCACGGGTCTTAGCTCTGCTGACGGTCGTTCGCTCTCGTTTACCGTTCCATCACAGCTTTCAGGCTACGGTTCGCAGGCTGTCGCGCTTGGCACCTACTATGTGTCGGTTACCAACGCTACAGGCTACACGAGCAATACAGTGCCGTTTACCGTAACATCACTGGGTAGCTACGGCGCGCCATCGGTTACTGGCGTTACTGGCCCAACAACGCTCGCGACAGGTGTGCAGGGTACATGGACTCTCTCCACAAACAACCAAAGCACTACGTACCTTACTGCCGATGTGCAGTGGGGTGATGGACAGACAAGCACGCAGCAGCTCATCGGTACCGGCTCACAGTCGACGGTGTTCTCTCACACCTACACACAAGCAGGAACCTACACTGCACAGTTTAAGGTTACCAATGGAAGCGGTCAGTCGAGCATCTCTTCGGTGACAGTGTCTGTCTCGGGCACTACTGCAGGAGGACTCTCTATCTCGAACATCACACCAACACAAGGGCGCATTGGGACACAGATAGTGATTCAGGGAAGCGGATTCTCTACCTACGACAACACAATTCGTTTTGGTTCTGGCGGAACGATGCACGTGCCTTCATACAATGGCACCACCATCTATTACACCGTGCCGCAGTACCTCTCGCCGTGCGATATTACGCCGCAGTCTGGTGTATGCGCCCAGTATCTCCAGATAGTAACTCCGGGTACGAGCTATCAGCTCTCTGTCTCAAACGGCAGTGCAACGAGTAACTCCGTGAGCTTCACGGTAACGCAGTAATCTATGTATCGGATACGCGAGCGCGCCAACCGCCTTATCCTCATCGCGGGGGGTGCGCTCGCGCTTTGTGTACTGGTGCCTATTGGGGTGCGCATGACGGTGAGTCAGCACCTGTATACAAATCCAAACGATTTGCCCTCTGCGCAAGCAGTGCTTGTGCTCGGAGCGTCTGTAATAGCCGGGGTACCATCTCCGATACTTGCCGAGCGCGCTGACGCAGCGATAGCTATATACACTGCTGAGCGCGCAAAGCGCATACTCGTAAGCGGAGACAATGGTGAGCGTTCATACGACGAAGTCTCGGCCATGCTCAATTATTTGGTCAAAAATAATGTTTCGCCACGGGATATTTTTGTCGATCATGCTGGCTTCGACACATACAGTAGCGTCTATCGTGCACGATATATTTTTGGCGCTCGCTCGCTCATCATTGTGACGCAGGATTTTCATCTGCCGCGTGCAGTGTTTTTGGCACGCAGTATGGGCATTGATGCGAGCGGTGTCGTTGCGGGGAATGGAGGGACCGCAAGCGACTATATTCGTGAAATACCCGCAACCATCAAAGCACTGTTTGATGTTGCGACTGGTCGCCAGCCTAAGTATCTGGGCGCTCCTATTCCGCTCGTAGGGAAGGGAAATGCGGCTCGCTTGTACGAAGCCGAGCCAAGCATTGCGGGCATTCGGTAACAAATCAGGCTATACTGCGTCTATACAGTATATGAGACGCTTTTTTCTTTTTCTGGCGACAATCGTCGTGCTTGGTACGGCTTCGCCGGTGTATGCTGCTTCGTTTGAGGTGTCGGGCTGGATACCATACTGGCGCTCGGCGACAGGTACCGCTGATGCGCTCCAGCACCTCGACCATTTCACCGAAATCAACCCATTTGTGTACACCATCAAGAGCGACGGTACGCTTGTAGACAACGGCAAGCTCGATCAGGAGCCGTGGAAATCATTTATTGCAGAAGCACGAGCAAAAAAGGTACGCATTATTCCCACCGTTATGTCGAGCGACAAAGAATTTCTCTCGGCGACGCTCAAGAGTGCCAAAAAGCGCGTTGCGCTCGAAGATGCTATTGCTGCCGAAGTAAAAGCCAAAGGCTGGGACGGTATTGATATCGATTTCGAAAACAAAGGCGCTTCGACACGGCCGTACTTCTCACTCTTTCTCAAGGGTCTCTATCAGCGCTTGGGTAACAAGTGGCTCATGTGCACGGTAGAGGCACGCACGCCGCCCGCGAATTTGTACAGAACTATTCCCAAGGATTTGGAATATGCCAATGATTTTGCTGCGTTTAATAAATACTG
>JBDKGA010000060.1:0-6107 GCA_039798465.1 Candidatus Parcubacteria bacterium | reverse complement strand
CAAATATTTCAAAGAGCATTCGTGCAAAAATATTCTCTCCTATTCCCGCAAGCGTCGCCTGCTGTATTTCTTGAGACACACCTTCGAGCCCGAGCTCGCGAATAATTTTCTTTCCTATTTCATCTTTGAGTGTGGTGTCCATAGTTATTGAATTATATGCCGATGGTGATTGAAGCACCCGGAATCTTGGCGCTCGAGAACACTTGTAGCAACGGACGTAGTGCGGTGCTTACTCCGCTGGCCAACTTGTCGAAAACGTTTGCAACATACTGCGCATTTCCTGGTACCGAGAGCCACACAATGCTCCCCGCAGAAAGTGCCCCAACGACGGCTGCGCTGGCGCCCGGATTTTTGTGCATAAACGAACGACCGCGCCCCGTCATGTTTTCTTTCTCGAGTACGGTTTTCATATGTTTGTAGAAACCAAGTCCCGCTGCACCAGCAAGCGCAAGTGGCGGCGCCATACAACCAAAAAACGCATACGAAGCCCACGCTGCTGCGCCACTTCCCGCAAGTGCATACGACATACTCTCTCCCAATCCCGCGCGCTGCCACAATCGCATCTTTTGAAAACGCAGCATCGCTTCTCCGACGCTTCGCATATCGTCTACTGATGTTTTACGCTCCCCTTCCTTCCATACCGACCACCGGCGACTTGCTATCGCAGCGCGAATTTTTTTCGAATCCTCATCATCATTTGGAAACGCCAAAAATGTATTCTTGAGCGTATCGCGCATCAGCGCATCTTTTGCTCCCAGTGCATCGAGTGCGGCATTGAGCAAATCATCTTTTGCCGCAGCGGGAACATCTGCTGGCTTGATATCTAGTGTGGGAGAAACAGGCGGCACAATCTTCGGCGCATCTTGCGGGGCCGGTGCATCTGACTTCTTTGGTATCACTCCCCCTTCGCGCAATTGTTTGAGTTCTTGCAAAATTGCCCGCGTCGAACTTATTTCTTTTAACAACTGCTCAATGCGCGCGCCACTCGCCTCATTTTGTTTCTGCAATTCTGCAGTCTGTTTGAGCAACGCGTCTGTTTGCCCCTTAATCGTCGCGATATATGCGGGCAACTGATCGGGGGGTATAGAATCAATCGGAGGAATTGGTGGCACTGGCTCAGGCGCACGAGGAGCCGGCGGAGTAGCAGGAAGCGGTGGTGGTGTAGCACTTCGCTGTGAAAAGTGCTCAGGTGTATCTGAATCACTTCCCCCGAGGGCCCCGATAGCAGCCCGCGTATACGCATCATTTGCTGTGCCGTCAGCTGCCATATCTCTCTCTATTTTTTCGTATGGGGTCAATGGAACTCGCCGACCATCAGGAAATATTTTTTCATCACCTTCTATACGAATAGCCGGTGAGGTGGAGTGAGTGAAAGTCTCGCTAGACATGCATAACAGTATATCGCAAAAAAAATCCCCGCGGACACAAGGGTCCGCGGGGCCTGGTCGAGTTGATCGACAGTTACGTCTGCTGTGCAGCGGCCTTGCGGTCGCGTGCGACATCCAGCAACTGCTGAGAGTGGCCGTCGGCGGTATCGATATCGCTACCGATACCTTCGACGCTGTACTGGGGAATACTCGGCGAGCCCGAACCCAGATACGCGTCTCCTACGACCCGAAACATTTCGGTATTCAGAAATGTTTCGAACGCCTTGACCGTGCGGTGTCCTTCTGGCATGCGGACACGAACGTTGACGGTCGGTTGCTGCTTATGTCCTTCCCAGAAGACCACGAGGATCTTCCGGAAGTCGGTACCGCCGCCAAGCGGATTACCGAGAAGGGCTTCGGCAGTGACAGGTTGGCGTTGTTTCTCGAGTCTCTCGCGCTGGGCCAGCCAGGCGCAAAAGACGAAGTTGTCCCATGCGGCTGCTCGCCGCAGGAATTTGCCAGCGAGAAGGACTCCTGCCTTCTCCTCGATGGCCGCAACGTCGATATCAGGGAGACTTTTGAGCTTGTCGTGCAGCAGCGGGCTGAAAGGCACGTTGCGACCGGTTTCGCTCTTTGTAACTTCGTTTGCCATGGTGAGCTCCTTCTCATCTGGCTACGGACGGTCCAGGCTATCACGGTGGGAGGGACCGGAACTCTACTTCCACCTATTTAAAGTATAGCACCTAAATACCTATTTGTCAATACTCCTCCTGTCTTTGAGTCGTCCGCCGTAGACACGGAGAAAATTGTCTAAAATTCCTTTTATTTTATTCATTTTTTCATCGCGGACCTGCTCAGGCAAGGATTGAAATTTGAAATTTTCAATCTCCAAACGAAGGGCATCGAGCGCAGCAATGGTCTTTTTTCGTTTTATATCTCGAACGAAAAGTTTCTCCCCTACTTCATCGAAACACCCCGCAAGGAGTTGCATGTCTTGATCTGGCGCCGAAAATGGAAAGGTTGCTATGTCTGTCCATTTTGCGGACAGCATGCGCGAATGGGTTGTTTCGAGGAGCATTTGCTTTGCTTTTTCCACCGCAATCGAATCAAGTGTAATTGTAATTTCTGACAAAGAAATATTTTTAGCTTCGCCAGAATTCAAAAAAGTAATCGCGTCAGCCTTGAGATCTGCCAATTCTTTCAAATCTGAACATTTTTCAGCCTGTCGTTCGTATAGTTTTGCAAGTAGCAGCGAAAATCGCCCTGTGATTTTATCTCTGGTCCGCTCGGGCATGGTAGTGTTTGCAAATTCCATGACGAGACCCTTTGCTTCTTCAATCGAGGCTATTTCCTTAAAACGGGTTTCGAAGTAGCGGGCTGCCTCTTGGTGCTTATGTTCAGAATCCACAGCAAAGCATTCCATTACACGCTCAATCCCTTCGCCGGAAGTAAAGGCATCGAGACCGAGTAGAAATGAGTGAGCGTATCGTGGCAAATTAATTTCAGAAGAAAGTACGGGGTCTTGCCCTTCTTCGCTTCTTCGTACCAAACGTATACGTGGCAATTTTCCTTTTGTCATCTCATCTCGAATAGCGGGGGGCCAAAATTTAGTTTGCTCAGAGTCTCGAAGATTATTGAGCAAGCGAGTTATTTGTCCTGCCCAATAGGCAGCTGAATCAGGCCCTGTATCTTGCCCAAAATAATCGGGGTGCAAGCGTTTGAGGAGTATTTTTATATCATCGGGACGTTCAAATTTTGATGAAGGAATTTTTTCTGATGCTGGCAGCAGTATTTTTTCTGATTCCATAACGATATTCTATCAAAAAATGAGATTACCACCCCTTCGCCTCGAGGGCCTTTTCGGCGGCTTGCTGTTCTGCCTCTTGCTTAGACTTCCCCTCGCCTACCGCAATGCGCTCGGTGCCGAGAAACGCGCCGACGGTAAACGTGCGTGCGTGGTCTGGGCCCACATGGTGCATGAGCTGGTAGTTGGGCGTGATGCCCACTTTTTCTTGTGCGATTTCTTGGAAGCGACTCTTGGCGTCTTGCCACAAGCGCTTCTCAACCACCTCGTCGGTTTTGTGGAACAACTGATCGGCAATAAATTTTTGTGCAGCCACGTAGCCAGCATCGAGGTAGAGCGCACCTATCACTGCCTCAAACGCATTGGCAAGAATGATTGCGCGGGCGCGGCCAGTGTCTTTTGATTCACCGCGCGAGAGCAGCAGGTAGTCGTTCATGCCAAGACGTGTTGCGGCATCGGAAATGGATTGCGTGTTGACGAGCGCTGCGCGATACGCAGTGAGATCGCCTTCGGGCTTCTCGGGATATTTGGCAAACAAAAACTCGGTTACCACTAGCTCGAGCACAGCATCGCCCAAAAATTCGAGGCGCTCGTTGTGCTCGCGTCCGGGCGTGCGGTTTTCATTGAGATACGAGCGGTGCGTAAAGGCAGTCTGCAAAAGCTCCGGTCGACCGAAAGTGTGCTGAATCTTTTCTTCGAAGCGCGTAAAGGCAGACATGGAATACCCTAGTGCTGTTTTTGGGCGAGGATATTTATAGCACGAGTAACGATGGGAAGGATATCGTCGTAGAAATTGAGATCGCCCACCGAGGCAAGCGGAAACCACTGTGCATCGTCGAGGCCGCCCTCCTTTTTGAGAATCAAATCGGCAAAGGGAGCCTTGGCGAGAAAGTAGGTGGCATGGCGCTTTTTCTTGCCGCCCGAGACCTTGCTGTCGTTGGCGATGTATTCATTTTCACCGAGCTGGTCTTCAACTTCAACAGCGAGACCGGTTTCTTCTTTTGCCTTGCGCTGCACACCAGTCTGATGGTCCTCGCCCTGCTGCAATTTACCCTTGCTGAGTGTCCAGTGACCAAAAATATCGTGCACAAGCGCGAGATATACTTCGCTGCCTTCGCGAGCATATATGACCGAGCCTACCAATTCTTCGACAGGCATTGGACCCTTGGCGATTGCTTTGCGCGCGCTTCCCTCTTCTTTGCCGGGCTCGCCGAGCTCTACATACACAGCACCCAAAACGCCGTTTACAAATTTACTCGAAGAATTGCCGCCAAATGTTTTGGCGAGTTCAATGCTTTCGTTTATAGCGACTTTTGCGGGTACTTGATCCCTATCGGAAAATAGGAGTTCGGTGAGGCCGAGGCGCAAAATGTTCCTATCTATTGCGGCTATTTTGTCGAGTGGCCACTCGGGAGCGGCTTTGGCTATTACGTCGTCGAGCTCGCGCTGCTTGGCTATGGCAGTTTTTACGAGCTCCTGCATAAAGCTCATGTCGCTCTCGCGCGCGCCAAATTCTGCAGCGTAATCAACAAGGCGCCCGAGTGATTCATCGAGCGTCATGCGACCGCTCGATGCGTCGCGTTCAAAGAGGACTTGCAATACTACCGAACGAGCGAGGTGTCTGTTGGCCATACGAAATTACTGAAGGTCAGTGTGCGCGAAAAAGCCCCTCAGGGCAAGGGGCTTTGTGTGTATAAGGGATTACTTCTTTGCTTTGGCCGGCTTCTTTTCTGCCTTTTCCTTTTTTTCTTTCTTCTTTTCTACTGTTTCGGGAGTTATTTGGCCGCTTGCCATGAGTTCCTTTTCGCGACGCTTGGTGCGGCGCTGAGTGCGCTGCGCTTCGGCCACAACATCGGTGACTACACGGCCATTGTATTTGCCGCAAGATGCACAGGCGCGATGCGGGAGGCGAAGTGCACCACATTCACACACCTGCGACTTGGTCGCGGTAAGCGCGTGATGAGAACGGCGCTGGGCCGTCTGGGATCTGTTGCGACGCATTCGGACTACCATAGTGGCGGCCAGTATAGCCCGAAAGGCCAGAAAAAGCAAAGGCCCTGTTCACAGAGGAAACAGGGCCCGAAGTGTTCATTATCGGCTTACCTATTTTTAGCTTAGGCTGCGATACTTTTTTGAGGTAGCACAGCAACAATAGCTGCCACAGCTGCTCTGACTTCTCCGAGGTTTTTCTTCGGTATCTGCTCATCTGGTCTGAGCCTGAATTGCTCGCGCAGCTTTTCCAAATACAGACCTCGCAGCTCTTCACTGCATTTCAAGTTGCCGATAAGACTTCTTAACGTCATGCTCCCTCCGGAACAGTTTCTTGATCGACTCCCCTTGAGCCGATGTAGCATTATACCACACTAACTACAGATGCACAAATGTCTTGCGGTGCTGTGTGGATATCCCCCGTATCTGGAGCGCTTGGTAGTGTTCCCGGGTGCCGTAGCCTTTGTGCTTTTCGAAACCATAACCCTCATGCCTTAAAGCGAGTTCATCCATATGTCTGTCGCGCGAAACTTTGGCAATAATAGAAGCAAGCGCAATCACGGGTATGCGCTCATCCCCTTTTACAAAAGATTCTTGCTGCCACTCACCCGAAACCGAAAGCCCCGCGTCGAGCAGTACCCGTGCTCGCGCGGGAGAAGCGGAGAGCAGAGATAGGGCCCGCGCGGCGGCTTCACGTGCAGCGTTTGCTATGCCGATACTATCAATGGTCTCTGCCTCAACGAGCGCCGCCGCATGGCGCAGGCCGCCGTGTTCGGTAATGTAGGTAAAAAGTGTTTCGCGCTGCTGAGGCGAAAGCTGTTTGGAATCACGAAGCTTCGGGGCGCCACGTTTGGTGATGAGCGCAAATACTTCGCGCCAGTCAAAGCTCTCTGGCATGAGCACTGCACCGACAGAAACAGGTCCGGCTAGTGCGCCTCTCCCTGCCT
>JBDKGA010000059.1:0-3803 GCA_039798465.1 Candidatus Parcubacteria bacterium | reverse complement strand
AGACGTGCACTGTCGAAGTCGACAACAGTCATGGAGCCCTCCTTAGACTCAAGTTTATTTTCTATCAGCAATGTAGCACTAGGCGTAGAAATCCTCAACCGAGACTTGCGAACAAGTGTTCGGCGATACGGTCTGCAGGAAGGGTGATTTCTGCACCGGTCGCGAGATTTTTGAGAGTGTAGCGGCCTGATTCACGCTCCGCGGTCCCTACTGCAACCACAAATGGGATTTTCATTTTGTCGGCTTGACGGTACTGGTCGCCAACGCGTTTTTCTGAAATATTTACCGAGACGGTAATATCTGCGCGGCGCAGATCTTGGGCGAGTTTGAGTGCGTGCGTCATGGCATCAGGCTCAACAACAGCAATCATGAGCTCTGTTGCGGGTGAGTACGAGGGCAGGAGATTGTGTGCTTCGAGAAAATCACGTGCCGTGACATCTCCCATGCCAAATCCGACTGCAGGAATGGGATTTCCACCAAAGAGTTCGAGCAGCTTATCGTAGCGTCCGCCCCCAAACAGAGAGCGACGATTGCTTTCGTGTGTATCAAAAACTTCAAACACCATTCCGGTGTAATAATCGAATCCGCGCGTGATAGAGGTGTCTACTACCATGTTGCGCACGCCAAAGTATTCGAGCGTACTGCGTAGGTTTTCCAAAAACGCCGTAGAAGTAGTGCGCTCGAGCTCATCTACCAACGCGTCGGCCTTTTCAGAAGAAGCCACCGTCTCTGCAAGAGCTTTTTTGAAATCGGTAGCATCCATTTTGGCGCGCCTATCGAGTAGTCGAGTAGCGCCGGCACGAGCCTCTGTGTCGATAGCAAGTGCGTCGTAGGCAGTTTCTAGTATGCGACGATCGGATACACGTATTTCAAAATCACGCTCTTCGGCACCAAAGCTGCGCATAATGCTGTGTGCGAGGGCGATTATCTCAGCATCGGCTTCGATGCGAGAACTGCCGATGATATCGGCGTTGAGCTGCCAGTGCTCGCGCAAACGGCCGCGCTGGGGGCGTTCGTAGCGAAATACGTTTGCAATCGTAAACCAGCGAGCGGGCAGCGGAATATCGCGAAACCGTGCAGCCACCATACGCGCAAAGCTTGGGGTCATTTCTGGGCGGAGGGTTACCTCGCGGTCGCCGCGGTCGGTAAAGGTGTAGGTTTGTTCGTTTACGATTTCGTCACTCGTTTTTGCGCGGTAGAGTTCTGCGGGTTCGAGTACCGAGGCTGCATACTCCTCGTACCCAAACAGCTCGCAGGTAGATTCCATGTGATCAAAAATATAGCGCTGTACAAACTGATCTTCGGGGTAGAAATCCCGAACCCCTTTGTATGCCTCTGTAGAGAGAGCGTCCTTTTTCATGTGGATACTGTAACGCGAGATGCTCTTCTGTGCTACTACTGTCCCTGGATGAAGTGCACTATAGTTTGCACGAGCGGGAACTCGCCAAATAGCAGGAGAGAGGTATTGATAAGTATCGCGGCAACGATGGTTGAACCGACGACAAAGCCGACGCCATAAATAATGCCCGTTTTAAATATATACAGCGTGGACATTTGGGTGCGTGCGTAGGTATTTAGCTGAATCAGCAAGTCCCGTGTCGAAGGGGTGTCATCCATATACAAGTATCCTAACACAGGCAATCTACTGCTGCGTAGAGAGCGGAAACACCAAGAAGAAGCGCGAGCCGGTGCTGGGGCCGTCTGATTCTGCCCATACGTGCCCGCCATGGGCGTCTACAATCTGTTTTGCAATAAAGAGACCAAAGCCAGTCGAGGAGGGGTTCACCTTTCTACTGTCTGTACCATGTCCGCCCTCGGTAAATAATTTACCCATATCCTCGGGAGAGATACCGACACCGGTGTCTTGTGTGTAGACAATTGCATTACCATCCGCTTGGGTGATACCGATAGAAACACTGCCAGCGGGAGTGTAGCGTACTGCGTTTTCGAACAAATTGCGCAAGACATGATTTTCTATCTTTGCCTTATCGCCAAGTACCATACATGGTCGCGGATCTTGTACGACCGTGTAGGCGAGGTGCTTTTCTTGAGCCAAGGGTTGCACTGCGCTCGCCACGGTGCGCACCGACACAGCAAGATCAAACGGCTTTTGTTCGTACTGCACAGTGCCCGTTTCTAGATTTGAGCCCTCGAGTATTTCCATGACGGTGCTTACGCCGGTGCGTGTATTAGTGAGGGCGCTTGCAGCGGTGTTTTTGAGCGGATCTGACACGGTGCCGTAATCACCCTCGACAATAGACGCGAGCACTGCCGCGTTTTTGCCCAAGTAACCCTTTACTTCGTGTGCGACCATGTGCAGCAGCTCTTGCTGTTTTTTGTTTTTCTCCTCAAGTCCGGCAACGATACCTGTTTGAGCTTGTATCGCTGCTCGTACGCGTTCGGGGTGTGGCACGCCCTCGGCGGTGATGTATTCACCCGAAGGGCCGGCAGTCTGGATACGTACGGTTCCGTAATGAAGGAGGGTCTGCAAGAAGTTGTCCGTGTGCACGATTATTTCTTGCACGTTTTCTATCTCGCAGCTCGACGATTGTCGATGGAAGAGGCCGACTTGCTGGATATTGAAAACACGCCTGTCGGTAATAATCCACACATCGAGAAAATACTCGGTCCAGAGCACAAAGAGCGTAATCCACACGACCAAAAGCCACAATGTCCCTAGATACTGCGCTCCCACTACCACGGCAGGTATATCGGGAATGATGGCGGTTCGTAGTGCGAGTGCCCACAAAAGAAAGGGGATTACTGCCGCAAGACAGCTTGCGAGTACATCGCGTACAAATAGTACCCAGTGCTTGCGCACCACAAGCACGGGCTTCTCTCCAGCATCAAATGCAATGAGGTCGTTCATAAAATAATCTGAGAGCCGCTGGTGTAGAGCATTGATACGAGAAGTATGGTGCCTGCAATATACAGTGCGAGTGTGCCGGTTGCCGCAAGTGGGCTTAAGCCAAATCGATACCAGTGGTATCCGAGTATTAGGCCAATACCTACAGACAACAGAAGGGCTCCAGAAGAAAGTATCAGTGTCGTCTTTGCCAAAACATCAGCCGCGATGACGATATGCATGAGAGCAGTATACAACGCCCGGTGAGCAGACGGATAAAAATAGTGTACAATCCTTTTTCATGACAGACGCAGAACGCGCACGGTTTCGTGTAGGGAAGTCCGGTCCGGGCAAGGGCAATGGCCTGTTTGCGCGCGTACCAATTCGCAAAGGCGAATTTGTTATCGAGTACACGGGCACCATTATTCCCACGGTTATTGCGGACACCTTGAGCACGCGGTATCTCTTTGATTTGGAAGATGGTCGCACCATAGACGGTTCTCCACGCAGCAATACCGCGCGTTGGATAAATCATTCTTGCACGCCAAACTGCGAAGCATTTCTTGAGGACGGACATATCAATATTTACGCCGAGCGCTCTGTGGCGGCAGGAGATGAGCTCTCGTTTGACTACGGGCAAGAGTATTTTGATGAATTTTTTGCAAAGTCTGGGTGTTTGTGTGGATCTGCCAAGCATCGTCGCACCAAAAAAACTACTCAGAAGTAAGCTTTTCACCGGGCTTTTGAGTGATATAGTGAGTACATATGAAAAACGGCGTTACCATATTTTGGGGTTTACTCGTCCTCCTTATAGCGGGTCTTATTGGTGCTTCATTTTTGGTAAAGTCTGGTCCCAGTAAATACGATAGCTTTGCCCAGTGCTTAAAAGACAAGGGAGCGGTTATGTATGGTGCCTTTTGGTGCCCTCATTGTCAGTCCACCAAGCGTATGTTTGGCA
>JBDKGA010000058.1:0-14215 GCA_039798465.1 Candidatus Parcubacteria bacterium | reverse complement strand
ACCATCACTTTCGTATTAGCGACCCAAAGCCCCGCGACATCCACAAAGCGAGCGTGCGCGACAGATTGTTACACCATGCCATCCATCACATCTTGTACCCATTCTTCGACAAGACATTCATCGCGGATTCGTTTTCGTGCAGAGTGGGCAAGGGTACGCACAAAGCCTTCAATCGCTTTCGCACTTTCGCATACCAGGTATCCCACAATCACACTCGCACTTGTTGGGTGTTGAAGTGTGACATACGTAAATTCTTTGCTTCGATTGACCACAAGACACTTTTCGATATTCTGGCGCAGCATATACCTGATGAGCGTACACGTACGCTCATAGCAGAGATTGTGCACAGCTTTTACTCAACTGCGCCAGGCATAGGCCTCCCACTCGGCAATCTCACTTCACAACTCCTCGTGAATATCTACATGCATGAGTTTGATCAATGGGTGAAGCACACACTCAAAGCAAAGCACTATATCCGCTATGCAGACGATTTTGTGTTTCTCTCACACAATAAACAGCACCTTGAGTCATTTATCCCGCACATCGCCACCTTTCTGGAAACAAAACTCACAGTACAACTCCACCCACGAAAGGTATCCATCTCCACTCTTGCCGCGGGCGTTGATTTCTTGGGCTGGGTGCACTTTCCCGACCATCGAGTACTACGAACAAGTCCGAAGAGACGAGTGCTGAAGAATTGTGCGGGGAGGGAGGCAGATGATGTGGTGGTGCGGGCGTATCGAGGATTGTTGAGACAGGGGAATGTGCAAAGGCTACTGGACCTGCTGGACTGTTGAGCGCGCCACGTATTCATGCGAGAGTAGTGGTTATGCTTTTCGATGGCAAACAGTACGCCGAAGAAGTATATGCGCGCCTTGCTGCGCGGCGCGCAGATATGCCAGACAATCTCACGCTCGGGATTGTCTGCTGTGAACCAGACGCGGTAATCGAATCATTTGTACGCATTAAGGCGCGAGCTGCAGAGCGATTGGGAATTCGTATTGTCCGAAAAGATATTCCTGCGAAAGAAGGTGAGCAGGGGATTATCACCGCCATCGAACAACTGGCGCATGAAAGCCATGGAATTATCGTCCAGTTGCCACTGCCAACTCACTTTAATCTCGAGACCATTCTAGCCGGGCTCCCCGGTTCGCACGACGTAGATGGTATTGGTGGCAATCCGCGCGTAATGCCGCCCGTTGCGCGCGCCGTCGCTGCTATTTTGGAAAAGGGAGGCGTGGCTCTCGAGGGCCGCACAGCGGTGGTGGTGGGAGCAGGAAGACTCGTCGGCGCCCCCGTTGCGCACATGCTTCGCGAAAAGGGCGCGCGCGTGCAAACACTCGTCTGGGGTGATGCACTCGATGTGCTCACCGAGGCTGAAATTATCGTATCCGGAGCGGGGAGTCCGGGATTAATTAGTCCCAACATGATTCGCGAAGGCGTTGTGCTCATAGATGCAGGCACGAGTGAACAAGGAGGCAAGGTGCGCGGTGATGCAGATGCTGCCTGTGCCGAAAAGTGCGCGCTGTTTACCCCAGTTCCCGGCGGTGTAGGACCAGTCGCTGTTGCGATGATTTTTGAGAACCTGTTTGAGCTTGCCTGTCTCGGTGTTGAAAAATGAAAAGGCGGGCGACATTGTCGCCCGCCTTTTTGTCGGCTAGGACATTTCGAACTTTTTCACGTGGTCAGGAATAGTAAGTTCGTGCATATGTTCGTCTGCCCACGCGCGTTCATCGTCCTCGACCTCTGCGTGAAAGAATCCCACGGCAGTGTGACGCGGCATTCTACCGAGCAAGTTGGTGAATGTGGTATCGCGTACCCCATGGACAATACCTTTTAGGTTGCCTCGAGTTATTTCCCATGCTTCGCGGCTTAGGAAGATAAGGACTGAGTCGGTCTGAGTTTCGCCAGCGTCCGCAAGGATAGTGTCCTTGTTGTCAGCCAGCCACAAACCACCTCTGTCTGAGCCAACATGGATAGTGAGAAAGCTCTTGTCCCGATGTCGCTGTGCGATGTTTGGCACATCGCCATCACACAAATAACGCAAGAGACGCAAGAGATTCTCGCTCCATGTTTTCTGCATGCGCTGCGCAAACGCGTAGCCGGGCATTTGCTTATCCATTTCCTCTGCGATTTCAAGCGCCAGCAAGCTTGCTTCGTCGTGCATGCGCGCGGTATGCAAGAAAAACTCCGGGTGTTTTTCGATGAGTCCCGGGTGGCGCGCATAGTATCCGAGAATACGCTGCTTGTGCTGGTACGTGAACTTGGTGTCGTCGTAGGTCAAACGACCCTCGGCGATCTCATCTTTTCGCGGGCGGGTTTTTGTGCCACCCTTTGGCTTGATGATAAGGCCTAGATCTTGTTCGCCATCGGCGTCCAACTCGCGTGCATCTCGTATTTCATAGAGATGTCGCTCCGGGTCCTCGGTAATCGCCCGTAAGGTTTTGATGACCGGATTGAATTGTCGGGAAAGTGTCCCGTATGACAATCGGGTCCAGCCATCTCGTAACAGATTTTGGGCAGCTTCTTCTATAGAGTAAGCCGGCACAATGATACGCCGGCTACGCACTGTCTCCGCGGTTGCAGATACCATAGTAACCTCCATTAATTGAGTACTGATTCGTCAAAGAACCTGTTGCCAGCCTATCTCGAGATGGGGGCGAAAGCACTGTGCAAATAACCCTGCTCGTTGTGTGGTACATGTCTGGCCTGTGTACAGGGGAGTACTATTTTTGTAAGAGTGAGTTACTATTGACTCATGCATACACCTTGCATCTTCACCCGCTGTTTTTTGGGCGTGGTTGGTCTTCTGTTTATCATTCCTCTTCCTGTCGCCGCGCAATCTGCAAACGATTTACAAGCACAGATAGCTCAGCTCACCCAAATCATTGCGCTTCTTCAGGCGCAGGTGCAGCAGGGAGGACAGGGTGTTACGCCGCCTGCTACCCTAACTTCCTCGTCTGAGTCATGTATCGATATTCCCGTAGACCTCAAGCCAAACTATTTTGATATTGGCGGCCCAGGCCCCATATCAAAACTCCAGGAATTTCTCAAAGAGAGCGGCGATTATTCTCGCGAGATTACGGGTTACTATGGGCCAGTCACTACCGCTGCAGTGCAGAAGTGGCAAGCGCGTCACGGGCTTGTGTCGAAGGGCTCTCCAGAGAGTAATGGATACGGTGCGGTGGGCCCGCGCACGCGCGCGGCCATGCGCGGCACTTCGTGCTCGAAAACAATTGGCTCATCAAATACGCAAGCCACGATTATCCCGCGCATTTCCACAGCCCCAGTACAGGTTCCTACTCCCGTGATTACCCCGAGTCAGCCATCGTGCCTCTTTGGCGGCGCTGTTGTGCCTTCGGGAAGTTCCGTGCGCGGATATAGTCGCGCAACTGTTGCGCCGACTGAATCATGCGAGCAATATAGCGTTGTGCGCACTTGCAATGCAGGGACTCTGACAGGAAGTCCTACGTATGCGTATTCTGCATGTACACGAAGTGCGGCTGGCTCATGTGTATTTGGCGGACTCATGCTTGCCAACGGCGAGTCGCGTGCGTTTTTCTCCACCTCGACAGCTCCCTTTGGTCAATCATGCTCTTTGTACTCGCAGCAACGCACCTGCTTCAATGGCATGCTTGATGGTCCGGCAAACTTTGCTTTTGCGGGATGTGTTTCGGGCTCTGCAAGTTCGTGTGTACTTGATGGGCAAACTGTTCCGCATACAAGCTCGCGTGAATTTTTCACCGCCGCAACGGTACCCTTTGGTAGTTCTTGCGCCGGGCGCTCGATAGTACGCACGTGTTCCAACGGCTCTCTTTCGGGTAGTGTCGATTATCGTTTTGCGTCGTGCAGTGCCGCTGCAACAAGCACCTGCTCGGTTGCGGGTATTACTATGCAAAGTGGTACGAGTCGTCAATTTTTCTCACAGCAAAGCGCAGGAACCAATAGCCGTTGTTCAAATTATGCCACTACGCGCTCGTGTACCAACGGTGTTTTGAGCGGCGACTCGTCGTTCCAGTACGCGTCATGCGCCGATGCGTCTTCGTGTACTCTCGACAATATCGTGCTCGTGGATGGTGGCAGCCGTACCTTTTACGGTTCGCGTACCCCTGCCGCAGGCAAGAAGTGTTCCGACAACGCCGGTACGCGCACCTGTACTACAGGAGTGCTTGGCGGGACAACAACATACCAATACGGTACCTGTGTCGATAAGTGCACACTCGATGGAGTGACTCTCAGCGAGGCCGCTTCCTCCACCTTCTATCTCGCAAAAAATATTCCTTCGAGTGAACAATGCTCCGCATATGCACTCAAGCGTACGTGTACCAATGGCTTGTTTTCGGGTAACGATGCGTATAAATATGCATCATGTACCCCGGCAGCGGCAGGGAAGTGTGTACTCGACAATGTTGTTCTTTCTAGTGGTGCGAGCAGAGTGTTTTATTCGGTAGCAACTGCTCCAGCAGGAAAATTATGCTCTGCGTATCAACAAACCCGCACATGCTCAAATGGTGTTCTGAGTGGCAGCGCTACGTACGCGCGCGCATCATGTACCGACGACACCTCCTGCACCATAGATGGTCAAACGTTCACTAATGGTCAATCGGTCAATTTGTACAAAGTCTCGTCGGTTCCCTATGGTCAACTTTGTTCCAGTAACGATCTCACGCGCACCTGCACCAATGGCACCTTTGGCGGTGATGCGACATACAAATACTTATCGTGCGTGGTAAATCCGCCCGTGAGTCTCTCTTCGCCCGTCTCGCAGCTTGCAGCGATAGGAGAAATACTAACTTCTATTCTCAACATGCTGCGTCGACAGTAAACGAGCAGAGGGTTTGATTCTCCCTCACTTTGAGCTACAATGCCGGTCACTATGCTAAAGCAACGATTGGCAGCACTCGCTATTCTTATTATCGGAGCCCTTGTAGGATGGTTTGTATTTAGCGCCCAAACAGGAGGTTGGCGCCCTTTTAAGCTCGGACTCGATCTCTCGGGCGGTACTCAGCTTGTGTATCGAGCCGATCTTTCTCAGATTCCCGCGGGAGAAGCGCTTGATTCGATGGCGGCACTTCGTGACACCATCGAAAAACGAGTCAACCTTTTTGGTGTTTCTGAGCCCCTGGTGCAAACACAATCTGCCGGTGCAATTACGGGCAACCCCGAACAGCGCCTCATTATCGAGCTTCCTGGTGTTACCGATACCCAGAAGGCAATCGAGCTCATTGGTCAAACACCCGTTCTCGAATTTCGTTTGCTTAAGCCTGGTGTTGATTTGGCAACGGCAAGCGCCTCCTCGACCGTCAATGATTTGTTCATGCCCTCCGCTATCACTGGCAAAGAATTGGCGAGCGCACAGCTACAATTTCAGGGTCAGGCCGGTCTTTCGCAGGAACCTGTCGTTGTCTTGAATTTTAATGCAGAGGGTGCACAACGTTTTGCCGATCTCACCCGCGCAAATGTTGGACAAATATTCGGCATCTTCCTCGATGGTCGTGCGATATCGACGCCCGTGATTCGCGAGGTGATTCCGAATGGTACTGCAGTTATTTCGGGCGGCTTTTCTCCACAAGAAGCAAAGGATTTGGCACGCAACCTGAATTACGGTGCGCTGCCCGTGCCTATTTCTCTGCTCAATACGCAAACAGTGTCGGGGACGCTTGGTGCCGCAGCGGTACAAGACGGTGTGCGCGCAGGATTCTTTGGTCTTCTTGCCGTTATTATCTTTATGATGTTTTGGTACCGTTTGCCCGGAGTCATTGCAGGTGTTGCGCTCATACTGTACACGATTGCCTCGCTCGCGCTGTTCCAAATCATTCCCGTCACACTCACTGCCGCTGGTATCGCTGCATTTATTCTTTCGGTAGGTATGGCGGTAGATGCAAACGTGCTCATCTTTGAGCGCATGAAAGAAGAGATGCGCAATGGCAAGCATGTACACGAAGCGATGCACGATGGTTTTGCTCGCGCGTGGCCTTCAATTCGCGATTCAAACATCTCGAGCATGATTACAGCTGTCATCCTCTTTTGGTTCGGTACCTCGCTCATCAAGGGTTTCGCACTTGTGTTTGGACTCGGTGTACTTGTCTCTATGCTCACGGCAATTACCGTTTCGCGCACCTTGCTCTATGCGCTTGGTATGCATGGCAAGAACAAGCTCGTTCACTTCCTCTTTAGCAGCGGTCTCTCTCTTCGCTAATCACGTATGTTTATCGCACTCTATCGTCGCTATTTCTTTGGACTCACGGCACTCATCGCGGCTGTGGCGCTTTCCTCGGTGTTGGTGTATGGACTCAAGTTCGGTATCGAATTCACTGGCGGTACGTATGTAAAAGTAGCTTTTGTTGGTGAGCGTCCGTCTGTCGAACAAATGAATCAAAAACTTACTGCCGAAGGTGTGGCCGATTTTACAGTGCGCGCAGCAGGGGAAACCGAATACGACATTCGCGTTGCGGGCAATGGCCAAGAAGAGCAAGCTGCAATAGCACGTGCCATAAGCACCTGGAGCGTTTTTCAGGGGAGTGTTGTGGAGACGAGTCACATAGGTCCTTCTATTGGCGCAGAGTTGCGCACCAAATCTATTCTCGCCATAGCGCTCGTCCTCGCATGTATCTTGCTCTTCATTGCGTTTGCGTTTCGCAAAGTATCGCGCCCCGTTTCTTCGTGGGTCTACGGTGCTATTGCTCTCGTGACGCTCATGTTTGACGTAGTTGTTCCTGTTGGATTTTTTGCGGCACTCGGGCATTTCTTCGGAGCAGAAGTGGACACACTCTTTGTGACAGCCGTGCTCACCATACTTGGCTTTTCTGTGCACGATACGATTGTGGTGTTTGATCGTGTGCGCGAAAACTTGCGCCTCAATCAGGAGCGCAATCGCAAAGAGCCATTTGTAGAAACGGCGGGCACTTCACTTGGCCAAACCTTTGTGCGCTCGGTAAATACGTCGCTCACCGTGCTCATTACGCTCGCTATATTGTTCTTTGTGGGACCAGTTTCCACACAATACTTCGCTCTCACGCTTTTGGTGGGTATTATTGCGGGTACCTATTCTTCGATATTCCTTGCGACACCGCTTCTCATTGAAGTTGCTGAGCGCAAGGCATGATTCGGAGTGTTGGGATTGTTGGCTACGGACACTTTGGCAAGCTTGTGCACGCGCTCGTATTGCGCTTCTTGCCCGAAAGCACGGTGCGCATATATACACCCGAAGCAAAGGTAGACGGCTCGCTTTTCTTTTCGCTTGCCGATGTTGCTAAATGCGAGGCAGTAGTTTTATGCGTGCCCATCCATGCATTCGAGAGGACCGTTGAAGCTATTTTGCCGCTCATAAGCTGGTCGACGATTCTGGTAGATATTGCGACAGTGAAATTGCATACCGTGGAAGTATTGCAGCGCCTTGCGCCCACTCACCGCTGGATAGCCATGCACCCTATGTTTGGCCCGGAATCATTTGCAAAGCAGGGGAATGAGCTTGCAGGCTTACGCGTTGTTGTGTGCAAACACACGCTCCCGGCGCAGGAGTATAAGGACATAAAAACAGTGCTCGCAGGGGTGGGGCTTGTGGTCGTAGAGAAGAGTGCTGACGAGCACGATAGGCAACTTGCCGAGACACTTTTCCTCACCCACTACGTGGGGCAGGTAATACATCGTGCGGGTTTTATTCGTACAGATATTGATACCGTGTCGTTTGGTTATTTGTTTGATGCGGTAGAAAGTGTGCGCAAAGACGGGAAATTATTTGAAGACGTGTTTGCCTACAATCCGTACTGCAAAAAAGTAATCGAGATGTTTGATGAAAAGGAACGAGAAGTGAAGAAATTACTGCTCGGGGCATAAAGAAAGGTCCGCCGCAGATTGTTGCGACGGACCTTGCGTTACCACTTGCGCTGTCCCTGATAGTCGGAGTTTTTCAGACGGTCTAGTACGTCCGCTCTGACGAGAAAAGGTGCGCGACCATTTTTGATGGCCTTGTCGTGGAACGTTTTGACCTCCTCGTAGTGGGGATTTCTGAGAAAATCTGCCCCCCAATGCTTTCTGAGAAGATCATGCAGGTTTTCGAGTGGTGCCATATGCATCTCCCTCGTATTCGCATCTTGCACCGCGCAAGATGGCCTCGGCCCGAAAAGGTTCAGCCCCCTTCGAGAGAGGGGGCTGAAGTGATTTTTTGGTTTTATGCCAGTATCACTGCAATCCTCCCGCTCGTAGGGGGCTCGTAAACCAGAACCAATAGGAAAGATTTGCGTGTATGTGCATACCGTACGGCGAGAGTAACATGTGGGGTTTTTGTTGACAAGATGTATTGAGAGCGTAGAGTGCCGCACAGAGTCCGAATCCTCGGACCATAGAGGAGGTGTCTCATGACAAAAATTTCTTGTAAAGATTTGGCAGATTTGGGGAAGGCCGCGGAGGCCGCCCTCGGCAGAGGGCTCACTATTCAGCAAATTATTGCCGAAGTTGCCAAGCTCGACAAAAAGGACGTCGACGCGAGTCCCGGTCCCGGTCTTTGGACCAGGGATGTCTACGATCGATACTGTTGTGTCAGTCGGAAGAAGTCCGTTCCTTCGGTTTCGACGTCGACATGATGTTGAACCAAACGCCCCTAGCATCTCGGTGCTAGGGGTTGTATTTTCATACACTCATATTTCTACAGCTGCTATAATTAGCGCTACAGTTGTGGCAACACCCATCAATACAATTCCTAGTTGCGAGACATAGATGAACTCTGGTATAAGGTATAAAGAATATTCATGTTCTCTATCAACAACACAGGAGATGTCCATGTTAGGTGTTCTCATTGGACACGCTGCTGAGCGTGAGCTTGGCGGGATACTCGCAGTTGCAGGCATTACGCTCAATGGGCCACATTCGTGGGATCCTCAAATCCGCGATTCCCGCGTCTTTCGTCGTGTACTCCTGCACGGATCTCTCGGTGCAGGCGAATCGTATATGGACGGGTGGTGGGAGGTCCGTGATCTTGTTGGCATGTTTGATCGGCTTATGCGCTCTGGCCAGATTGATAAATTCTCGCAGCTGTGGCAAGTTTTCTGGCGATGGCGTAAGCGGCTTATGAACCTCCAGTCCATAGCCCGCGCGCGTATTGTCGCTGAGCAGCACTACGATCTCAGCAATGAGTTTTATCGGCTTTGGCTCGATCCAACAATGGCGTATACGTGTGGCTACTGGCAGCACGGCGTGAAGAATCTCCACGCATCTCAGATTGCGAAGTATGATCTGCTTTGCCGTAAGCTCGGACTGAAGCCGGGTATGCGCGTACTTGATATAGGCTGCGGCTGGGGCGGGCTTGCTCGCTATATGGCAAAGCAGCATGGGGTGCACGTCACGGGTGTGACTATATCGAAAGAGCAGCTCGCATTTGCACAAGAATATTGCAGGGGAACAAGCGTGTCCTTCCTCTTTAGCGACTACCGACTGCTGAGCGGTCAGTACGATCGGATTGTTTCGGTCGGCATGCTCGAACACGTGGGGAGCAAGAACTATCGGCCGTACATGCAAGCCGTCTCCCGTTTGCTCAAGCCTGGCGGATTGTTCGTACTTCACCACATCGCCTCGCCGTCGGAGCATTCTGTCGTTGACCCGTTCTTCGATTGGTACATTTTCCCGAACAGCGAACTCCCTTCTCGTGCGTGTCTTCAGCGTGCGAGTGAAGACGTTCTCGTCGAGCTCGATTTTCACGAGTTTGATTTTCGGGACTATGCGCTAACGCTCCGTGCGTGGTACGACCAGTTCGTCGCCGCGTGGCCGCGTATCGAAATGCTCGGACCGCAGTTCGACAAGCGATTCTATCGGATGTGGGAATTCTACCTCCTCTCCATGGAATCCGCTTTTGCGAACGGGCGGAACCGTCTGTGGCAGCATGTGTATTGCCACGAAGGGTCAGCCAGTGGTTTCCGTGGTGTTTACTGGGCTCGATAGACCAGTCTTGTGCCCGGCCGCGTTTCAGTGGCCGGGCACTCTGTATTGCTTTCTATTGACACCGACCCCAGGGCGCGGTAAGCTTCTCCCACTTCCGTGGCTGGCCTAAATCCCTCAGGATTTAAGCCCTTCGAAAGCCCTTTGCTGCTTGCAGAGGAGGGCTTGGCCTTGGGATTGGACCTTCACATACGAATATACGAAACGAAGAAGAAGTAGCAAAAAGTAAGAAACACACAAACGCAACACAAATTGCAAAGTCCTCGAGGCCTGTAACAGGTCTTCGAGAAAATTAAACAGATCAAAAGAATCTATATTCTTTTGTTCCGTCCATCCTATTGAGAATAAAGATGCAGGTTTGCGATGCGGGAATATCCCGCATTTTCCACTGCAACTATCGAGCAATCGAATCTCAAAGAATCTCTTAGGAGATTTTTACTGAGAGTTTGATCCTAGCTCAGGGTGAACGCTGGCGGTATGGATAAGGCATGCAAGTCGAGTGGGTTTAGACCCACGGCAGACGAGGTAGTAACAGGTAGGAACGTACCCGGAAGTCGGGCATAATCGGTCGAAAGGCCGGATAATTCCCGATGGTCTCGCAAGAGTAAAGATTTATCGCTTCCGGAGCGGCCTGCTTTGTATCACGCTAGTTGGTGAGGTAATGGCTCACCAAGGCTATGACGCATAGGGGACCTGAGAGGGTGACCCCCACCGATGAGACTGAGACACGGCTCATACCCCTACGGGGGGCCGCAGCCGAGAATATTCGACAATGGGCGAAAGCCTGATCGAGCGATACCGCGTGGTGGATGAAGCGCTTCGGCGTGTAAACATCTTTTATGGAGGAGGAAGTTATTGACGTTACTCCATGAATAAGGGGCTCCTAACTCTGTGCCAGCAGGAGCGGTAATACAGAGGCCCCGAGCGTTACCCGGAATCACTGGGCGTAAAGGGTGTGTAGGTGGTCGTATTAGTCGTCTGTGAAATCTCCCGGCTCAACCGGGAAGACGCGGGCGAAACGGTACGACTCGAGGGTGTGAGAGGTGAGTGGAACTCTAGGTGTAGGGGTGAAATCCGTTGATATCTAGGGGAACACCGAAAGCGAAGGCAACTCACTGGCGCATTCCTGACACTGAAACACGAAAGCGTAGGTAGCGAACGGGATTAGATACCCCGGTAGTCTACGCCCTAAACTATGTCAACTGGCTTTCCGGAGTATCGACCCTCTGGGAGGCGAAGCTAACGCGTTAAGTTGACCGCCTGGGTAGTACGGCCGCAAGGCTAAAACTCAAAGGAATAGACGGGGGCTTGCACAAGCGGTGGAGCGTGTGGCTTAATTCGTCGCTAAGCGAAGAACCTTACCAAGATTAGACATCCTGCTGCACGCCCTAGGAAACTAGGGAAGCTTTCGAAGGTGCAGGACAGGTGATGCACGGCTGTCGTCAGTTCGTGGTTTGAACCGTTCCCTTCAGTGGGGTAACGAACGCAACCCTCGTTGCCAGTTACAAGTGTCTGGCGAGACTGCCCCCTCACGGGGGAGGAAGGTGAGGATGACGCCAAGTCAGCGTGTCCCTCTGATATCTTGGGCTGCACACGCGCTACAATCGCCGTTACAAAGGGACGCAATGTGGTAACACGGAGCAAATCCTTAAAAGCGGCGCCAGTTCGGATTGAGGTCTGCAACCCGACCTCATGAAGCCGGAATCGCTAGTAATCGTAGGTCAGCCACACTACGGTGAATACGTTCTCAAGCCTTGTACTCACCGCCCGTCAACTCAGGGGAGTTGGGAGCGCCCGAAGCCCACGCTTGTCGTGGACCAAGGCGAGCTCAATGACAAAGAGTAAGTCGTAACAAGGCACGGGTAGCGGAAGCTGCTCGTGGATTCATTCCAAAACGGAAGGTTGTCGCCTTCGGGCAGACAATCGTCGTCGATTTCTGTGGCTCAATTGACCACAGAAGGGTAATCATGTTCAACCATAAATGGCATGTGGCACACAGGGAAGACTGTGGTTTGGACGGAACAAAAGAGAATAGATTAGATCTGAGTGTGTTGCTACGGACGTTACGCAGAAAAGACAACGAAACACCCCGGCGCGAATCCGATGGGTGTTTTTTTGTGTGCAAAAAGAGAAGCGGCCCCTCCTGGAGCCGCTGTGTTGGAAACGATGATGATTGAGCTCTGGCGAGGCTTAGTTGCCCCGATGCGCGTGCGTGTCACGAGGCCGACAGGCATCGTTCGTATGCCGCTCGGCCGCTTCGCGCCACTGCTTGCGCTTCAGCTTCTTGCCAGGCTTGTAGGTAGCATGGCCGCCATCACGTTTCCCGTCGTTACCGATCTTCTTTGAGGGCATCTCAATCTCCTTGGTTTCGTTTCGATACGGCCGTCTATAGACCTGCCGTAAGCGGAAAAGTAGCACAAACAGCGCTTTTTTGCTACTATCGTGTCCACAGATGAACCCTTTGGTTCATCTGATAGTGATGCGCCAGTAGCTCAGTGGTAGAGCATTTCACTGATAATGAAAAGGTCGTAGGTCCGATTCCTACCTGGCGCACAAAGCACGATATACTTATTCCACATGAACTACCGCATAACGGGAGGAAAAAAGCTGTCGGGCGAAGTGGTAATAAACACTTCAAAAAACGCGAGTGTGGCGCTTCTTGCCGCAGCGCTTCTCAATAAAGGCACCACCACGCTTCGTCGCGTGCCGCGCATCGAAGAGGTGAAGCGCCTCATCGAAGTACTCGAATCCATCGGTGTCACACTCGTGTGGGACGACACCGGTGATTTGCACATCACCCCACCCAAGCAGATTAGTCTCGACAACATCAATCGCGGTGCGGCAGAAAAGACACGCTCGATAGCTATGTTTATCGGCCCGCTCGCGCACCGATTTGGCTCGTTTGATTTGCCGGCACCATCAGGATGCGATTTGGGGAAGCGCAGCCTGGGTGCACACATAGATGCACTACGACAG
Source organism: Candidatus Parcubacteria bacterium (assembly GCA_039798465.1). Lineage (GTDB taxonomy): Bacteria > Patescibacteriota > Minisyncoccia > Phycocordibacterales > UBA2100 > UBA10103. The sequence goes on along the minus strand of JBDKGA010000058.1, from coordinate 1,309 downwards.
CTCGGGATTATCGTGGAGGGCGACGAAACAAAGCACACCTACCATGTCGAGGCGCGCGACAAAAAGCCTGCCGAAATAATCATGTACGAGGCGAGCGACACGGGAACCGAAAATATTCTCATGGCCGCGGCGCTCATCCCTGGAGAAACCCGTATCAAATTTGCGAGTGCAAATTATATGGTGCAAGACCTCTGCATATTTTTGCAAAGCTGTGGGGTACGCATCGACGGCATTGGCACCTCAACACTCACTGTATACGGTGTCGAAGAGATAGACGCCGATGTGGTCGGGTATCCCACCGAAGACCCTATAGAAGCAATGTTTTTCGTCGCGCTTGCAGCGACCACGGGCTCGGAGCTTGTCCTCAAGTGTGTGCCGATAGATTTTATGGAGCTCGAGCTAGCGACACTCGGACATATGGGTTTGCGATATGAACGAGGCGCCGACTATCTCGCCGAAAATCATCATACGGTACTGGCCGACGTGAGTGTGCATACATCTGAGCTCAAAGCACCGCCCGAAAAGATTGCCTCGCGACCATACCCGGGCATCAACATGGACAATCTCCCATTTTTTGTACCGGTTGCCACGCAAGCAGTGGGGGAGACGATGATACACGACTGGGTCTACGATGGCCGTGCAAAGCACTACATGCTCATGCAAGGTCTCGGAGCATCGATGCAGCAGCTTGATCCGCACCGAGTACTCGTCAAAGGCCCCACAGCGCTCCATGCAGCCGAGCTTGATGCGCCGCCGGCACTCCGCCCAGCGACCCTCCTTCTCATTGGTATGCTCGCTGCTCCAGGAGAATCGCTCTTGCGCAACGTGTACCCAATAAATCGCGGGTACGAAAATTTGCACGAACGCCTCAATGCACTTGGTGCTCAAATAGAGGCACTGGAGTAAACGTGTTACTCTCGTTTCTCGTAGTTTAGTACGGCAGTATTTTCTCGTCGCTCCTGTATTTCTAACATATGTTAGAAATACAGGAGCGATATAGTTTACGTGAGGGCTTTGGCGAGTCCCGCTATCGCGGCGGTTTCGGCGCGAAGCGTGTATGAACCCAGCGATATTTTTCCAACCTTATTTTCGGTGCAGAGCGCGTATTCATCGCTCGAAAATCCTCCCTCGGGCCCGACAATGAGCGAGAGAGAAGTGTTGGTAGGCACGGTGCCTGTTCCGCTTACTTCGAGCATGCATATGTTGCCACTCGCGTGAGCGAGTGCTTCTGCAAGAGATGATACAAACGAGAGTACAGGAACATCCGGACGTCCGCTTTGTTCGCAGGCATTGCGCATAATCGCAACGA
>JBDKGA010000057.1:0-32925 GCA_039798465.1 Candidatus Parcubacteria bacterium | reverse complement strand
CTTGGGCAATCGGTATGTACAACCGCTTTATCACGCTTTCTACGCGCATTCAGGGTGCGTGGGCAGATATAGATGTGCAGCTCAAGCGCCGCTACGACCTTATTCCAAACCTGGTGAATACCGTAAAAGGATACGCCGCACACGAAACAGGCACCTTCGAAAAAGTAACCGAGATGCGCACGCGGGCCATGAACGCGCACACACCAGCCGAGCACGCCGAAGCAGAAAACATGCTCGCTGGAGCCCTCAAATCTATCTTTGCTGTTGCCGAAAATTATCCCACCCTCAAGGCCAACGAAAACTTTCTCGAGCTCCAGCGTGAACTCAGCGACACCGAAAACAAATTGCAGGCAGCACGCCGCTTTTACAACAGCGTCGTACAAGAATTCAACGCAGCGATTCAAATGTTCCCTGCGAGCTACATTGCTGGTTTTGGTAAATTCACTCCCAAGGACTTCTTTACGCTCACCGAAGACGAATCGGCGGCCAAAGAGCCAGTAAAGGTGCAGTTTTAAGGTATGGGCTTCGAAAAATGGTTTCGTGGAGCCGCCGCTGCAGTCGCGCTCAATGCTGCTGCCCCAACGCCAGTTGATGCACGCGGAGATGTCGCCGCGGCTTCTCCTGCCATGAGCGATAAAGGCACCCAACTCACGGACCGCATGTCTGAGAGTGTGCGAGTTGAGCAAGAAAAACTTCTTGCATTTATTGACTCATTTTTTAAGAATCAAACACCGCAGCGCGACGCTTTTGCCTTTGTTGCGAACAGTCTGCCTCCTCAGGATGTTATGCTGTTCAAAAAAATGGTGGCACAAGTTGCGAAGGATCGCATTATTGCGGGCGGCTCTGGCGTGGGTTTTATTGCGTCCGAGACCGAATTTCCTTCGGCAGTCTATAAAGAGATGATACGTGTTTCAGAGCACGATATCTCAGACAAGGTTTCTCAGATTACCTCTCTTGCTGGTGCTCTTTCTCGTGCCGCAAGTCTGTGGCTCGAAACACAAGCCCGCAAATAGTTGCCGGTACGGCTAGTGGGGCTCGGTAAAAAAATCGTGGTGCCCAATGGTGCCGACTTTCTTGAGACGTGCAAACATGGCGGCGGTTTGGGGAGACATCTTTGTTTCATCCCAATCAGAGCGCTTGTAGTACAGCGTGTCGCTGGGGAGTCCGAGCATCATGCCCAGAAGTGTTGCCGCATCTTCGAGTTTTTGCCCGGCCACAAGCTCTCCGAGTAGGCGCTTTATGTGAGACGCCCTTTTCCCGTCTATTGGACGGGGTTCCAGAATTTTTCTATCAAATGTCCACGAGAATTGTTTGTTTTGATACACAACTCCACAAATTGAGTTTGGAAATTTTTTACTCATCGCTCGTGCAATGGTGACAAACGCAACCGCGAGTTGGCCTTCATCTATTTCTCCGCGCGCCTCGTTGTAGATATTCTTTTCGAGGCAGGCGAGTTCTGCGCCCGCTATGACATCGTGTGCCGCTGCATGTTCTCCCTGGGCCGCGTCTGAAGCAAGACTGTCGAGTGCGAGCTGTCCCGTTGAGCGCACTACCTGCTCACTGGTGTGTGGACGAGCGTGTTCTTGAGCAGTGGCAGGTTGTGTGGCACTGAGCACAACTCCTGCGCCCAATATGCCCGCTCGAACGGTTTCTTGCGCCGCGCGCCCTGCGTGCTCGACGTCGGCTATTATTTCTGCAAGAGGGATATCCCGCGGCCCCTCATGCCCCTCAGCCTCGGCAAAGGTGCGCAATTTTGGTAACCATCCTTCCATACTCATAGTTTTTTGTTAGTATACCACTATGGCTAGTCTCTACACTCAAGCATCACACAACGTCTGGCGCACCTACGCACTCATGGCGGTTTTTCTCTGCCTCGTGGTTTTGGTTGGCTGGGCGGCATCTATTTATTTTGGCAATCAGGCGGTTCTCTGGGGCTCACTTATTTTTGCTGCGCTTACGAACATCTGGGCATACTGGAATTCCGACAAAGTTGCCATTCGTAGCGCGGGGGCAGTGCCCGCCGACGAGACGCAGTATCGCGAGCTACATCGCATTGTAGAAAATTTGGCAATCACTGCCGGGCTCCCGAAGCCGCGTGTGTACATCATTGAAGATGCGGCGCCAAATGCCTTTGCAACGGGGCGCGATGCCAAGCATGCGGCTATCGCCGTGACGACCGGCCTTTTGGGCATGATGGAGCGCAGTGAGCTCGAAGGCGTGCTTGCGCATGAGCTTTCGCACATCGGGAATCGCGATATTTTGGTGATGACCGTTGCAGTGGTTTTGGTGGGATTTGTCTCCGGTTTGGCCAATGTGTTTATGCAGATATCGTATTTTGGCGGCGATGATCGCGACCGCGGTCCTTTGGTAGCCATTGCCGCGGTACTTGCCATGATACTTGCTCCACTTGCGGCGCAGCTCATGCAGCTTGCTATATCACGCCGTCGCGAATTCTTGGCCGACGCGTCCGGTGCACTCCTCACGCGCTATCCCGAAGGCCTTGCCTCTGCGCTCCAAAAGATAGGTTCGTATGCGGCTCCCATGGAGCGCGCCTCTGCTACAACAGCACACCTTTTTATCTCAAATCCGTTTGGGGCTCATGCTGCCGGACAGTTCTTTCAGAAGCTCTTTTCGAGCCATCCACCCATCGCCGAACGTGTTGCAGTCTTGAGCCAGATGGATATTCGATAGGTGGCTCTATTGCGTACAAACCCAGCTCGTGGTACATTCTCCGCACTTATGTTGAAAATCCGAATGCAGCGCACAGGGCGCATCAATGTCCCGACCTACCGTATTGTCGTTATTGAACATGCTCGCTCTACAAAGGCGGGTAAGTTTGTTGAACAGGTAGGCTCATACGATACGCGCGGAAAGAAGCGCTCCCTCAAAGCAGACCGCATCAAATATTGGATATCTGTTGGGGCACAGCCTTCGCCGACCGTGCACAACATGCTCGTTTCCGAAAAGATTGTCTCTGGCAAAAAGATAAACGTATTGCCCAAGTTTGTTGCTCCGGAAGCTCCTGTAGAGGAGGCTCCAAAGGCTGCAGCACCGGTTGCCGAGGCTCCTGCGGCAGCTGAGACTCCTGCTGAAGCACCGGTTGCAGAAGCTGCTACCGAAGCCCCCGCAGAGAACGCCTAGTTTTCCTCACCGTCTTTTGACGGCAGGCGTTTTTTCTCGTATCATATTGTCATTACCGTAATTCTTCCCGCTATGGAACTCGATCAGCAATTTCTTGAGTATGTGGTTAAGTCTCTTGTAGACAACCCAGAGGATGTAAAGATCAATCGCACCGTTGACGAGCTCGGTGTACTGCTTACTCTTGCAGTAAACAAAGACGACATGGGCAAAGTCATTGGGCGCTCAGGCGCGACAGCCAAGGCTATCCGTACTGTTTTGCGCGTGGTTGGCATGAAGCACGATGCGCGCGTTAATCTCAAGATAGAAGAACCAGAAGGTGGCATGCGCTCTCAGCCGGCCTCCTCGATGAATTCATCAGAAGATGACGGTGACCGCGGGACGCTCGCGGATATTCCTGCTCGCGAACCAAAGGCCCCGGTTCAGATGCGTGATCTTGACGATGTTCTTGATTCGTTGAAGTAAGAATTCGTTCGGCGACCACATTCCGGAAACACGAAAAAATTTTGCTAATTTTTTCTCCTTCCGGCGCCGTCGCGCCTCCAGGGGCTTCCGGAATGTGTCCGCGCTCACTCAGAATTATGATTCACTTTCATATCGTTACACTTTTTCCAGAATCAATCGAGCCGTATTTACAGAGCTCGATTATTGGCCGTGCTCGCGAGGACAAAAAAATAAAGGTCTCATACTACGACCCCAAAGAATACACACAAGACACATACGGAAGGGTAGATAGACGGCCCTATGGTGGCGGGCCCGGTATGGTGCTTGAGCCTGATGCCATGCTCCGTTCGGCGAGCGCAGCACTCAAGGGTAAGAAGGGTGCAAAAGTTATTTTTTTCTCCACCGAAGGCAAGCAATTTGATGAAGAAATGGCAAAAAAGCTTTCAAAGAAAAAAGACATCGTGTTTATTAGTGGAAAGTACGAGGGTGTCGATGCACGCGTGCGCAAAATACTCAGAGCAGAAGAAGTGTCGGTGGGACCGTACGTGCTTACTGGCGGGGAATTGCCAGCCGCAACGATGATAGATGCCATAGCGCGGTTTGTGCCGGGTGTCTTGGGTAAGGCTGAATCCCTGGAGCGCTCGCGTGTCTCGAGCCCCGAAGTGTATACCCGCCCCGAGGTGCTTGAATGGAAGGGGAAGAAGTACCGGGTTCCGAAGGTTCTTTTGAGCGGAAACCATGCTGAAATAGAAAAGTGGAAAAAGAAATCCACTCCAAATCCTTGACGACACGTCAACTTCGGCGTATTTTCCAAGCCAGTGTCACAATGGGTTGTCCATGTGGCATTACATAGGGAGAAGAACTAATGACAAGACCGTTACCGCGGTTGGTCCACTCAGAACCCGCTCCAGTTGATGAGCGTACCAAGGTGCTCAACGAAGCTCGAGACGCAATGCGCGCCCGAGTTGCTGGGCTCAATCCTGCTAGCAAGGACGGCAAGAGGTCCAAGCGTCTCTTGACGGCCCTTGACTGCGTTCGTGACAAGACATCGAACGAGGAGGAGCAATTGCTCCGCGCCGTTCGTGTCGTAAATTTGCGCGTGGCGGGTTTCAAGGATATTACTACCGGTCATCTCGATAGCGACCAGGAACGAGATGCAATGATGCTCATCCTTTTCGTAGACTCTCGGATGAGTCTATTGCAAAGGGCCCGCGAACAAGCGTGTGCTCTTCTCGTCCAACGAGGTTCGGATCAGGCAAAAACCAAAATTTGCGCCCTGTTTCCTGGTCTACGGAAAGTTTTCGACTGAAGCACCTCGTCGTGTTCTTGTGGAGAGTCCAGGTGGCCCAAGCTGCCTGGACTTTTTTTACCCACTCCGCTTTTGGCACCCAAAAAATCCCTTGACACTCAAATGATATTCGCGTACACTTCCGCCCATATTTGCGTACGCAACCTGCGGCATAGTTGCGATTCTTGGTAAGTACGTAAAGACGTTTCCCCGCTCTTCTTCCACAAGAGCTTTTAATAGGAGAGTCTTTATACGTATCTTTCTCACACGAGTGGAGTCGTGTGTGGAAGATTCACATAATGAAGCATGGCAAAAAAAACTGGTGACAGGCCGCAGAAGTATTTTGGGCGTTTTCGCGAACCGCTCGTGAAGCTACCAAATCTCGTGGAAAGCCAAATCGGCTCATTCCGCGATTTTGTGCAACACGGTGCAGACCGTGTGTTTAAAGAGTTTGCAACGATTTCCGATCATTCGGGCAAGAAGTTTGAGCTCAAGATTGCGAAATTCACCTTTGGTGATGTTCGATGGGACGAGCAGTATGCTAAGAATTTCAACAAAACATACGAGGCACCGCTCTCTATCGTTGCTAAGCTCAAAAACAAAACAACCGGGGAAGAGAAGGAGCAGGAAATCTTTCTCGCCGATTTCCCGTGGATGACAGCTCACGGAACCTTCATCATCAACGGTGTTGAGCGCATTGCTGTGCCGCAGCTCGCTCGCTCCTACGGCGTGTTCTTTGAGTCTATTCCACTCAAGGGCAAAAACTATTTTGCCGCAAAGATTATCCCGAGTCGCGGTGTGTGGATTGAAATCGAATCTGACCCGGACGGTGGTATCTACGTAAAGATTGACCGCAAGCGCCGCTTCCCGGTCACCTCGCTTTTGCGCATCCTTGGCCTTAAGACCGACAAAGAGATGCTTGCACGCTTCGAAAAGGGCGCTGCACATGCCGCGATTACTTCTTCGCTCGCACACGACCATGCAAAGTCTGTCGAAGAGGCCTATGTCGAGATTTACCGCCGCTTGCGCGATGGTGATATCGCAAACCCCGACAGTGCAAAGACGCACGTTGAATCGACTCTCTCTGCAGAGCGCTATGATCTCTCGCGCGTTGGTCGCTTCCACTTCAATCGCCGTTGGGGTCTTTCGACTGCCGATAAGGATTTGGCAATCGGCACATTGTCTGCCGATGACATTGCGCGCATCGTCGAGCACATTGCCGAACTCAATGCGAACCCACACGCAGAAGGGGACGATATCGATCACCTCGGCTTCCGCCGCGTGCGTTTTGCAGGCGAGCTCTTGGAACAGCGCATGCGCATTGGTCTCTCGCGCATGAAGCGCAACATTCAGGATCGTATGGCAATGGTAGACGTCGAGACATCGACGCCGGTTTCGTTTGTAAACCCACGACCATTCCAAGCTGCGGTGCGCGAATTCTTCACGACCGACCAGCTCTCGCAGCTCATGCAGCAGTACAACATTCTCGACGAAATCGAACATCTCCGCACCCTCTCCACACTTGGTCGCGGCGGTCTTACCTCTGAGCGCGCTGGCCTCGAAGTGCGCGACGTACACTCGTCGCACTACGGCCGCGTGTGCCCGATTCACACACCAGAAGGTAAGAACATCGGTCTCGTGTTGCACATGTCTCTCTACGCACGACCAAACGAATTCGGTATCATCGAAACACCGTATGCGAAAGTAGTGAAGGGCAAGGTCACCGACGAAATCGATTACTTGAACGCACTCGAAGAGGAGCAGTACGCTATAGCTCACTCGGCTGTTGTTCGTGATGGAAATGGCAAAATTACTTCGGACATTGTTGAGGTTCGCAAAGGCGGAAAGCCAACAGTAGTAACACGCGACAACGTCGAATATATCGAAGTTGCAACCAATCAGCCGTTCTCTGTCGCAACATCGCTCATCCCATTTGTTGAAAACGATGACGCAAACCGCGCGCTCATGGGTTCAAACATGATGAAGCAGGCAGTGCCACTCGCCGTGCCTGAGGCTCCGTATGTTGCAACAGGTATTGAATCTGCTGCCGCAAAAGACTCTGGTCGCCTCGTGCTTGCTGAAGAGGCAGGTGAGGTCATGGTGGCTGATGCCCAGCGCGTTGTGGTAAAGGGCAAGGATTCCGGAAAGAACAAAGAGTACACACTCGTCAACTTCTCTCGAACCAACGGCTTTACATGTTTCCATCAGCGCCCAACAGTGAGCGTGGGAGACACCGTGAAAAAGGGCGGCATTCTTGCTGACACCTCCACTTCGGTGGAAGGCCAGCTTGCGATTGGTCAAAACGTTCGCGTTGCATTCCTCCCGTGGTTCGGTAACAACTTCGAAGACGCTATCGTGCTTTCGGAAAAGCTTGCGAAGGAAGCAAAGTTTTCCTCAATCCACATGGAAGAGTTTATCTGTGTTGTTCGCGACACAAAGCTCGGCGCAGAAGTAACCACGCACGACATTCCAAATGTATCTGAATTCAAGCTCCGCAATCTCGACGAAGACGGTGTAGTACGTATTGGTGCAGAAGTGCGCCCCGGCGACATATTGGTGGGCAAGGTAACCCCAAAGGGTGAGACACAGCTCACGCCAGAAGAGCGCTTGCTCCATGCAATCTTTGGAGAGAAGGCGAAAGACGTAAAGGACACATCGCTCCGTATGGAAGGAGGCAAGCGTGGTCGCGTCATTGGTGTCAAAGTTTTCTCGCGTGAAAACGGCGACACTCTCGAAAGCGGTGTCATCAAGCGCGTGCACATAGAAGTCGCACAGCTCCGCACCATCTCGGTGGGTGACAAGCTCGCTGGTCGTCACGGTAACAAGGGTGTTATTTCTCGCATCTTGCCGGAAGAAGATATGCCATTCGACAAGGACGGCAATCCGGTAGACATCATCCTCACACCACTCGGCGTCCCGAGCCGTATGAACCTCGGTCAGATTTATGAGACACACCTCGGTATTGCCGCAGAAATGCTCGGCTACCAGGCAGTGGTACCTTCGTTCTCGGGCGCATCGCAAGATGAAATCAAGCACGAGCTCAAGGAAGCAGGTCTTGCTGAGAGTGGTAAGCGTGTACTCTTCGATGGTCGCACCGGCGAAGCATTCGCACAGCCAGTTATGGTTGGTGTGATGTACATGCTCAAGCTGCACCACATGGTGGAAGACAAGATACACATGCGTTCTATCGGTCCCTACAGTCTTACAACCCAGCAGCCGCTTGGTGGAAAGGCACAAAACGGCGGTCAGCGCGTGGGAGAAATGGAAGTCTGGGCATTCTTGGGCTACGGTGCTGCATACTCGCTCCGCGAAATTCTTACCATCAAGTCCGATGACATCTTGGGTCGCTCTGCAGCCTTTGATGCAATCGTTTCTGGTAAGCGCATCGAAGAGAGCAATACACCAGCGACATTTAATGTCTTGGTGCGCCATCTCCGCGGCTTGGGTATCGACATTGAATTCCAAGGAGGTACCGAACCATTACCAGCACCGACGCGTCGTTCTCACTAACACACCACGTCTATGAACATCAAAAAGAAAGACACGATTCCACAGGATTTCGAAGCAGTCGCGATGCGACTCGCTTCTCCTGATCGCATTCTCGAATGGTCCTTTGGTGAAATAACCAAGCCGGAGACGATTAACTACCGTACCCAGCGTCCCGAAAAGAACGGTCTTTTCGATGAGCGCGTCTTTGGTCCCGAGAAAGACTACGAATGTTACTGCGGCAAGTATCGCGGCATCCGTTTCCGCGGTATCACGTGTGAAAAGTGTGGCGTTGAAATCACGCGCGCTATCGTTCGCCGTGAACGCATGGGTCACATCGACCTCTCGACTCCGGTCGCACATATATGGTTTCTCCGTGGTATTCCGAGCCGCATTGCGCTTCTTTTGGGGCTCTCTGCAGCTGAAGTAGAAAAGGTAGTGTACTTCGCCGGATACATCATCACCTCTGTAGACGAGGGTGAACGTGAGCGATTGCTCAAGGATCTCGAGAACGAGCTCATGATGAAGACCAAGGCCGCTAGCAATCCCGACGAAAAGACACGCCTCAAGGATCTTGCTACAAAGGCAAAGCGCGAAATCGAATCCATCCAGCGCGGTGCGGTGCTCGACGAAGCTGCGTACCACCTCTTTGCAGTGAAATATGGTGCAATGTTCCGCGCTTCTATCGGTGCAGAAGCACTCTACGACATTCTCAAGAAGATTGATGTGAAGGAATTGGTAAAAAATCTTCGTGTTGAATTCGAGAAGTCTTCTGCTGCCGATCGCGACAGACTCCGCAAGCGTCTTCAGCTCGCCGAATCTCTCGAGCGCGCCGACGTGCGCCCTGAGTGGATGTTCCTCACGCGTTTGCCGGTTGTTCCACCAGCACTTCGCCCGATGGTCGCACTCGAAGGCGGTCGTCATGCATCATCCGATCTCAACGACCTCTACCGTCGCGTCATCAATCGCAACAACCGCTTGAAGCGTCTCATGCAGATTCATGCGCCAGAAGTTATCTTGCGCAACGAAAAGCGTATTTTGCAGGAAGCAGTAGATGCGCTGCTCGACAACTCCATGCGCCGCGGCGCTGGACTCTCGGGTATTCTTGGTGGCAAGCGTCGCGCGCTCAAATCGCTCGCCGATTACCTGAAGGGTAAGCACGGATATCTCCGCCAAAACCTCTTGGGTAAGCGCGTAGACTACTCGGGCCGCTCCGTCATCGTTGTTGGTCCTTCACTCGCACTCGATGAGTGTGGTTTGCCGAAGCACATGGCACTTGAATTGTTCCGTCCGTTTGTCATTCAGGGTCTTCTCGCACGCGAACTCGCGTACAACATTCGCGGTGCTGGTCGTCTTATCGAAGACGAAGCTCCAGAAGTATGGCCTATCCTCGAAGAGGCGATTAAGAACAAGTACGTTCTTTTGAACCGCGCTCCAACACTGCACCGTCAGTCGATTCAGGCGTTCCGCCCGGTTCTCATCGAAGGTAATGCTATTCAAGTCCACCCGCTCGTCTGTCCTGCGTACAACGCAGACTTCGATGGTGATGCAATGGCGGTTCACGTACCGCTCTCCGAACACGCACAGCTCGAAGCTGCGCAGATTATGTCGGCCAACAAAAACGTCTTGAAGCCTGGTTCGGGTGACGTCGTCGTTGCCTCCAAGCTTCTTGATATCGTGCTTGGCTGTTACTGGATGACAAAGGCAGTTGATGGTCTCAAGGGAGAGGGAAGCGCATTTCCTTCGACAAACTCCGCCATCACATCGCACGATTTCGGCGCAATTGATTTGCGCGCCAAGATAAAAGTGTTGCCAGGCGACAGTAAAAAGTACGCTCAGTTTGACGGCAAAGTATTCGAGACCACCGTCGGTCGCTTGCTCTTCAACTCCGTGCTTCCCACAGACTTCCCGTACGTGAACGAAGAAATCACCAACAAGCGCATGGGCGCATTGGTGCGTGATTTGGCAGCTCACTACAGTCTCGATGGTATTCCGGCTATCCTCGATAAGATAAAGGCCTTTGGTTTCCGCTATGCGACGTACGCAGGTATCACCTGGTCGCTCGCCGACGTAGTGGTGCCAGGAGAAAAGACACAGCTTGTTGAAGAAGGACGCAAGGCGGTTCTTCGCGAACAGGAGAACTTCGAAAACGGTCTCCTCACCGAAGAAGAGCGCAAGCGCACCACTATCGAAATATGGGCCAAGGTTTCCGGCGATTTGCGCAAGCACGTTGTTGAGTCGCTCGACAAAACAGGCCCGGTTCACGACATGATCACCTCGGGTGCTCGTGGTTCGGTGGTCCAGCTGCACCAAATGGCAGGTATGAAGGGTCTCATCACCAACCCGCGTGGTGAAATCATCGAGTTCCCGGTTGTCGCGTCGTACAAAGAAGGTCTTACTCCTATCGAGTACTTTATCTCGACACACGGTGCACGTAAGGGTCTTGCCGACACCGCACTCAACACGGCACGCGCCGGATATCTTACCCGCCGTCTCTTCGATGTTGCGCACGACGTAGTCGTTCTCGACGAAGATTGTGGCACCAAGGAGGGTCTTATGATTGCGCGCCCTGGAAAGGATGCGCTGGGCGGCAGCTTTGCCGACAGGCTCAGCGGTCGTGTCCTCGCCGAAGATGTAGTTGCGGGTGGCGCTACGTTGTTCAAGCGCAACGCATTGCTTACTCGTGACGACGCTCGCGCTATCGAAGGCTCTGATGCGCAGGCAGCTACCGTACGCTCTCCAATATCGTGCCGTGTTGCTCGTGGCGTATGTAAGAAGTGTTACGGCATGGATCTTTCTACCGGCGAAACCATCGATGTGGGTGAGGCTATCGGTGTTGTTGCTGCACAGGCTATCGGTGAACCAGGTACTCAGCTTACGATGCGTACCTTCCACACCGGTGGTGTGGCAACTGCAGGCGGTGACATCACCATGGGTCTGCCACGCGTCGAAGAAATCTTCGAGTGCCGCACTCCAAAGATTCCGGCGGTACTCTCTCGCGTGGCTGGTGTTGTGCAGTCTATCGAAAAAGATGGCAACGAAATGGTGATACACATCCTTCCGGAATCGAGCTCAGCAAAAACTGCCAAGGCCGCTAAGAAAGATGCCGAATACCGCATTCCTGCAGCACGTACTATTGTCGTGAAGCAGGGTGCAAATGTCGCAAAGGGTGAATTCCTGACCGATGGCTCAGCCGATCTCGAAGAACTCTTCCTCTTTGGTGGACGTGAGAAGGCGCAGGAATATATCATCTCCGAAATTACTCGCATCTATGAATTGCAGGGTGTTTCGACTGCCCGCAAGCACCTCGAGGTGATTGTGAAGCAGATGTTTAGTCGCGTTTCGATTTCGAATCCAGGTGACACTGGCTATTCTGCCGGAGACATTGTTGCAGACTTCGAATTTGAGCGCGTAAACAACGAAATGAAAGATGCTGGCAAAGAGCCTGCGAAAGGCAAGGGACTCTTGCTCGGTATTACCGAAGTGTCGCTCACGCGCGCTTCATTCCTCTCAGCGATTTCATTCCAAAACACGCCACGCAAGCTTGCCGAAGCTGCTGTATCGGGTTCGGTGGATCGTTTGGTTGGTCTCAAGGAAAACGTCATCATTGGTCGCCTGATTCCTGCTGGAACTGCCTACAAGGGCAGCAAGAAGCACGCGATGATGGTGGACCTAAATGCCGAACTTGCAGCGCAAGACATTGCAATGACTCCTGCGACCCAAAACGAGGAGCGCTAAGCTTTCTCCTTGGTGTCTCTCACAAAACCCGGCTCACGCCGGGTTTTGTGTTTGCATTTTCGGCTCTTGTGCCTGATGATACGCAAGGAAAATGCATAGCAGGAGGATTAAACAATGCTCAAACCGTTTGTGCCGGAAGTGGTGTTTCTTGCCATCTTTGTGCTGGGTACACGGCCCGAAAAATTGCTACTCGTGCAACCAAGGGACAGTTCGTCTGACGAATGGATTTTGCCGTCTATACAAATCGATGGATTCGCAGCACCAGAGGATGGTGCTCGGTCTCTCTTGCGGGAACTCGGTATTAATGCTGATGGCACAAGACTAAGTCGTATCAAAGACGTACGCCTCAGTGGCGAGGCAATCAGGTCCTATCGCGTCAACATAACTCCCGACGAGGCTGCAAGGCTTTCGGGTACGGACGACCACCATATTCTCATTATTCCCAAAAATGAACTCAAGGGCATCGACGGGAGTGGGTATTTGGCTCGGAGCCAGCGAGCTCTTTTGTGTCCGTGAGAGTGCGTGTATTCTATAAAGGCCCGTGTGTTCCATGGGCCTTTTCTTTTTGTTCCACAAGAGCGCATAATGCAGGTATGTCCGACACAGTGCAGCAGGTAAAGGATAGGCTCTCCATTGTCGAGGTGGTGGGTGGCTATGTAAAACTCGAGCGAGCGGGGCAAAACATGCGCGCGCGCTGCCCCTTTCATAATGAACGCTCACCGAGTTTTATGGTCTCTCCCGAACGTGGCTCGTATCACTGTTTCGGGTGCGGCGTCGGCGGAGACATATTCACCTTTGTGCAAGCGATTGAAGGTCTTGATTTTAAGGGCGCGCTCAAGGTCTTGGCTGATAGAGCAGGGGTTCCCATCGAATTTGGTAATTGGCGCTCTGATAAAAGCGAGGACGAGCAGCGCGATAGACTCTTTGCGCTCATGGAAGCAGCTGCGCTATGGTATACCACACAACTCTCACCAGAGGCTCGCGCCTATCTCACTGGGCGCGGCATGACAGAAGAAACAATCACCGCATTTCGCATTGGGTGGGCAGGCTCAGGATGGGATGATTTGGCTCGCCACTTGCGCGAGAAGAAATTTTCCGACAAAGAAATGATAGATGCAGGGCTCGCCAAGAAAAATGAGCGCGGCGGGGTTACCGATAAATTCCGCAATCGTATTATGTTTCCGCTTGCCGACAGTGCAGGGCGCATCATCGCTTTCTCGGGGCGCATTTTTGGTGCAGATGCATCTCCCGAGGCGCCTAAGTATCTCAACAGTCCTGAAACAGCGCTCTTCCATAAATCACGAGTGCTCTACGGTTTCGACAAAGCAAAGATTCCCATGCGCAAACTCAATTGCGCGGTACTTGTCGAGGGGCAAGTGGATTTGGTTATGTCTCATCAGGCGGGGTGGGGGAATACCGTCGCAGTTTCTGGTACTGCCTTTACCGAAGAGCATGCAGCGCTCATTAAGCGTATGACCGAAAATCTGGTGATTGCACTTGATGCCGATGAGGCCGGTATTAAAGCGGCGGGGCGCGCAGCACGCGCAGCGCTCCAAATGGGTCTCCAGGTAAAGGTTGCGCAACTTCCTACCGGCTCCGACCCAGCCGACATTATCCTCAAGATGGGGCCGGAGATGTGGCGGGCCGCTATTCGTGGCGCAAAAGACATAGTTACTTTTCTCCTTGATGTATTGCACGAAAAATTGCCGCAGCAAGATAGGTTTCGTCGTGGAGTCGAGACCATCGTGCTGCCGTTTGTTCAAGACGTACAAAGCCCGATTGCACGCGAACAATACGTGCGTGAAATTGCCGAGCGTTTGGGTGTTTCGCCCGATGCGGTACTGGGTTCTCTGCAAAAAATCCCACAGGCACCACCGCCCGCTCCTGCCACGGCCGAACACGTCGCTCGCAAAGAGTCATCACGTATCGGCCAGCTCATCGGTATACTCTTGTGGCAAGAATCACTCTCCAAGCCGCACATAGACACGTCGGCATTGCGCGCAGAGCTCGAGGACATGCGCGAGAGCAATACTGTGCTTGCCGGTATTTCTCCCAGTGAGCGAGAGCGTTTTGTGTTTGAGGCAGAGCGAGTATTTGGGAGTGAGCGCTCTCCGGTGGAAGACGTACAGGTGATGCTTGCCACGGTGCGCCGTGATTCGCTCTCGGCCGAGCTCGTTGCCACCACCGAAGCCTTGCGTCGAGCCGAAGCGGCAGGGGAACAGGCCGAGGCGGAGCGTCTTTTGGAGCATTCCAGGGTGTTGACAACTCGTATTGCCAAACTACTCGAAACGAGGTAGAATCCCTCTGTTCTACCCTCTACTCAGCTTCTTCGTCCTTGAAATATAGGCAGCGTGAGAACGGTAGCTACTAATAGGCCAACCCTAGGACCCTAGGGTTGTTTGTGTCATTTGTACCGTTTCGTATGGCAAAAAAGACCACCAAAACAAAAGCAAAGACCAAGAAGCCGGCACGTAAGCCGGTTGCCAAAAAGACTGCACCAAAAAAAGCTTCCAAGACCACAAAAGCTCCTGCGCCAAAGGTCATACAAAAGCCAAGCAAGAGTGCTCCCAAGGCTCTCGCCCGCATGTCGGCTGCTACCATGCAGGGCAAAGACGGTGCAAAAATAGAAGCACTCCTTCGCCTTGGTAAAGAGCGCGGCTACGTAACCTACGACGAAATTCTCCGCGAATTTCCAACCATCGAAGACAATGTGGTGATGCTCGAAGATATCTACGAGCGCTTTAGCACCGCTGGTATCGATGTGCTCGAGGGTGGTGGTAGCATGCTCGACGACAACGGTGCCGACGAAATTCTCGAAAAGAAAAAGCTGCAGCATCGTCGCTCCGATGCCGGGTACGATTCTGTGCAGATGTATTTGCGCGAAATCGGACAGTACCCACTTCTCAATGGTTTGCAGGAAAAAGAGCTCGCCAAGCGCATTATTGCAGGCGATGAAGAGGCGCGCGCTATTCTTGCTCGCTCAAACCTTCGTCTCGTCGTTTCTATCGCAAAAAAGTATGTGAATCGTTCTCCCGACCTCACGCTCCTCGATCTCATTCAAGAGGGGAACTTGGGCCTCTTTAAGGCGGTGGATAAATTTGATTACACCAAGGGATATAAATTTTCTACGTATGCAACGTGGTGGATTCGTCAGGCAATCACTCGTGCACTCGCCGACCAGTCGCGCACTATTCGTATTCCGGTCCACATGGTGGAAACCATCGCCAAGTACAAGCAAAAAGTACGTGAACTCTCACAGCACCTCGGTCGTGATCCGCTTCCCGAAGAAATCGCCGCAGAGATGGGTCTCGAAGTAGACAAGATTTACACGATACAAAAGATTAATCAGGATACCGTCTCACTCGAATCTCCGGTGGGCGAAGATGACGACGAACGTTCGACACTCGGCTCGTTTATCGCAGACGAAACCATCGCGAGCCCTGACATGGACGCTTCGCGCCGCATACTCAACGAACAAATGGGCGAGATTCTCGACGAGCTTTCTCCAAAGGAGCGCAAGATTTTGGAAATGCGCAACGGTCTCACCGACGAGGGTATCTGCTACACACTCGAAGAAGTCGGTCGCGAATTTGGTGTTACTCGTGAGCGTATCCGCCAAATCGAAGCAAAAGCACTCGAACGCATCCGCTTCCACGAAAAGGCAAAGCAGCTCAGGAGCTACTAAATTTGCAAAAGTACCATTTCGTGGTATAATCATACCAGTCCTATCCTGCACGGTGTAGGTAGGAAAAAGAGGGAATAAAGCATGAAAGCATATGTTGCCGCAATCATCGCGGCGATTTGGTTTGTACACACTCCTGTGCACGCCGAATTGGCGGGAGGCGATGTGGACTTACCCGAGACCGTCCCGATGATTTGGGACGCAGGAAACGGCAAGCGTTGCGTCCTGCACACCTACGGTACACTCAAGGTTTTGGAGCTCGTCGAAAATCACCGAACCATTGCGGTGGCTACCTTCTTGAACGGCAAAGTCTACAGCGCCTTCGATGAGAAGGCACTCATTCAGGGATGTCGCCGCGAATAAATAATGAATGCAGTTTTTTCTTAAACCCCCGCTCAGACAAAGTGTGGGGGTTTTTCTATTTTCGTTGGACACAAAAAGCCGCATCCAAGAGGGATGCGGCTTTTGTCTTGCGAGGGCTCGCTATAGTTTAGCCCATACGGCTTTGTCGATGCCGAGCTTCCGCGCGTCAACGAGCCAGACTTGCTGATTGAGGTTTTCCTCATCGTCTGTCGGCTTCCGGCAGACGGTCTTGTCGTCGAAAACCGGATGCAGGTTAGTCACACCATTTGTTTTGGTGACCCAAAAAACTCTGCCGTCTGGTACACGAACGAACCCTTCTACCACTTGCATGAGGCGCGGGCGAGTGATGGCCCCGATACTTTCGGGTGCCAGCAATTGTTTGCGATGTGTCATTATTCGAGCTCCTCGTTTCTAGTCCGCATGCTTTTTAGCATAGGCGAGGGTGCCTTACAAGAAGTAACGATTTGTGGCTTGCTCGATGAGGGAGAGTGCGTATAATCCGCGCCAGGAACGTATCACGAGGAGATATGTATGATGTGGCAAGATTGGGTGATTATGGGTGTGCAGGGAGGATTCGTTCTTGCGCTCATTCCGACACTCCGCGACCCCGCCGCAAAGCCGCCGCTCTTTACGTGTGTGCTCACGACAATCGGCTTGGGGATCATGGCGTTTTGTTTCGTCACGCTGCACATGTGGGCGAGCGTCGTATCGCTTAGTACCATGATGCTGATGTGGGGTGTTATCGGATACCAAAGGTATCAGATAGACACCGCGGCCAAGCGAGCGCGAGCGACATATTGCGCGAGGCCGTGTGCACGAGTGTCTTAAACCAGTGCGCATGTACGCCAACAAACACCGGGGGAGCCCTGCTTCCCGGTGTTTTGAATTACATTGTGAGTTTTTGATAACCAAGTTCGCAATAATAGGGGAGATACCGTATCGCCGCGCTGCGATAAAGCGCGAGACCACGAAATTCTCATTTTGAGACATCCGTCTCACTTCTCAGACATCCGCCTAACGCACTAACTCACGATACCGCTTCATCATGATTTGCTGGTCTTCAGCCGACTCGCGTGCGGCCTTGGTAATCGCTTTTTTTTGACTTGCGGAATTAAAATATTCTTTCATAACAAAATCTCGCACTTGTTTGGCGCGCTTTGTTCTATTCAATCCAAAGAAAGATATTATCGACATACTGTTTTTTACATTTTACCTAAGGTATCAGTTTCATCAACTCCTCCTCCGAGTAAATCGTAAGTACTCCCTTATTGTACTGAGTTTTAATGTATACGTCAATATCAGCAACATTTAACTGGATATCAGCAATGCCACGGTCTTTACTCTTAACTATGACGCTGAGTGTTACTTTGTCACCAAACTCTCTTTTTATTCGCCCCACATTCTCAAGTGCCAAAAAATATTGCTTGATGAAATTAGTTTTGACGATGTTGCGTCCCTCGAGAACTTCGCGCGCCTGCGTCAGTTCCCACGCCACGAGCGGATCCACTGCAATAAAGAAAATTTGAACAGCCCTATTAGCGTTCAAAGATTTGTCGACCAGCTTCTTCATTGTTTCAAAATTTGCAAACGTACCGTCATGAAGAAAGGAAATATGGTTCTCGAAACAATATTCCCTAAGAATATCCAATCCCTTTGTTGCTGCTTTTTGAATCACGTGTGCATTACCTTTCAAACCCGATGTTAGGTTTGTTTTTTGGTATTGTGGCAAAAACTCCCGAATTTCATCAACGTCAATTCGTACGAGCATTGTCTCATACTCATCAATGTCAATACTGTTTTGGGCCAGCTTCTTTCGCAGGGCGTCATTTGTTTTGTCTAGTTCAATCGGCATAAATCTTTTGGAAAACTCTGTTTTACCTGCCCCCGGTGAACCAGCCATAAAAATAGTAAGCAAATCTAGTGGAACGGGTTTTTTGTCCAAAATATACCTCTGTATGAGTTCGGGGGCGTTTTCTTCTATGTAGAGACAGGCTTCTTTCCGCAAAATTTTTTCTTCGGGTGAGAGATCTATACTCATACCGCCATTCTAACCCATCGCAGTAGTCCAGTTGTTCATCAAACGGTACAATCTCCCCATGTCCTCCCACGATGCTACATTTGCCCAGGCCTTTGGCAAACTTCTTGGTTTTTTCGGTTGACTCGCTTGACGCACGAGGCGTCTGGCGTAGAATCGCTCCATCGTTCTGCTCTTTGAAAGGAGATTCAGATGAGCGATGAGAAAGTTCTTTCAGAAAATGGGCCTCCTGCAGTACCTCCTTTGGCTGCATCAATTCAAGAACAACCAAAGCCAATTGACGCAGGGCCTATATACATTGGCAATAGCAATACGAGGGGCGTGGTAATGCAGGTACATCTGCATCGCTTCCAGCAGGCGCTCTCGGCCAATCATGCGGGTATTGCTGCGGTAGCTGTGTGGCTCTCACTCGGCGGACATCACTGGCTTTCGCTTCTTGGGTGTGTAATTGGCTGTGCATACTCTGCAAATCTCTGTCGTCTGTGGATTGATTTGATCCAGGATACAGTGCACAACCTCGATTTCTGGAACATGCAGATTTTTCAGCTCGTATATACGTTGGGCATCAAAGATTATCTGCCTCCTAAAGCAGAGATTGAGCGACCGGTGCCAAAGGTACAACCAGATGAGTTGTATAAGCCGCTGAAGCAGTGTACTGTGGCATGGGTGACACTAGGCTTGGTGTCTCTGTATCAGTGTTCTCAAACAGAGGAGATAAAGCCATGGGTGTTGGTGATATTCCAGCGCTTGCAGGACTACTTGCAGCAACTGTGCTAGTCGTCTTTGTTCTGCCGACAGTCCTGATTAAAGGACTGCGTTCAGCGTACTCTGCTATGGGCAAATGGCCCTGGTGGTGGCCGAAAAGCCAACGGCACTACAGATAAGGTTGGCATTAGTCAGCAAGATTCAGTCGTCGCGGTTCGCAAGGGCCGCGGCGATTTTATTTTAGCTGCCCCGAGGCACACCTCGCGGAAAGAGAGTATTGAATAGGGTACAATCTCCCCATGTCCTCCCACGATGCTACATTTGCCCAGGCCTTTGGGAAGCTCAATAGGGCCCAAAAGGAGGCCGTAGAGGCCCTAGAAGGGCCGGTAATGGTGGTAGCAGGCCCTGGCACAGGAAAGACCCAGATACTCACGCTCCGCATCGCCAATATCCTCAAAAAGACCGACACCCCGCCGGATGGCATTGTGGCGCTCACCTTTACCGAAGCGGGGGTAGATGCCATGAAGCGCCGCCTGGTGTCGCTCATCGGCCCCACGGCCTACAAGGTGGGTATCTACACCTTTCATGGATTCTGCAATGACATCATCCACTCACACCCCGAATATTTTCCGCGCATCATAAGCTCGGTGGCGCTTACCGATATCGAATCCATTCTCTTTATTCGCGAGGCAATTACCACACTCGAGCTCGAAAAGCTGAAGCCATTTGGCGACCCGTACTTTTATGTCCAATCGGTGCGCTCGGCACTGAGCACGCTCAAGCGTGAACACAAGAAACCCGCCGATGTGCTCAACACCACCGAAAAGCTCTTGCGCGAGCTCGAGCACGATCCCGAATCATTCTATGAAAAGGGCGCCTACAAGGGCAAGATGAAAGGCGCGGTGCAAACGCGGATTGATAAGCTCAAAAAGGAGCGCGAGCTTGGGCTTGTGTTTGAGTGGTACGAAGCCAAGCTTGCCGAAAAGAAAAAGTTTGATTTTGAAGACATGATCGGCGAGGTGGTGCGCGCACTCGAAACAGACGACGAGTTTCGCCTGCTCATACAAGAAAAATATTTGTACATACTGGCCGATGAGCACCAAGACGCAAACGGTGCGCAAAACACGTTGCTCGAACTCATCGCGGCGTATGATGCGGAGCCAAATCTTTTTATTGTGGGAGATGAAAAGCAGGCCATCTTCCGCTTTCAAGGTGCCTCGCTCGATAGTTTTGCCTACTTCCACAAAAAGTTTCCGACGGCAAAGCTCATACGCCTCACCGAATCGTACCGCTCGGGGAGCGCACTTCTCGATGCTGCCCACTCACTCATGAAAGAGGCGATTCCCGAGGAGCGCCACCCGAAGCTCGAGAGCCGGGTAGAGCACCCGCAGCACGCTGTGCTCGAAGAGCGCGCGTTTACCACCGAAGACAACGAAAACGCGTGGGTGGTTTCTGAAGTGTCGCGCCTCATCGGCGAGGGGGTGCCCGCCGGAGACATTGCGATTATGTTTCGCACCAATGCCGATGCGGCCCCTATCTCGCGTGCGCTTTCGCACAAAGGCATTCTCCACGTACTCGATTCCAAGAGCGATATTTTTGATACACATGCGATAGCGCAGCTGCTTACCTACGTGCGCTTGTGTACTCATATTGGCAACGATGAATACTTGGCACACAGTCTGCATTTCCCGTGGCTTGGCGTACACACGCACGATACCTACAAAATACTGCTCTACGCCCAAAAGAAGCGTCTACCGTATTACGAAGTTATTTCCTCCCGCACGCACCTTGCCGAGGCAAAAGTGCGAGATGTAGAGAAGGTGAGCGAGGCAGCAGATGTTCTTGCTGCTTTGAGCACGAGCGCACAGGAGGAATCGGCGCGTGACTTTTTTGACCAACTGCTACACAAGAGCGGATTTTTAAACCACGTCCTCGCGCGACCGGATGCAATTACTATATTGAGCGCGGTGCGCGGTCTTGCACGCGAGCTCGAAGTTCTTTCGAGCAGTAAAACGCTTTACACCGGGCGTGATTTTGTAAATGACCTCGGACTCTACGAAGAATACGGCATTGAGATAGAGCCCGACACTCAGCCAAAAGAGAGGCAGCATGCCGTACACCTCGTAACGGCGCATCGCAGCAAAGGGCTCGAGTACGAGTATGTGTACATTATTCACGCGCGTGATGCGCACTGGGGGAATAGGGCTTCGCGCGACAAACTGCCGCTTTCGACGCTGATTGGTGCGGGTACCCCCGCCGCAAAAGTTTCCCGCTCCGAGAACTCGCTGCGCTCAGACAGCTCTACGCAGAAAACTTTTACGGCGGAGGCTACGGACTCCGACATCGAAGACGAACGGCGGCTCTTTTATGTCGCACTCACGCGCGCCAAGCGGTATGTTTCGGTCTCTTACGGGATTTCAAGTAGTACCCGCACCAAGGAGAGCGGCATTGCCCAATTTATGCTCGAGATAGATTCGGCGCTCATTGTGCGGAAGGATACAGACGATTTTGAGGCGAGTATTGCACCGCAGGATACATTTGCACTCAAGCCAACACAGACCGACACGCTTTCAGATAGGGCGTTTCTCCAAGACGCGTTTATCGAGCAAGGTATTTCTGCGACAGCGTTAAACAATTATCTCGAGTGCCCGTGGAAATACTTTTATCGCAATTTGGTACGTGTGCCCGAAAAGCCCACCTCGAGTTCGCTGTATGGAAATGCATTGCACAATGCGTTGCGGCTTTTCCGCGACATGGCGGCTTCTACGCAAAAGTACCCCTCGCTCGAGGTGCTGCTTGGCTACCTCAAGGATTCAATCGACAGCCAAGGTTTTGCGCCAGCATCGTATGCCGATGCGCACAAAAAAGGGGTGCGCGCACTGACCGATTGGCATGCGCGGCACGAAAAGAATTTTGAATTTAGTGCGGTCTGCGAAAAGAAGTTTGAGGTGTACCTGCCGGTCGCGGGAGGTGATCCCGAGCGAGTGCTCCTGCGAGGATTGCTCGATGTCATAGAATTTCGCACCGACGGCTCGCTCCACGTAATCGACTACAAAACAGGCAAACACAAGAGCCGCAACGAGCTCGAAGGAAAAACAAAAGCCGCTTCGGGCGACTATAAGCGACAGCTCGATTTTTACTGCATCCTTCTCGAGCTTGCTGGCATGGAGCATCCTCGAGAGCTCTCGCTGGAGTTTATCGAGCCCGACGGCAAGGGTGCCACTGCTACGCACACCTTTGCGTACGACAAAGAGGCGGTAGGGGAACTACAGAGCACTATCTCGCGTGTTGCGGGCGAAATATACAATCTCAGCTTCTGGGAAAGTCGCTGCGACGATGCCCAGTGCGAGTATTGTGCGCTGCGGGAGAGTGTGGTATAATTTCTTCAGACTAGAAGTAGAAAATTAGGGAGCAGCGAAAGCTGTCAAATCATGAGCGCTACAATTCTGGCATTTATGACTGGTTTTTTCGGCCTGTTCTTCATCGGCTGGGGACTCTTGGTTAGCAGGAAATCGAGAACATTCGCCTTCGGCATCTTCGCGGCGATTCTGTCAGTCTTCGTAACAATCTTCCTAAAGAAGACTTTCCCTGAATTGTCGGACAAAGGCGCACTGGATTTACCTATCGGCTTTCTATATCAAATCATTGGTATGGGTGCCGCTCTCACTCTTTGTATGTTTTCTCCTCCCGCGAGAAATAACTAGAAAAGGACTAGAGTGGTGCGAGAAAACGGCCTTCGCAAACGCGGAGGCCGTTCCCTTTTATACATGATTACCGGGCGCGGACCTTTAGCTTCATTTCTTTCTTTTTGTTTATCTTAGGCAAGCGAATCATAAGCACACCATGCTTTTCTGATGCTTCGGCAAGATCCACGTCGACTTCTTCGGGGAGGAGAATGGTGCGGGAGAAAGAGCCCCAGTAGAGTTCGCGCTGGAAGTAGTTGTCTTCTTCTGTTTCGCGCTCTTCTTGGCGAGAGCCGGAGATGGTAACCATTTCGCGGCTGAGATTTATATCTATGGTGTTTGGTTGAACGCCTGCGATGAGTGCTTTTACCACAATCGCATCGCCAGACTGATACACATCGACAGCAAGTTCGCCGCCGGTGTCTTCGTGCTGCCATGCTTTTGGCTTCACGCTGAGATGTGCGTGTCGCTTGTCGCCCTCGCCTTCAAAGACACTGCGATTGTCGCCAGTGTCGGGGAGGAAGTCTTCAAATTGATCGTCTTTGCCGGTAAGTTTAGAAAAGAATGACCGCGCCATATACAAATCAGTATACCCGAAAAAGGGCTCGTATAGGCGAAGAGGTGGGGACATCCTTCATTGTTCCGGCGGGGACATGTGTTCTCGAACACGTTATTTTCCTGCTGGAAAATAACTCAGCTTCGCGCCGTCGCGTGCGACCAATTTCTCTTAGCGGTACCCCGCTTAGAGAAATGGAAGTACCCTTGTGGTGCAGAGGTTCTCAAACACATGTCCCCGCCTCTACCTACGTGGGTGAATACGCTTGATGTACTCAAGTATAGCGAGGAGTGCTATTACGCCGAGCCACACATACGAAAATGTGCGCAATACATATTCCGGTGGGGTGTTGAGGATAAGATAATTGAACACCATGTGGAGGCCCATCGCCAAAAAGGTACCAACGAGGCCTGCAGTGTAATGCACTTTGCGCGAGGCATAAAAGGTGAGACCGAGTGCGACACCAATCAGTGCTGAAGAGAGTACGTGGAGGAGTGTTGCTCCCACAAAACGCAAGTCACCCGTTGCGATTATTTGTGCAGCGTTGCCACCGGCAAGTGGTGAGAGCAAGAAGAGTACGTTTTCGGCACCAGCAAATCCTAGAGCGACGGTGACCATATAAATCACTGGGTCGATAGGCTCGTCGTCTTCGCGGCGATGGAGTACCGTGAGATACGCCATGCCGTATTTCACGAGCTCTTCCACGGCAGACCATATACTGTAGACCACCACAGAGCTTGCAAACCATGCACCCAAAAATCCTGCTTCGAGGAATTGTTTGATACCGAGCTCTACCGGCACCGCAATTGCGACGCTTATCATACCTGCGAGAAAGGCGAGTGCGATAAGTTTGCGTGGTTCGGGATTTTTGCTGTCTTCACGAAGCCAAAACCAGAGCCACGCGAGCGCGGGCAAAAGCCCCCCTGCAGCTGCCGCGAGAATGCTAAGTATGTCGTTCATGGAGAGATTATAGCGTGTCTACCGCACCCAGCGGGCGACCATGAGGATAGCGGAATCCTTATCGTGCGGAAGCTTTTGCCAGATAGCTTCGGTAACAAACGGCATAAAGGGGTGGAGGGTTTTCAAGATGATGACGAGCGATTCGTAGAGCATGCGCGCGCGACTATGTGCTGCCGCTTGCTCCGAGGGACTCGAGGAGGCTTTTATGACTGCTTTGGATTCCTCGATAATCTCTGCAGCAAACCTATCCCACGCAAAGTGATAAATAGCATCGGCCGCCAAATCGAGGCGGAAGTTTTCTATATGAGTGCCCACCTCGGCTGCGACTGCGCGCGCTTCATCTACCAATTTCGCATCCGTTTCAGAAAGTTCTGCACCCAAGTTTTTGTTTTCACAGCTTTCGAGGACAAAACGCGAAATGTTCCAAATCTTATTGGCAAAATTTTTGTACCCACGCACGCGGTCTTCGGAGAGCTTGAGATCGTTCCCAGGCTGCGTGCCCACAACGAGCGAGAGACGTGTCGCATCGGCGCCATATTTATCTATCATGGTGAGCGGATCGATGATGTTGCCCAAGCTCTTGCTCATCTTGCGGCCTTGGCCGTCGCGCACAAGTCCATGCAGGTAGACTTGGCGGAAGGGGACTTGGCCGGTGAGAAATCCGCTCATAAGCACCATGCGTGCTACCCAGAAGAAGAGAATGTCGTAGCCAGTCTCCAAGACCGAGGTCGGGTGAAATGTTCGCATATCTTCGGTCTTTTCTGGCCATCCAAGTGTCGAGAAGGTCCAGAGGCCCGAGGAAAACCAGGTGTCGAGTACGTCTTCGTCTTGTGCCCACTCTGTGCCCGGGGAATCAATCTGGACTTTTACTTCGTCGCCTTTAAACCACGCTGGAATGCGGTGGCCAAACCAAATCTGGCGCGAGATGTTCCAATCGCGGAGATTGTCTATCCAGTGGTAGTAGATTTTTTCGAATCTATCGGGTGCGATTTGTATTGCGCCGCTTTCTACCGATGCACGCATCATCGATTTGAGTGTCGTGGTGCTACCGCTCGCGATTCCCGGAATCTCGGAATGGGGGATAGTAAATTCTTTGTTGACCGCGATAAACCACTGCTTTTTTATCTGCGGCTCTATCATGCCACCTCCGCGGCTGTTGGTGGCGACATTGTGCACGTAATTTTCTTCGACGCGCGACACCAAGCCCTTGGACTGGAGTTTTTCGATGATGAGCGGGCGCGCCTTCTTGATATGAGTACCTGCAAACTCGCCGGCAATCGGGAGGAGGATGCCGCGCTCATCTATCACTTGTTCAATATCGAGCCCGTGGCGCTGCGCTATCTCGAAGTCGATACCAGAGTGTGCCGGAGTAATCGTCATGACACCCGAACCAAATTCCATATCGGCAGCCTCATCTTTGATGATGGTTGCGGTGATGGGGCCATTGATCCATTCGAGGTCTATTGTGTCGCCATGCTTGTACTGTGCATAGCGCTCGTCTTCGGGATGCATTACCACATACTTGTCGCCAAATTTTGTTTCGGGGCGCACGGTACCTATCTCAAACGGACCGTATGTAAAATAGTAGAAGGGGTCTTTTTGTTCGACATATTCTATTTCGTCGTCGCTCACCGTGGTTTGCAATTTGGGATCCCAGTTTACGATGCGATTCCCGCGGTAAATGAGTCCGGCATCATACATGCGCACAAATGCTTCCATCACTGCCTTGTAGCGGGTGTCGTCGAGCGTGTAGGCATAACGAGACCAATCGAGCGAGGCGCCCATGCGCTTCACCTGATTGATGATGGTGTCTTTGCTCTCTTCGGCAAATGCGGCGACGCGCGCGAGCAGCTCTTCGCGCCCGAGGTCATAGCGAGTTTTCTTTTCTTTTTTGTATATTTCGCCTTCGACTTTGGATTGTGTGGCGATTGCGGCGCTGTCGGTCCCCGGAATCCAGAGTGTGCGCTTACCCTGCATGCGCGCGTAGCGAATCAAAATATCTTCGATAGCGAGCATGGCCGCGTGGCCCATGTGGAGGGTGCCCGTTACGTTTGGTGGGGGAAGGACGATGGTAAAGGCCTCAGCATCGGGCGCGGTAATGCCTTTTTCTACGCAGGTGTCGGGATTGGCAAAGCTGCTTTGTTCCCAGAGTGCGTTGATAGCGGGCTCTTCGCTCGTCGAATCGTAAGCCTTAAGAAAGGCCTCGGGAATATTAGGTTTGTAGCCCTCGTTTGGCATAGGGGAATCGTAGCACGAGGGCAGAGAGGCTATAGCTTGACATAATTTTAGTATGATGTATTATGTACACGCTATCTCCTGCACGTGGACCCTTGTGGTCCCGACGAGGGAGAAAAGCGGGCCGGTGTTCGTCTCCCCGCAGACAACACCGGCCTCTTTCTTTTGTATATCTATACCAGCTTCAGATTGCCTTGAGCCTTGAGGTGCGATGGGTCGGCAAGCTCTTTCTGGAGCGCGTGCGCATAGCTCGCCATTGCTATCATTACCGCATTGTCTGTCGAGAGTTCGCGCGGGGGGAACAAGACCGCGCTGCCCGCCTGCACCGCTGCTTCGGCGAGGCGAAGATGCAGATGGGCATTGGCCGAAACACCGCCGCCGACGATTATGGTGTGTGCATTGTGCACATCGGCTGCGGCAAGCGTCTTTTTGATAAGTACGTCCACGATTGCATCTTCGACTTCGCGGGCAAGTGCACGAGTTTCGTCTTCAGAAAGCGCACCGTGCTTTTCGAGTGTGCGGCGCACAGCAGTTTTGAGTCCCGAAAAAGAAAAATCCAGGTCTTTCGAATCGAGCATGGGGCGCGGTAGTGCAAAGGTTGGCGGAAGCTTGCTTGCACGCGCTTCGGCAGCGAGGCGCGAAATTTCTGGCCCGCCCGGGTAGGGGAGCCCCATGAGCCGTGCGCACTTATCAAAACATTCGCCAGCAGCATCATCGCGCGTGTGGCCCAGGAGCTCGTACTCTCCGATTTTTTTCACCAGCTGGAGTTCGGTGTGTCCACCCGATACGAGCAGTGCAATCGCGGGATATTCTATTGTTCTACTCTCTAATGCCTCGTTTTTCTTTTCCACGAGCGAGGCGAGTATGTGCCCTTCCATGTGATTTACGGGAACGATAGGAAGATTCCAGGCATGGGCGAGTGCTTTTGCAAAGTTTACGCCGACCCAGAGTGCGGGCTCGAGCCCGGGGCCGTGCGTGACGGCGATGTAATCTACTGGCGGCTTTTTGTATGAGCGCAAGAATTCGTCGAGCAGCGTATGGAGCTCGGGTTCACGCGAAAGAATCGTGCCCACTTCGGTAAGGAGCTGTTCGTTCGTTGCGCCAGAAACAAGCATGTCGGCTTGCCGCAGTGCCTCGGCGAGTATTGGCACGAGATTTTGTTGATGCTCACGCTTTGCGAGATTGGGGAATACGCCGCCATACTGCGCGTGCTTTTCGGCTTGCGAAAGAAGCGCGTTGCCCAGTACGCGGAAGTGCGGTGTTTCTGCCGCGCCCTCAGCCTGCATGATGCACACGGCGGTCTCGTCGCAGCTGGTTTCTATGGCGAGTATCTTCATCACACAGAGACTAGCATCAGTGCACAATTTTTGCGAGGTATACTAAGAGAATGAAAAGCATGTGGCTCGACACATTTCCTACGAGTACTAATCCTCTCAAGTTTTTTTGGTTTGTTTCGCAACCGCATAAAAAAGCGATGTGGCTTGCGGTGCTCTGTGTAATTCTCGGGGACTCGCTTGGCACATTTGTGCCGTATACGTTCAAGATGATTGTGGATTCGGCAGCAACTGCACAAGACCCAGGTTCGTATCAGGCACTTGTGTGGGCAGGGCTTACATTTGTTCTCGCTTCTTTTTTCCGGGATATTTTGTGGCGGTCTTCGGGGTTTGTCGGCTCGTACTGGGCAACCGGCGTGCGAGCCACTGCGCGACAAGTATTGGGTTCTTATATCACACTACACAGCCGCGACTACTTTTCAAATCATTTTGCTGGTTCGTTGGCCAACAAAATAGCCCACGCAGCTAATGGTGTTCGTGATTTCGTTGAGACATTTTTGTGGCAATTCCTCAAGCTCGTTATTTCGGTGATCGGGAGCACCATACTCATGTACCTTACGCATCCGATTTTTGCGCTTGCGTTTGTTGCGTGGGTGGGTGTGTCGATAGTCTTTAATCTCTACTGGGCGCGGAGGCGAGTCCCATATTCAAAGGCCACGCAAACGGTTGAGACCAAGCTTACTGGCGCAACGGTGGATCTTCTTTCGAATATCGGAGCCATGCAAGAGTACACACGCCGTGATTACGAACTAGCGCGACTCAAAGATGTGATCACAGAACGTCGTGATACTGGTTTGCGCAACTGGCATTTCGGAGAAAATACACTACTCCTCAATGGTTTCATTCAATCGCTTTTTGCCGCGCTCATGATGTATGCGGCAATTTATTTCACCGGTTCGGGTGTACTCACTCCCGGCAATACGATACTGATTATTGCGTTGATATATCGCCTTGAAGATTCTTTTGTGTTTCTTGCATCGCACATCAATACTTTTAGTGAGCGCTGGGGTGAGATTGAGGAAAGCTTAGATGAAATTCTTTTGCCACATGAAATTGTCGATACACCGAATGCAAAAGCCCTCCGCATTGTCGACGGAGCTCTTTCGTTCGACAAGGTTACCTTTGCCTACGCGGGGACCGATATGCATGTTCTCTCCGATTTCTCGCTCCACATTCCTGCTCATCAAAAAGTGGGGCTGGTGGGCAAGAGTGGCGCCGGTAAATCGACACTGATCAAATTGCTTCTGCGGCATTACGAGGTTACGCGCGGGGTTGTTTCTATTGACGGACAAAACATATCAGCAGGAACGCAGGATTCGGTACGCGCGGCGGTTGCTGTGGTGCCGCAAGAAGCAGTACTCTTTCATCGCTCGCTGCGCGAGAATATTGCATATGGAAATCCAGAGGCAACCGATGCACAAGTCGAAGAGGCTGCGCGGCTTGCCTTTGCACACGATTTTATTGTTCGACTACCCAAGGGATACGATACTCTCGTAGGAGAGCGCGGGGTCAAGCTGAGTGGCGGCGAGCGCCAGCGCATTGCTATAGCGCGCGCGATTTTGAAAAACGCACCGATACTTATTCTCGACGAGGCAACTGCCTCGCTCGATAGCGAGAGCGAGGCGCTTATCCAAAAGGCATTGCAAAAGCTTATGCAGGGGAAAACGGTCATTGCGATTGCACACCGCCTCTCTACGCTGCGAGAAATGGATCGTATCGTCGTACTCGACAAGGGAAGTATCGTAGAAGAAGGAACTCACGAAGAGCTTGTTGCTCACGGCGGTATCTATGCCGAGCTGTGGAATCATCAGGCCGGCGGATTCTTGCAGGATGAGTGAAGCTCAGTCAAGACAGTACTTTCTTTGTGGGCGGTACAGGGATCGAACCTGTTACCTTCTCGACGTCAACGAGACGCTCTACCAAGTGAGCTAACCGCCCGAGAATGTTTCGCGACCGTATCGCAAAACTCGGTAGCAATATACATTAATTTGCGCTGAATTTCCACATGGCCGCAGGAGAGGGCACAGACTCCCTTATAGTGGGCGTAGGTTGTTTTGCCGCGGGTGCGGGAGTCTAGGATTGGTTTTAAAAAGTTGCATTGGGGTATACCCAGCGTACATGACCAATAGCGAGTCATTTGTTTTGGGTCCTGATCTGCACGTAAGTGCAAATGACACTTGAAAGCCGAGCGAGGCAATCCATAGACTTGCTCGAGAGTGTTAAGGAAGAATAGCAGGATACGCGGATCCGAATTCCCGAGCGCCGTGTTTGAATTCTTCTTTGAGCCCTCACCGAGATACAGAAAAGCAAGAGCAAGCTCTAGTGTTTCTCTGTGCAAAGAATCAATCTGTGCCAGCGAGACGCGGGCTTCTTTCCGTGCCGTGGCCAACCGAGCATCTTTTTGTGCACGATGCCACGCTACAGCCTTTTTGCGAGCGGCTATGAGTCCCAAATCGTTACGTTTTTTCAAGCGTGCCATTTGACGATTGGTAAGATGAACAGTCCGAAACCAGTAACTGAGTGTGGACAAGGGGATTCCTAGTTTTTTCGAGACATCCTTGATAGATGCTCCGCGGCGGCGCATTGCTACAGCCTCTTTCTTTAGAGATTCGAATCTAGAACGCATACAGTATTATAATATACCCAGGGATACGAATAGTGGTGCAACATGCCTTTAAATGTGGATAATACGAGCATGTTTATACGAAAACTTTCTGAACAAACACTAGCGGCAATCGCTACCGAAGCGGCCGAGGTGTTGCGCATGGGAGGTATCGTACTCTTTCCCACCGACACGCTGTATTGCTTGGGGGCAGATGCGCTTTCCAATGCAGCGGTGGATACGATATATGCAATAAAAGGTCGCGACGATAAAAAGCCGATTCACGCACTTGTTTCAGATGTAGAAATGGCGGCGCACTACGCAGAGATACCTGATTTTGGAACAGCACTGCTCGCCAAAGCTCCGGGATTAGTAACGGTGGTTGCACAAAAGAAGCAGGGCATTGAAAGGGGAATCGCACGAGACATTGATACGTTTGGATTTCGCATTCCACAGCATGCACTGTGTGAAGCGGTCATTACTGCTTTTGGTGGACCGATTACCGCGACAAGCGCAAATACAAGCGGCACTGTTCCGCCGCAGAGTTTGGGCGCGATACTTGCGCAGCTTGGTCCTGCCGTGTCGCTTATCGATTTGGCAATCGACGGAGGAGTATTGCCGGTACGCGCACCCTCGACTGTAGTGGATATTGCACATGGAACACCCACTATCTTGCGCGAAGGCGCTGCTACGCGAGAATCACTCGGTCTCTAATCTGAGGCTCGAGAGGCGATGCCTCCCGAGACAATACTTTTGATGAAGTAGCAAGTGTTTGACGGCTACAAAGCACCGAGTACACTGGAGCTACTTATTGTAATTTGTATTGTATGGAACAGCAGACCAAGAGTTGGTTGATTACTGGAGGCATCATACTCGCGATACTTATTTTGGCGGGGTGGGGCATAAGCAAGCAGCGTCCTGCATCGCATGTCGTAGGAGATGATGCGGGTCCTACCGAAGAAGAGATGCTTAAACAGGAAGAATCCGCACCTGTTCCTACTATCAAGAATTCAGAAATAGCTGGTGGCGAGACGGTGAGTGTAGAAGATCAGGCGCCGGGTACCTCTGTCGCGATTTCGCAGGTGACACTCAAGCGACCTTCGTGGGTTGCAATAAAAGATACCAATGATTGGGTGCTTGGTGCTGCGTGGTTTAACGGAAGTGGAGAAAATCTTTCCGTGCCACTTTTGCGCGCGACCACCATGGGTGATGTGTACCAGGCGGTTATCTACATGGACAACGGCGACAAAAAGTTTGACCGTCACGTCGATACTCTCCTCGTGAGCGCCGAGGGCGCACCGGTCTCTGCAACATTCCGTACGGAATAGTGCAGTGTGTGAGAAGGGAGATGCGGGCGCCCCAAAGGGGCGCCCGCTGTTTTCCACTATCATTTGTCGCTTCGCGTGAATTACTCCCGTATAATGATTGCATCATGACTTCTTTCATTACTACATCGTACCGCGCACTGTTTCGTTCGTATCCAACCAGGGCAACGCTTGCTTCGTTTTCGAATCAGGCAATTGGCCAAACCCTCCTGTTTTTGTTTGTACTCAATCTCGCTACTTCTATCGCATGGGGCGGTATTTCTCTTTCGCCGGGAGCTATTGCAACGGGGCTCGCTGGATTCTTTGCGGGCTGGTACATATATATGCATATTGCGCTGCATTTGCTCAACAAATATACCGCCCAACAGTTTTCGCAGCGCGAAGTGCTGGCGCTCTCGCTTGTGTTTGGCACATGCACAACCCTGCTTCTCACCGCCATCGAACTTATCTCGGCGTTTTTGGGAACTACCGGTAGCTTTGTTGGCGGCCTGATTGTCCTCGCCATTTCGCTGTATGTGTTTGAAGTGTACCGTGCTGGATTGCGTGAGATAGCGGGCATCACTTCGGGTCAAGCCGCCTACGTGATACTTGCACCGGCCTTTGTGCTCATTCTCTTTATGCTCATTGTGGGTGCGGGAATATTTGTGCAGAGCTAGCTACTCTGCCGCGCATTGTATTGCATGCGAGCTCGGAGAAGCTTCTTTATGAGTGCTGTAGGGAGTTTCTTTTCGAGCGGCAAGCGAACGGCGGATTTTGATGTCGAGTACCCAGTAAGCGCCCCTGCGTGCTGGGCCACAATTGGCGGGGGAATATAGAGCCCAATGTGTTCTTTGGTGTACGCAAAATACGCGATAACGCCGTTGTGTTTGTACTGCGGCATGCCGTAGCTGATGCTCTCTTCTGCTTTGGGAGCGACAGTGCGGATAATCGCCCGCATCTCGCGTAATTTCTTTTGCACGGCAGGAGGTGCCGCCGAAATATACGCAGGCACGCTCGCTGATTTTTTCATACTGCGGAGAGGCAGGGATTCGAACCCTGGAGACAGTTTTACCCGCCTAACACGTTAGCACCGTGCCGCCTTCGACCACTCGGCCACCTCTCCGTGTCGGCATAGGATACCATGTTTATTTTATACAGAAAATACGCTATAGTATCGGCCAAGGCCCTATCGTCTAGGGGTTAGGACAGCGCCTTTTCAAGGCGTTAACCCGGGTTCGAGTCCCGGTAGGGTCACCAATAATCCATATACACAAAACAACACCCCGCGGGGTGTTGTTTTGGTGAGAATGTACAAAGACTAGTTGTCTTCGGGAAGCGCTGCGTAGTCGGCGGCAAACTTTTCGTTCCAGGC
>JBDKGA010000056.1:0-35769 GCA_039798465.1 Candidatus Parcubacteria bacterium | reverse complement strand
CTTTCCGTCGCTGCGCTAAGGAGATCGCCCGCGCGAACCAGAAGAAGAGCGGCGACTTTTTTATGTTGCCGTTACCCGCGCACGCACACGACTCTTCTTGAGCTACGCACATGAGCGCCTCAAGTACGGCGAGCGCGAACGCACGCTACCTTCTGAATTTATAGACGACATAGACGCACGGCTCGTGGTGCGTTCGCGCCCCAAGCGCAATCTGCTTGATGACGTATTTATAGATTAGAGCCGCCCACCCCCTTTCTGGAAGCCTGCCCGCAGCGCTTGGCGCGAGGGGAGCAGATGCCCAGCAGGGCATCATGCGTGCTTCCAGAAAGGGGGTGGGCGGCGCATAATGAACACCATGGCAAGAAAAACCGCCGCACGACTGGGCCAACACTTCCTCGCGAACGACTACTATGCCAAGGTTCTCGCCGAGACAATCGCAGTACGTCCGGGTGAAAGCATCGTTGAAGTGGGCCCGGGCAAGGGGGCACTCACCAAGCACCTGCTCGCAACGAGAGCTCCCATAATCGCCATAGAAAAAGACGAGATACTTGCCGAAGCGCTGCGCACAGAGCTGAGTGGCAAAAACATCGACATCCGCACCGGCGATGTGCGTGATTTTGTACCACCCCACAGCCCATACGTCGTCGCAGCAAACATTCCGTACTACATCACCGGTGAGATTATCCGACAATTCCTCACCGCTGCGCACCAGCCGCGCGCGATGGCGCTCCTCATACAAAAAGAAGTGGCCGAGCGCATCGTCGCGCGCGATGGCAAAGAAAGCATTCTTTCGCTCTCGGTAAAAGCATTTGGCACACCGCGCATCATCACCAAAGTGGGGAAGGGGAATTTTAATCCACCACCATCGGTGGACTCTGCGATTATTCTTATCGAAAATATTTCACACACTTCGTTTGAAACAGTGAGCGAGAGTCTATTTTTTGACGTCGTACATGTGGGCTTTGCCGCAAAGCGCAAAATACTCGCCGGCAATCTGGCGAAAAAATTCGATGCTGTACGTGTACGAACCGCCTTCGAAAACAACGAGCTCGATGCAAAAGTGCGCGCAGAAGACGTTCCGCTGTCCACGTGGCTGAAGCTTGCAGAAGCACTTTCGTAATTATCGACCAGGCGTTGGAGCAGAAGTGACAACCCATTCCTGAGCAACATCGGTATCGCGCGCAAGCGAACTGCGTATGAGTGCACGCCCCACACTCGGCGCGGTTGCCGCTGGCGACATAATGCTCACATCATCGCCCCAAGAAAGCGCATCTACCGGGCTACTTGTTTCGGTAAGCACAGAGACGCGATCTCCCGCGCTACGCAGCTCAACACCAAACGCGTTCTCGACAACAACAACCTGCGTGCTTGTTGAGAGGTTCCAGTCGGTGCGCACTGCTGCGCTCGGCGCAATAACCACATACCCTTTAGCGGGGATGGCGATATTTGCAGGAAGACTCTGTGTGGATTGTGCTGTTTTCACTACCCATCGCGATATATCAACAGGGGATGCTGTGGGATTAAACAATTCAATCCATTCATGCGCAGGCGTGCCACCGCGAGCAGTATCGGGTTCGGCATATATTTCGCTTATAACCACGTGGGTAATGCTCGCCTGCACAGTAGTATTCGTACCAAAACCGCCACCATTGAGGCCACTTACTCCACCCAGTCCACTCGCGCCCTGACCCGGAACATAGGCAGGCGCTGGCGCCCCACTCGAACCCTCCATCGTCATAAGTATTCCCGACCACACGATAATCGGTTGTTTGGAAACGATGCAGTAGTACGGCGGTGCCGCAAGCCCCAAAAGCCACTGACCACTACGTTGTGGCGGTCCAAAACGATACGTGCGCGTCGAGGGTGTCCAAATAAAAGGTCCGCCACGCGGTGGTCCGAGGTTTGTATATATCGCGTTGTTGTAACAAAAAATAATCTGATTTATTTGGCCGCCAAACGGAAATGCGAAGGTGAGCGCGGGAAGCGCCAGAATACTAATACAGAGTACCGCAATACGGGTGCACATACGAGAATCGTATCATAGCGTCGCTGCACCACAGTAGTGCTACACACAGTAGCGCCACAGCACGTGTCCTGCAGGGAGCTATAATCTACTCACATGGAGTGGCTTCGTTCTCACCCGTATCTCGATGCATTCGTGGTCGCCTGCTCACTGTTTATTGTGGGCGGCCTAGTAGTACGCACACAACTCGCGGCACCCATATCTCGCAGCGTGAGCGCCACATGGGAAAGTACTGGCGGCATTTACGTGCACAGCGTTTCAACAGGGGATGCGACACTCCTACCTGAAACGTATGTTGGTCCTTCAACACGCGTAGAGAATCTGGGCTACATTCCTCTCTCGACTCAAAACAGCGTGGGAACAGGACCGCAAGACGCAAGTGAAAACTTCGACTTTGGCGAGCTTCTCGCCGCGCTTGCGCAGCCAGCAAAACAAAACTCATCACCGGGCGCCGATACAACCGCCTCCTCATATTCTTTTATTCCGAGCGGACTTATCGCTACCACTACTCTCGAAAAACCGCGCACAGCTCAGCAAGACGCGCTCTATCTCTATGGGAATGAAGTGGGGGATACGATTATTTCATTCGAGAGCACCCATCCGGACCAACCTTCAATACTCAAAAACCACATGGAGCAGCCCGAAAACCTCGAGGCAAAGGCCGCGCTCAAAAAACTAGGGAACGACTTAGCGCGCGTGGGAGACACTATCTCCTCTCTTGAAGCACCGACACAGGCGATTGGCGCGCACAAGTCACTTGTCGCCGCATACCGCGATATCGGCACCAAACTGGCAACCATATCGGATACGGAAGGAAACGATGCTCTCTTTGATGCAATCGTTACATACAACAGCGCCGCCGAGGAATTTGCCAAAAAATTCGTCTCCTTGGCGCAAGTATTTCAGTCGTACAGTGTGACGTTTTCCCCGGGGGACGGAGGGAGTGTTTTCATGTTCCCCAGTAGCGGCTTGTAGACACAAAACCCGCATTTTCCTTTGCTATAATCAGTGTCATGAGTGAGCGCATACATGGCGTGGCATTTTCTCCTATGAACGTCATCGCCGGCGCATCATTTGTGGTGCTGTGTGGAGCGCTTGCATGGACAGCGCTCAACCGCGAACCTGAAACGGCACCTATTTTTGCACGCGCCCTAGAATCAGCCCCTACCGACACCGACTTTCTCGACATCGGCGCAACATCGTCGGCAACAAGCTCTACTCCTTTGGGGGACGCTATTCTCGCTCAATTCATTTCAAACTATACAAATTTGTCGGCCCAGGGCGCGCTACCTGACCAAGTTGCCGAGACAGCAGCAGACATTGTGCCCCATATCGAAACCCGCACATTTTCGGAATCAGCAATCCTCACACGAACAGACACTTCACTCGCAGGTATATTGCAGTATCGCGCAGAGTTGCGCGAAGCACTTACGCCGCTTCTCAACAACACCACTCCCGAGCTCGACATGTATGCTCAGTGGATAGATACGGGAGATACAACATACCTCGACAAACTCAGTGCAATCGCGCGTGATTATGATGCCGCTATTCTTCGCGTAGAAAAAGTGCGCGCACCAGCCGATGCAGTGCAGGTGCATGCCGGGATACTAAACGCTATGAGCTCCTTCGCAACAGCATTGCGCGCGCTCGCACACAACGCACAAGACCCCGTGGCCTCGCTTACGCTTTTGCGCACCTACAACATGGCTGAACAGCAAATGTTTACTGCGTTCAATACGCTTGGTTTATACGCCGCAGCAAAAACACAATGAAAAAAATGCTACCAGTTTGGATACTCATACTAAGCATGGCCCCTGGTTTTGTATATGCACAAACCACCGAGACAGAAACCCCTGCAACACCGCCGAGCACTTCCGAGAATTACAACTTCGCCCGCCAAGGCGTCTTTGGGTGTAATCTCACCGGCTCGTATTCTATGTCGGTGGGCGCGATGTCGGCTGTTGGTGGCGTCTACGTGCCAGTAAATGACGCCGCCGTTACGCTCAACACGGGATATTTGGTGTACAAAGAATGCGTCTTGCGCGGCATCGTAAACCGCGAAAAGGAGAGCGCCACAGCAGCAAGTATCAAGCAGGTAAATAATGCCGTTCTCACCGGCCGCGATGGTAACCCTCTGTTTTGGCAAGGTATAAAAGAAGACAATCAGCCACGCGCCGACAAAGATAATCTCTACTACATGCAAAATTATTTAGAGGGACTCAACGTCGCGTTTCGTCAGCAGGTAAAACGCGCACTCGCGCAGGATTATTTGCGTCAATCTCGCAAATCTACCGACGAATTTACCTGCCCCTACACAGGAGATATGCGCCAAGTGTGGAGCGGGGAAGACACGAGCGAAGAGGCGATGGCCGCATTGCGCGACCCTCGCTGCAATCCCGCCGAGGCGTTTCAGCTTGCACGCAGCGCACGCGATACCTACGCTGCGCGTGGCCAAGCAGAGCTTATGTGGCGACTCACCGTCAACAATGGCTTCTACGACGTAGAAACAGTAGATGCCAACAATCAGCACGTAGTACTCACCCCGGGCTCACTCAACAAATCCATCGTGGAGCAGGCAGTCACTTCTGGTTTCCGCCAAACAGAGAGCGCAAACGATATAGATCAAATGATAGGAGCGCTCTTTGCGGGACTCGGCACACAAATACTTTCGAGCGCGCAGGGTCTCAAGGGCCTCATGCAAAAAGTCGGCTCGCAGCCCTCATACCTCGACCAAGTTTCGGCAGAATCTGCAGCGGGCCTGCGTAACAGCGCAGCAAACGCGGCGATTCAAATACTCTCAGGTGCGTTGCAGGTAGAAAAAGCATACAACCAAGTTGTTACCACCATTGCTAATACTCTCACCGGAACCATCCAGCAGCTCCGTACTACAGAAAATCAATGCTGGGCGCTCGTGATTTCCAAGGTCTGTGTTGCGGCACCTGGCGCAGACGGTACCTGCCAATACCAACCGCCCTGCACCACCACTAACCCGAACACTGGATTTGGTGTCGGACAAGCCACAGCCGCGCCAGTATGTCCGCCAACTATCCGCCTCAAGGTAGCTACCTCCACTGCATTTTCTCAGCAAGTAATCCAGAGCCAAATAACCCCACTCGCGGATCAGACTATTTCCAACATCAACAAATCCAACAACGCTCTTGAGCTCATCAATCGTCTTGTCTCTGGTGTGACCAACACCACCTCACTCGATGCTCAGCGTGTGGCATTGGTACAGCTCGATCAGCTCGTCGCGCAGGGCGCACTGCACAACCAAACCCAAATTCCTATCGTCCAACAGCAGCAAGCGGCTATCAAAGACGCCATGGGCACTCTCTACAACGACACCAAAACTGCCTGGGGAGATTCGACCGACACAAATGTCGGCTGGTGCAACGTAAATAATCCGAGCGTCATTCAAATGTGGGCCCAGCGATGGACTCAGTAATTACCCTATGTTGCGTACCCACACTTCCTCTGTACACATAGCATCAATCGTAATCGCCATAACGATTGGATTCTTTGCCGCGGGAATGTGGTCTATTGCCTACGCGCAAGACGCACCACCGATAGACGATACCGGTACGACCATAGCGACACCCACCACAAACACTCCTCCACAGAAAGTGGTCGAGTGTCAGGCTGGTTCTTGGATAGGGGACCCGAGCGGAAATCTCAAGTGCGCAGGAGCTTCACTCATCATCTCTATACTTGCCGGGCTCAATTCGCTCTTTACAACCATTCTGCAGTGGGCAACATCTGCATTCTCATTCGCAATCGAAAAAACAATAGTTAATTTCAAGGTGTGGTTTGATTCGGTAAACAAGCCCATCGCAGAAGCATGGACACTCTTCCGCGATTTGGCCAACATCGCAATCATCGGCATCTTTGTGTTTATCGCCATCTCTATCATTTTGGGTTTGCAAGAATACGGTCAGAAAAAGCTCATTGCGCGAGTCATTATTATTGCAACGCTCATCAATTTTAGTTTCTTGTTTACTGTCATCATCATCAACAGCTCAAATCTCTTTGCTTCAACCATCTACAAATCAATGCCTATTGAGACGGACAAAATAACGGGGCAGCCACTCGGGATAGGGGAGCAGTTTGTGCGCTACATGGGAGTGTATAGCTACCGCGACACGAGTAATTTGCTCATGCAAAAGTACAACGACCCAACCCAAGGGTTTGGCGCTATGTTTGCGTACGGAGCTTTTTCGGCGCTATTCGCGCTTTCTGCCGCAGCGGTATTCCTCTACGGGGCACTGCTTCTCTTTGCTCGTGCGGTGATTTTGGCTATCGTGCTGCTCCCTATTTCTTCTCTCGCCTTTGCCACATATCTCGCCCCCTCATTTGAAGAGACGGGTTGGAAACGCTGGTGGCATTCTCTCCTGCAGCAGTCGTTTTTGGCGCCACTTCTCATGCTCTTTGTGCTTATATCGCTCAACATAGCAAAAACGGTGGGTGAAAATGCAAAAATTGCCGCCGAACAAGCGGCCGCAAGCGGCCAAGCATCGGCTCTCGCTAACTTTGCAAGCAATCCGGGAAGCTCTGCTGCATGGAATAGTGCCTTTACCTTTATCGTAATTCTTGGCTCGCTCTTGGCTGGTATTTATATCGCTAGCCAGCTTGCGGGCGGCGCAGCCAGACGCTTTGCCGCGGTGGGAAGCATATTACCTGGTGCAATTCTTGCCCGAGGCGTTGTCGCACCAGCAGGGCGATGGTTTATTGGAGGGAGAGCAGCTATGT
Organism: Candidatus Parcubacteria bacterium; assembly: GCA_039798465.1. Taxonomy (GTDB): domain Bacteria; phylum Patescibacteriota; class Minisyncoccia; order Phycocordibacterales; family UBA2100; genus UBA10103. Next base: position 29,000 of record JBDKGA010000056.1, on the reverse strand, counting down.
CGGCACACAATAAAGAACATGAAATGGAGTCCCGCTCTCAGAGACTCGCGATGATGCCGAAAGACGATCCCCGTCGTGCAAAACTCGAAAAGGAATGGATGAGTCTCTCTCGCCAAAAGGGGAGGAGGGACACACTTGCAAAAAGTTCGTTTGATTTAATGAATACGAAGGCAATGTCAAAACTAGGTACTACCGCGGGTCTCCCATCTTCTCTTTCTGGAAAGAGCGCGAAAAGCTATGAGCATTCCGAACATGAGCAAAGTAAAAAAGCTATGGAGGAGGCAGTGAAGGCCGCAGCAAGTAAGGGCGATGTGGAAAAGCTCGCGCGAAAAGAGCACGGGGCAACAGACACTGATACACGCACGAGCGCCGAGCGTACGCACGAAGAAGCGTCGAAAGCACTCAAGGCAGCCGAGCAGGCTGCGCATAGCGCAAAACAAAGTGAGGGACTAATAACACAAATGCGAGATGCGCAAACAGAACTCATGGCAACGAAAGATACGGTGAGCAGCAATAAAAAAGCAATCGCTGAAAACGCGGCGCTCACAACTGCACAGAAACAAATTGCAACCAAAGCAGAGGACAAGAAGATTGAGGAAATTAATATGCGAGTACGCGGTATTCGCGAACGCATGGAGTTCCTCGACGAAAAAAACACCGGGGCTGCTCGGTCCGAGTTGAAATCTGCCCAACAAGCTCTCAAAGAAGAAAAATCCGAGCTTACTAAACGAGTCGCAGAGGCGCGCGAAAATTCAAGTATGACAGCTCAGAACATCGCAGTGGCGCGCGCGGGCGGACCGATTGTTCGCGCACTTCGAGGCGCTGGCATGGAGGTGAATAAATTGGTAGCTGACGGTGCTCGTAACGCGACCAAAAAACGAGTTGGTATTATGGATAAGGTGAAGCAACGAAACGATTTGCGAGATGCAACAGGAGAAAAAGGGAGCGGCCATGCCCCAGCGGGAGGTGATAGCCATGCTACGACTGGCCACTAAGATGATATGAATCAAGAGCTACCTACTGATATTGATATCGACAAAGCCTTTGCGGAGCGAATCGCGCTTTTGCCACCTGTCGTGCAAGCTGCAATACAATCCGCCGATCTCGAAAAGCACTTGCGCGCACTCGCCGATTCTCACAAATTGCACATAGACCAGTGGGAATTGCTCGAAAACGAAGTGAAGTTGGCGCTTTTGGGATTTGAAGATGCCGAAAAGTTGCCCGAAAACCTTGAGAGTGTGGTGGGCGTAGACAAGCAAACAGCAGGGGAACTTGCCCAGGCAATCAACGACGAAGTATTTGAACCCATCCGCCAAGAATTGGAGCGCGCACTCACTCACCCCGAGGCCAAAGAGGTGCAGACAGATGGCATAGAAAAAGCTCGCCAAGCAGCACTCTCCTTGGCCAGGGCAAGCGGGGAAGCAACACCCGCCGCAGTACAAGCCGCAACACCACCGGCACAAAAACCCGAGGGAAGTGTCGTGCGTGCGCCGCTTTCAGAAACATACAAACCATCGGTTCCTTCGAGCGAGCGCAAAGCAGTAGATGGCGACCCCTATCGCGAACTTCCTGTATAGCGTAGCCCATAGAGCTGTTATACTTTCTGCATGCAGTTCCAGGTCCCACAATTCATCGAGGTGGAGGACAAGATATTTGGCCCACTTACATTCAAACAATTTGTATACGTGGGCGGTGCCCTAGGTACATCGTACTTATTTTGGCGTCTACTGCCGTTTTTTATTTCAGTACCGCTCATCATTGCCATAGTAGGTATGGGAGTAGCGCTCGCATTTATGCAGGTAAATGGCCGCCCGTTTATTACCGGGGTAGAAAGTGCCTTTTATTACTTTTTCAAAGGTAAGCTGTATTTGTGGAACAACGCACGCAAAACACAAAATGCCACTATTATGAAGACCGTTGCACCGCAAACAAGCGCAGCGTACGTACCCAAACTCTCCGATAGCCGCCTGCACGACTTGGCGTGGTCGCTGGATATCAACGAGCGCATTGCTGCAGGAACCACCACCCAAGACGAGCGACCGCGCGTACGTCCCGATACGCTCGCACCAATGCGCACAGCCCGCTCGGCGCTCGTAAAATAAAAGCACCGCATAAAATCCTGTTACAATAGGAAAGGGGAGCATCCTCAGTTATGCCTCAAACACAAGACACTCGTCAGAGCTCACTTTCGACACAGGATTTTGTTCCGGTACAGCAGGTGCGCGATGGTATTATCGTCCTCAAGGACGGCACGCTCCGTGCCGTGCTGCTTGCATCATCCATAAACTTCGCACTTAAGTCCGAAGACGAACAAACCGCGTTTATCGTACAGTTCCAAAATTTCTTAAACTCGCTGGATTTTTCTGTACAAATATTTGTGCAGTCGCGCATGCTCGATATACGCCCCTACATAGCAACACTCGAGGTGCAGTACAAGGGCCAACTCGACGATTTAATGCGTGTACAGATTCGCGAATATATAGAGTTCATCAAAAGCTTTACCGAAGCAGCCAACATCATGACCAAAAGCTTTTTTGTTGTGGTGCCATATAGCCCCACACTCAGCGTACAAAAAGGTGGACTGTCTCGACTCAACCCCTTTGCAAAAAAAGACGTAAATACCGCCGAGCAAAACCGCACCTTTGAGGAACATGTGTCTCAGCTCGAGCAACGCATTGCAATTGTGCAGCAGGGTCTCGTGCGCACCGGCGTACGAACCGTGCAGCTCGGCACCGAAGAGGCGATTGAATTGCTCTACAAGATGTTTAACCCGGGCGAAGATTCGAAGCCCATCCAACTCAATCAATAGCTATGGCTCTTCTTGATTTTCTTAGCTCAAAAAAAGAAACTGCCAGCCCCAACGTGCTGCCTGTTTTGCCCGAAGAGATATACAAGGCCGGTGTGCTCGATTTGCAGGATGTCATAGCGCCACATGCGCTCAAGGTAAATTCCCGCGAGCTCGACTTGGGAGAAAAAATCGCACGCACCTTCTTTGTTATTTCGTACCCGCGCTTTCTTACGACTGGCTGGTTTGCGCCAATCATCAACATGGACAAGGTGATAGATATTTCTATCTACGTGCATCCACTGGACACAACCGACATGCTCCGTCGCTTTCAGAAAAAAGTCGCCGAAATACAGAGCCAAATCACGAGCCGTGAAGAAAAGGGGATGGTGCGCGACCCAATGCTCGATACGGCATACCAAGATCTCGAGCAGCTGCGCGACAATCTCCAACAAGCCCAGGAGCGCATCTTCGATGTAGGTCTCTACCTCACCATTTATGGCAATACCCGCGAGGAAATAGATAAGACAGAAAGCGAGGTACGCTCTATTCTTGAATCCCGTCTCGTGTATATTCGCCCAGCGTTGTTCCAACAAGAACAAGGGTTTCGTTCTGTGCTGCCACTTGCGACCGATGAGCTCGAGGTACACACCAAGCTCAATTCGGCTCCGCTGTCCTCTATTTTTCCATTTATCTCGTTCGACCTTACCTCCGACAAGGGTATTTTGTATGGCATCAATCGCCACAATTCTTCGCTCATTCTCTTCGATCGTTTCTCCCTCGAAAACTACAACAGCGTAACGTTTGCAAAATCCGGTAGCGGCAAAAGCTACACGACCAAGCTGGAGATATTGCGTACGCTCATGTTTGATGCAGAAGTAATTGTCATAGACCCTGAGCGCGAATACGAGTATTTGGCCGAGACCGTTGGCGGCCGATACTTCAATATCTCACTTTCATCCGAGCACCACATCAATCCCTTCGACTTGCCTGTGCCGCGCGAAGACGAAAATCCCGGCGACATTTTGCGCAACAATATCATTACGCTCGTCGGACTCTTCCGCATCATGCTTGGCGGCCTCACTCCAGAGGAAGATGCGATTATCGACAAGGCCATCACCGAAACATACGCACTCAAAGATATCAGCCCCGACGCAAACTTTGCACAAGTTGAGCCGCCACTTCTCTCAGACTTTGAGCTCGTCCTCTCGGGAATGGAGGGGAGTGAAAGCTTGGTTGCGCGTCTCTCAAAATACACCAAGGGTACGTGGTCGGGCTTTATGAATCGTCCGACAAACGTCGACATGAACAAAAAGCTTGTCGTCTTCTCCGTGCGTGATATGGAAGACGATCTCAAGCCGGTCGCTATGTACATCATCACGCACCACATTTGGAACGCGGTGCGCAAAGAACTTCGCAAACGCCTCCTCGTGATTGATGAGGCGTGGTGGATGATGAAATCAGAAGACACCGCAAGCTTTTTGTTTGGAATCGCTAAGCGCGGCCGTAAATACTATCTAGGACTCTCAACCATCACCCAAGATGTGAACGACTTCTTGCAATCTCCGTATGGAGCAGCGATGCTCACCAACTCTTCAATTCAGCTTCTGTTGCGCCAATCGCCGACGTCTGTGGATTTGGTGCAGAGCACCTTTAAGTTGTCGGACGAAGAAAAGTATCTCCTCCTCGAATCAGACGTGGGGGAGGGTATTTTCTTCGCGGGTCTCAAACACGTCGCTATAAAGGTCATCGCGAGTTACACCGAAGACCAAATAATCACCTCCGACCCTTCTCAGATTCTCGCTATCAAAAAGGCAAAGCAGGAGCTCGAGGCAGCACACGACAACCAACAGGGGAGCGTTACCATGGACACCGCCGCCCCCACACTTTCTCCTCAAGCGGCCCAGACAGCGTCGCTCTTGCGCGACGCACAAATATCAAATCCATCCTCACCTGGGCTACCACAGTAAGCCCAAACGTGCTTCTGGCACGGTATACTGTTCTCATGCGTCGCCTTACGTTGGCAATTGTGCTTATGGCTTTTGTAACCCCAGGGATTACATCGGCGCAATTTTTATTGCCAGGATTTGATGGGTCGGTTCGCATACTCATGAATCCTATTCATCCTCGCCCGGGGGACACAGTGACTGTGTCGCTCGAGAGTTCTCTGGCCGATCTTTCTCGCAGCACCGTTTCGTGGAAAATCGATGGTCGCCCAATAGGGGGCGCACAAAAAACGATTACTCTCACCGCGCCGAGTCTTGGATCTCAAACTGACGTGCGCGCCGACATAGCGACCCCCGAAGGCTCTCTACTTGTCGCACGTACCACCATCACACCCACAGAGATGGATATCCTGTACGACAGCGACTCGTATGTTCCTGCCTTTTATGCTGGTCGAGCGCTCCCTTCTGCTGGGACCACCTTGCGTCTCGAGACAGTTACGCGCTTCAAAAAATCGAATGGTTCTTTTGTCCCCACAAGCGACATCCTCTATACGTGGCGGCGCAATGGGCAGGTAGTGGGAAATGTCTCGGGGCGCGGCAAATCAAGCGCAACCATGCCCTCTCCGCTTCTGTTTAGCACAGACACTATTTCTGTTGAGGCAGAGAGTGTAGATGGAATCTTTAGCGGCACAGCACTAGCAGTAATACGCTCAGCTGACCCCGTAGTGCGATTAGTGGAAGACCACCCGCTCTTTGGTTTGCGCTTTAACCATTCATTCAAATCTTCTGAGTCCGTAGTGGGCAAGGAGGTAGTGGTGGCTGCAATACCATTTTTTGCGTCCGCAAAAACACCCACTGATAGCGACCTCCTGTACGAATGGACCGTCAACGGGCGCCGCGTAGAGACAAAAGATGCTACCCGAAACGCGCTGGCTCTTGGTGCGCAAGAAGGTGGAACCGCACGAATAGGACTCAGTCTTTCTCATGCAGCCAATATTTTCTTTGGTGCAGACAATCGGTGGACAATATCATTCGCCTCGGAAACGAGTGTCCAGAATCCATTCGAAATACGATAATCTATGCGCATACCATACGCACAAACAGTCGCGACCGCCCTTCTCGTCTCCATATTGGGAGGCTTAGCTGGGTGGTATGTATATATACGCACACACACAAATGCAATCCAATCTTCGGATAAGGCGCGTGGATTCTCTGTCGGCGGTGGCGTATTCGGAACTAATTCCGGAGGCGCAACACAAAATATATTGGATGGTGCCCCCGGCATCACCGTGGGGGGTAATCCACTCGGGGTTATGGGAAATGGGGCTGTAGGCTCTACAACAGATCCGCTCAGTGCGGGAGATGTGGCCCTCGGCACGAGCAGCCCGGCACGTGAACGCGTCCCTGAAACCCCGCGCGTATGGCAAGCAGTAAAAACGCCAATCGCAGGATTTGGTTTTGTACAAACAGAATCGGGACTATCCCTGCGGTACGTTGAGCGAGCTACTGGATATGTGTTTTCCGCAGATCCGTGGACAGGTTCGGTTGAGCGACTTTCAAACACACTCATGCCTAAAACACACGAGGCAGTCTTTGCGGGGGACATAGTCATTGAGCGCCGCCTCGAGAATGGATCACTCATAACGTTTAGTGGTTCCATTGCGCGCTCTGCAACATCAACCACACTACACGGAGCGCCGCTCGAAAAGAATATCCAGGCACTCTCACTCAATCCACTTACCCAAACAATATTTTTCCTTCGCCCTACCGCTGCAGGCTCCGAGGGAGTCGTGGCACAAGCCGACGGCAGTAAGCAGACAGTAGTATTTAACTCCGCACTCCGTGACTGGAAACCCATCGACGTATCGGGGCGCCGCGTCCTCGTACAGCGTGCCAGCGATGGCGTCATGGGTGCGGCCTACGAACTAACAAAATCTGGAGGTCTGGTGCCACTCGTCGAGCCCTCCCCAGGACTTATGGTATTGCCGCGGGCATCATCGACGTCTCTCCTGTGGAGCACAGCAACAGAGGGGAGGCTCTCGGTTTTTGCAAAGGGTGCCGGCCCAAACCCCGTCACGTTTGCGCTCAATACGGTGGTTGATAAGTGTGCATGGGCGCCGGTAAGTACTGGCACACACGCCGCCTATTGTGCAGTGCCACGCATCTCTGCATCCTCTGCATTTTTACAAGCCTGGTACCAGGGAGCACTCCACACAGAAGACACGTGGTGGCTGCTTGATACGAGCTCAGGCGCAAGCCAGGCGCTCTACGCAAGCGAAGAGGCAATTGATGTGCGCAATCCACAAGTTGATCCTTCGGGCAAATGGATAGCGTTTATCGACGGCAAAGACGAATCATTATGGGTTTTGAGGATAGTAAAATAGTTGTATGGCTGATGAACGAACCTTTGTGCCCATAACACCTCCCGGTCAAAACGGGGGAGACCCTCTAGTGTCCGGTCTGTTTAGTACAAATGGAGACTTGAGTATTGCGAGCATGCTCAACACTGCTTTTGTTGTCGCAATAAATATTGGGGCCATCCTCGCCATGATGCGCATCATGTGGGCAGGCTGGCTCTACATGGGCAGTGCTGACATGTGGAGCAACAAACATCATGCAAAGGAGGTGTTTCAAAACGCCATCATCGGTCTGCTTATTTTGCTCGCAATTTGGATTATCTTACACCAGATAAACCCTGACATTCTCAACATCACGTTCTTAGATCCTCCCCAGACCAACTAGGCTGCCTGGTATTTGATTACTACGCGACGACCACGTCCTTCTCCTTGTGATTCTGTCTTTATTTGAGGCTGATTGCTGAGCACAGTGTGCACGATGAGTCGCTCGTATGCACTCATGGGGGAGAGCTCTACGTCGTACTGAAAGGAGCGAGCTCTATCCGCCATCATGAGCGCCTTTGTTTCGAGTTCGGTTAGTTTTTGTGACCGGTATCCACCGACGTCAATGAGAAAGAGGGGCTCTTCAGCATTCTCGGCAGTTTTTGTTGCTCGTTCAACAAGCTTCTTTACGAGCATATCTATGGCATAGATAGTGTCTCCGTGGGCACCAATGAGCGAAGCGGTGTCTGTGGTTTGTATAGAAAAAACAGTCTGTCCCGCGATTGTCTGTTTCTCAATTCCCGAACAGGCAATACCTGCCTTGGCGAGAAACTCTCGGAGGGTGTTTTCTACAATCATGTCCATGGGGGCACTATACCACCACCACCTCGTTTCGCGCAAAACTAGAACCGCTTACCGGTTACGTACTCCTGCACTATCATGAATATATTGCTGGTAGTCCAGTAGAGTGGCGCGGCGGCGGCAATATAGTACGAAATAAAGCCTATGAAGACCGGCAACACATAGCGAGCCTGCATATCAAAGCTGCGCATCATGTCCTCCGAAAGAGTCGCCTCAACGGGCGTGCTGGCCTTCGCCGCAGGAGCACCCATAGAAAGGCGTGTGTACACAAGCTGAGAAATAGCAGCTGTGGAGGCAAGAAGTATGCTATTGCCCGCCATGGGTATCATTCCCAGAAAATCCATTTGGATAGTGGCGGGTGCCTGTACAAATGCGTAGAGCCACGTCGCGTCTATGCTTGGCAGACCCCCGTGTGAAAATACCCAGTACAAACCTACCAGCACAGGGAACTGCAACAAAACGAGTCCGAGGCCCGCAAATGGGTGGACGCCTTTTTCTTTGTAGAGAGCAAAGATGGCTTTCCCTTGGGCTTCTTTATCTTTTGCATGCTTCTTTTTGAGCTCCTCTATCTGGGGGGCAAGTTCTTTTGCTACCATCTGTGCCTGAACCGCCTTGCGAGAGAGGGGAATGAGAAAGATGCGCACAATAATAGTAAGCGCGATGACCGCAAGCCCCACATCGTGGCCGGGCATCACGTCTACCAAAAACACGAGGCCATTGTAGAGGGGGAGAAATACAAACGTATGGAATAGATTTCCTATCATGTGCGACTATTGTACGAGATAAGTGCCTTTTCCACTAGGTTTTGAATATCGAGCGCTAGTTTCTCATGACTAGCCTCGAGCGCATTGGCGCGAACAAAAAACACTACGCTAATAGGTGTGTGAATCTCCGAGAGAGAGGAAGATACAATTGCTTTTATTTTTCGACGCACATGCACCCTATCTACTGCACGGGGAAGTGTTTTTTTAGACACCACACAAGCGGCTTTGGGTCCCGAGAGCGCAGTCCCATATGCAACATCGAGAAAAACACCCCTGAGACGCGGGGGGCGGCTGCCCAGTAGTGTTTTGAGCTCCTCGCGAGAGAGACGAAGCTCTCTAGGCATGGCTTATGCCGAGAGGCTAGCGCGACCCTTGCGGCGACGACGCAAAAGCATGGCACGGCCAGTGCGGGTCTGAGTGCGCTTGAGAAAACCGTGTGTGCGGCTGCGCTTGCGCTTCTTCGGTTGATATACTCGCTTCATGCACAGGAATATAGCCTATTTTTCGACCCAGCACAACAGGGGAGGCCCGATTAGACTTGTCCCCAGCTTTTCCACAGCATATACACACCCCGTGGGTGGTGGTGTAAAACTTTTTTGGAGATTGTGCACGCGTATAATGACCCGATGCTCACCAATAGAGAACTCTGGCAAAATGCCCTCGTACAGATAGAACTTGGTACCTCGGAAGCAAGTTTTAAGACATGGTTTAAAAATACCGACATTGTAAATAGGGATGCCGGCACTATTCATTTAGCGGTGCCCAGTAAGATAGTCAAAGAGTGGCTCATGGAGAAGCACCACAAACTCATCCTGAGCGCACTGCGCGGTATCGACAACACCATCCGAGCTGTGGAATACGCGGTACATCGCTCACCAACCGCTTCGGCCGAGCGCCGCACCCCCAAAGCACCTGCCCCCGGAAACGCCTCGCTCGATCTCCAATCTCTCTATATCGACAAGCGCGACAACCTCAATCCCCGCTACACCTTTGACACCTTTATTGTGGGCCCCTTCAATGAGCTCGCTTTTGCCGCCACCAAGGCTGTGTTGGAGCGCCCGGGGCTCACCTACAACCCTCTCTTTATCTATGGGTCTACAGGACACGGCAAGACACATCTTATACAGGGTGTTGGAAACCAGTTTAAGAAAACAAATCCGAGCAAAAAAGTGTTTTATGTAACCTCCGAGCGTTTTGCGATAGATTACATAAACGCAGTGCGTGTGGGGCGGGCAAATAGCTTCAAAGATCAATACCGCCAGTACGATCTTCTCATCATGGATGATATCCAATTCATCGCCAATACAGAAAAGACTCAGGAGGAGCTCTTCCATTTGTTCAACGCAATGCGCGACAACAATAAACAAATTGTTTTCTCATCTGATAAACACCCTGCACTCCTCCCTGGATTTGAGGAGCGCCTCAAGGGACGCTTTTCGGCAGGCATGATAGCCGAAATACCTGAACCCGACTTTGAGTCACGTTCTCAGATTATCCGTGCAAAAATCGAACAGCATGGTTTTTCTCTCCCCGAAGACATTATCGCCCACATCGCCGAGCACTCGCGCGGAAACATACGTGAACTCGAAGGAATCGTAAACACGATAGTGTGTAAGTCTCAGTACAAAGGCAAGGGTATAACTATCGCTGACGTGCGAGCACTCCTCAAACACACCACCAAACCAAACAGGGGAGTATCAGTGGAAGATGTTGTACGTAAAGTTGCCCAGTACTACGAAGTGCCCGAAAAAAGTATTTACGAAAAGACTCGCAAGAAAGAAGTCGTGCGTCCGCGTCAGGTCATCATGTATATCTTGCGAGAAGAATTCAATGTGTCTTATCCCTCGATAGGAGAAAAGCTTGGTGGTCGCGATCATACGACAGTTATACACTCGTGCGAAAAAGTAAAAGAGGAAGTGAAGACAAACAACGCACTCGAACAAGAAATCGAACACATCAAAGGAATTATCCACACATAATCTGTGGATACTCCGTAGAATAACTTTGGGAAAACATATGTATAACTCAAGAACAAGACAGGGTGTTGTGTGGGGAAAAGTTTCAAAGAAAGTTGCTAGTGTGTTTTCCACCTCACTCACCACACACTCTCCTCATGTTTTCCCCAGTAGTGTGGTGTCAAAAAATGCCTCCATTCCTACGTTTTTGGGACTTCTCCACAGTATCAACACCCCTAATAGTATTAGTAATTCTTAACAATATGGAAATAACTATCAGCAAGGAAAAATTGATTGCGGCCACTGCACTCGCGGAACGGTTGGTGGGAAAAAAAGAATCACTACCGGTACTCTCTTGTGTGCTTCTTGATGTGTCTGATGTGTGCATTGTTCGTAGCACTAATCTCGAAGCGGGTATAGAAATACAAATACCGTGCGAGGTAAAAGAGAAAGGTGTTGTAGCGCTTCCTGCCGGTATTCTTTCCCAGACCATCCGCTCCATATCAGGAGACAAGGTGTCTATAAAAACAGACGAAGGAAATGTTCGCATTGAATCAAAAGGAACCCGTACTCTCATAAAAGCTGTTTCTCCCGATGAATTTCCACAGCTTGAAGGGTCGCACAAAAAGGGAGTTTTGGTGCCGCGCTCAGCGCTCCTCTCTGGAATCCAGGCAGTATCATATGCTGCCTCTCCCTCAATGATTCGCCCAGAGCTCGGAAGTGTGTTGGTAGGTCTTCGTGCGCAGTCTCTCGTGTGTGTGGCAACAGACTCGTTTCGTCTCGCCGAAAAGACAGTACCTGCAACTTTTTCAGAAGATGGGGGAGACATTCTTGTTCCGCTCAAGCATGCGGTAGAGCTCGTGCATGTGCTCGAGCGCATAACAAGCGATACGGTCGAGGTGGTTTCAGATGATTCCCAACTCACCGTCTCTGGTGATGGAACGCGATTTGTGTCTCGTGTGATTGATGGAACATTCCCCAACTACAAAGATATTATTCCGAAAGATACCGCAACAACCGTAACAGTGTTGCGTGCAGATGTCGTCGATATGCTTCGCAAGGCACGTGTATTTGCTGGTGCCGAATCACAAGTAGGGCTTCATATGTATCCAAAGCGCAAAGTATTTACTGCAACAGCACAGAGTGCCACCGTGGGGGAGATGGACGACTCTCTCGAGGCCGCAATTTCCGGTGAAGATTTAGACATTAATTTCCACATAGGGTATTTGTCTGACTGCCTCAGCTCAATACCTTCGGACTCGATTACACTATCGTTTGCCGGTGTTGGCCGCCCGCTCGTTATCCGTGGTGTGGGAGATGCATCATTCCTCTACCTTGTGATGCCTCTCAATAGGTAGAGAGGCATCACTGCACCACAAAGGTGACACTGGCCTCGAGGGGGCCGGCGCTTGTTTGCGCAACAGCGCGCAATACCATAGGGCCATGGCGACCAGGGTTAAAGGCAACTGGATACGGTGCCTGTGAAGAACTACCAAGAGATACACCATCGGCGTAGTAGGCAACACTTTCAACGGAAGCGCCCGCCACAGACGCACTAGCAGTGATAGGGAGGCCCCACGGGTAATATTGGCCGCTTCCTGGCGAGTTTATGATGAGCTGAGGGCCGTTAGCAGAGGGAATATCACCAACTCCGCCAAACGTTGCGGTGCTGGAGCTGGTGAGTGTGATACCTGCTGCCCACAGTTGCACGGGATACTCCCAGTGCGCGGTCTGTGAATCAGCAAATGGGTTTGCGGGTGCACCACCACGAGGATTATCTTTGTTTACCCAGTAGAGAATGTCGTGTACGCCAACATTGGGATTTGCATTCCAGTTACCGAGAAGCACCGGCGGGAGATTGTCAGCCTCGGGGGATGGCGGCACAAAGTCTTCGCTCGGGTATTGGGCGAGTGCGAGTTCCATAAATTCGTGCCACATAGGCGCCACAATAAATGCTGCTATCTTTTTCTCCATGGGGCTGTTGTCGTTGTTTCCGGCCCACGCTCCCACGGCAATACCTGGTGTGTAGCCGACAATCCACGTGTCGCGGAAATCGTTGGTGGTACCTGTTTTATCTGCCACGTTGTATCCGGGGAAATTAAGTGGGGAATTGGCGCCAAATTCGGGGGTACGTGCGACGTTGTCCGACAATATGTTGCTTATCTGTCGCGCCACCTGACTATCGACAACTTGCTCGCTTTTTTCCTCGTAGCTTTCGAGAATGTTTCCGTGTTTGTCCTCGACACGCAAGATTCCGGTGGGAGCATTGCGGACACCGTCGTTCGCAAAAACCGCATACGCACCCGTCATCTCAAGGAGAGTTACTTCGCCACCACCAAGCACCAGTGTCAGGCCGTACCTATCGGCACCCGCGAGCGTGGTGATTCCCAGATTGCGTGCCATCTTGAGCGCATTATTAATGCCTGCTAGGTAGAGGAATTTTACGGCCGGTATATTTTGAGATTGGGCCAGGGCGTTGCGCATGGTCATAGGGCCGCGGAAATTACCATCGTAGTTACCGGGGGAGTAGCACGGAGCTTCTTCTTTGAGCACGTCTGTTGGTTGGCATGCTACCGAAAATTGGGTTTTGAGGTCAAACACTACCGTTTCGGGTGTGTATCCTTTTTCGAGTGCTGCGGCGTAGACAAAGGGCTTGAATGAAGAGCCTGGTTGGCGGTGTGCGACGGCCACGTTTACATTGCCGTCTATTGTTGTGTCGAAGTAATCGCGTGATCCGACCATTGCAATGATATGTCCCGTCTTTGGCTCCACGGCAACGAGCGCCGCATTTGATGCGTTGAAATTTTTGTCATTGCGAAGCGCATGTTTGTATACGATAGCTTCTGCTTTTTGTTGGAGCTCATAATCAATCGTGGTGATTACACGGAGACCGTCCTGTTCTACTGCATCAGCGCCATATTTTTGCTCCAGGTATTCACGTACATAGAATACAAAGTGCGGTGCTTTAATGCCTGCCTCCTGTTTGCCACGGAATTGAACTTTTTCTGCAGCGGCTTGCGCGCGCTCTTCGGGGCTGATGAGGTCGTGCTCCTCCATTTTTAGGAGAACAAGATTCTTTCGGTTCTCGAGTTCGTCTCGGTGGTTTCCAAAAGGGGAGAGGCGTGTTGGTGCTTGCGGAAGCGCTGCGAGGTAGGCTGCCTGAGCCAGGTCGACATCCTTTGCATCTACTCCAAAGAAGTACTGACTCGCTTCCTGGACACCATAGACAGTACCACCGTAGCCGATTTCGTTGAGGTAGGTTTCGAGAATTTGATCTTTTGAGTAGACGCGCTCCAAGCGGAGTGCCAAGATAATTTCTCCCAGCTTACGCCAGACAGTTTTGTGATCAGTGAGGAGCGTATTTTTGACAACCTGCTGTGTGATTGTGGAACCCCCCTGCGCGTATGAGCCAGAGGTAATGTTGGCAATCACTGCACGAATAAATGCCTGAGGGCGGAATCCGTGGTGCTGATAAAACTCGGCGTCTTCTATGGCGATAGTTGCTTGCTGAACATACGGGGAAATGGCTTCGAGGGGAACAGTGGTGCGTCGCACAGTGCCGTGCACATCGTAGAGCACGATATTCCCGGTACGGTCAAAGATTTTTGTTGATTCTGCGACCTTTCTATTCTCAAAGTTGTCTATAGAAGGGATGGTTACCACCATGGCCCAGGCAGCAAATGCACCGGTAAGGAACACCACAATAAGTACTACTGCGGCACCAAGGGCAAACACCCACTTGGGCAGATATTTGTGTTTTGGCATACGTGAGACAAATGTCCCGACGTGTGCCTGGGCTTGGCGCACATGCTTATGATTGCGAAGGTCTTTCAATACAATTTACTATAGCGCAAAAAGACCTTTAGCGCACTCGCGCGAGATGGGTGAGTCCCACCGCTATTGCGTCGTACTCATCATCGAGTCGTATCGGCTTATTGAGTTTTATGAGGAGAGGAATCATTTTTGCGATTTGTGTTTTATCGGCACGACCGTTTCCAGTCACTGCGCTCTTTATTTCGCCGGGCGTGTACTCTGAGAGAGCAAGCCCGTATCGTGCGCCCAATCCAATGAGTCCGCCTCGCACCTCCGCCACCTGCATCGCAGTTTTTTGATTATTTGAAAAATAGAGTTTTTCGAGCGCGAGTGCGGTGGGTTTGTATGTATCGATGAGCTTTTCGCACTCCTCGAGGACAATCCCAAGTCGCTCGGGGAAGGGGAGCTTTGCAGTTGTTTCTATACAAAGAGAGGCAAGGAGGCGAGGTGTACCGTTTTCTTTTTCGACAATAGCTACGCCGCAGCGGCCAAATCCTGGATCTATAGCTATGGTGCGCATATAGTGAGTCTAGCATTACAAAGCGAGGAGGGCGGCACGTGGTTTCGTGTGCCGCCCTCAGGTGTCTTTTTGCGAACGATCCCTCATGGTCGTTCCTCCTTTTTATTTTACAGTTTTGCCGATTGACCGGCGATGTCACAGTTCCAGTTTTTGATAACCCAATTTGGGTTTTCGCCGGCCCACTGCGCCATCGCAAATTGGCCGTTCATAAAGCATTCACGCTGAGTAACACCTGCTTTTTCGAAGTTGAGGTGCACGTCTTTACAGCGAGCCGGCTGGTCAATCATGCACACTGCGAACACTAATTCAATCATGGTCAGTCTCCTTTCTGAGCATCCATGACGGAGCATCTCAAAGAACGACACTCCAGGTTCCTTTGTACTCCTCTTAGAGGGTTCTGTAAAGGACCCAAATTATGGCTGTGGATAACCCTTTTAGGCGGCATTGGTGTACACGCTCTCCACGTCGTCGTGCGCATCTATTTCTTCGAGAATTTCTATGAGTCGGGCGTTATCTCCTTCCGAGAGTTCGACGGTGGCTTTGGGCTCGTATCCGTCGAGTGTTTTGGTAAATGCCCAGGACGCTGAGCCGGGGGAGGCTAGTGCAATATCGTTTTTGGATAAGAGGTGCTTTATTTCTGCTGCGGTGCGATTGCGACTGTCGGTGAGTGTTTCGATGATAATCGCTGCTCCGCCAGGCCCGTATGCTTCATAGGTAATCGCCTCCAAATCTCCCGCGTCTGCGCCTGCTCCTTTTGCTATAGCGCGCTCGATTGCGTCTTTTGGCATGTTTTCGCGCTTGGCTATCTCCACCACAGAGCGCACTGGCACGGCATTTGCATCACCACCTGCTTTTTTGCTCTCTACGGTGAGGCGGCGCGAAAGTTTGGCCCACACCTTTGATTTGGCGGAGTCGTTGGCACCCTTCTGCCTCTTTATTTGAGACCATTTATTATGTCCTCCCATAGGTGGAGAAAATATACACCCGTGAGACAATGATTACCATGAGCAAAAAGGTGTTTTTTGTGAGTGTATTTGGTCTACTCGCACTGCAGGCACTTGTGCTGTGGGTGTTTGGCCAGCCACTCACTGCGGCAGATGGCACCGTTAAATTTTGGGAAGGCGTGGTGCAGAGCTCGGGCAATTCGCAACACCTCTCCGATTGGTACACCTTTTCGCATATCATTCATGGATTTATTTTCTATGCGTTTCTATGGTGGCTGTTTCCGCGCTCTTCTATCGCGCAGCGATTACTGTTTGCGATGATGATTGAAATAGGGTGGGAGATACTCGAAAACACGCCAATGGTTATCAATGCCTACCGCGAGCAGGCCTTGGCACAGGGGTATTCGGGGGACAGTGTTATTAATTCTCTCTCCGACACGTTCGCGATGATGTTTGGCTTTTTGGTGGCGTGGCGCTTGCCAGTCGCCGCCACGATTGGCATAGTCCTCTTTTTCGAGGTGTGGGTTGGGTGGTCTATCCGAGATAATCTTTCGCTCAATATTTTAAATTTTGCGCACCATTTTGAGTTTATCGAGAGGTGGCAGAGTGGCAACTAGAGCAGCTTTTCTTGTTGTTGCGGCATTTTTGCTCCTACGTGTTCGTATCCCTTCTTTGTTACGGTGCGGCCACGTGGTGTGCGCTCGAGGAATCCGATTTGCAGTAAGTACGGCTCGTTTACTTCTTCGATAGTCGCTTCTTCTTCGGATAGTGCCGCCGCGATGGTCTTGAGACCCACCGGCCCACCGTTAAACTTTTCGATAATCACATTCAATAGGTCGCGATCTATCTGATTGAGTCCTGCCTCGTCTATTTCCAAAAGTGCGAGCGCGTTGCGCACCGTTTTTATGGTAAGCGGCTCGTTGGTTACTTCGGCAAAATCACGCGCACGTTTGAGCAGGTAGTTTGCAGTGCGTGGGGTGGCTCGTGCACGGCGAGCTATCTCGCGGAGAGATTCCTCGTCTATTGCTATCTCGAGAATTTTTGCAGAGCGGCGAAGTATCTCGACTATTTCACTCTCGGTGTAGTACTGCAAACGAAACGTGCCGCCAGAGAAACGACTGCGCAGTGGTGCAGAAAGCATCGAGATACGTGTTGTGGCTGCTACGAGCGTGAACGGGGGGAGTTCGAGTTGCACGGTGCGCGCGGAAGGTCCTTTGCCGATAACAATATCGAGCATACCGGCTTCCATGGCGGGGTAGAGCACTTCTTCGATAGTGCGATTGAGGCGGTGAATTTCATCAATAAAAAGAACGTCACCGGGGGAGAGATTGGTGAGTATGCTTGCGAGGTCGCCCACGCGCTCTATGGCGGGGCCAGATGTGGTGCGGAGTGATGCGTTTATTTCTTTTGCTACGAGGTGCGAGAGCGTGGTTTTGCCCAAGCCCGGTGGGCCATAAAAAAGAATATGCTCGGGTTGGTGTTTGCGACCCTTGGCGGCCTGCAAGAGTATGCGGAGGTTCTCTTTTATGGTTGGTTGTCCCACATATTCGGCCCAATCCACAGGCCGGAGGGCCTGGTCGAGATTACGCCCCCCTTTTTCGGTAGCTACCGCATCAGTACTCATCCTCGAATAGTACTACAAGCCCCGGGGTGGGGACGTGTTGACAAAACCAATAGATATGATACACTACTTTTAGTAGCGGCTTTCTGGGCCGCTTTTTCTCTGCCAGTATTTCGGAGGCGCATAGCATCGGGCGATGGTGACTCTTTCGAGGACGAGCAAGTTTTGGCTCGCTCTATCCTTAGAACCTCGTTGCACCTTTCATACCCTGAAAGCATCGCCCGATAGTGTGCATCTCCGAATTTTCTCAGAAACACCCGCTTGCGCGGGTGTTTCTGTTTTCTATGCCCACACTATCACTCTAGGCGCTGCGTGCAACGCGGGAGTGTGGTGTAAAAAGAAGGCACTTGATTTTTCTACTCCGCAAATTGTGCGAGCATTGTTTCGTCTTCAAGATTCACAACGCGTCCGAGCTCGTCGAGTGAGGTCACCCCATTGAGAACTTTTACTGCGCCGTCTTGCGCCATACGGCGGATGTTTTGATGTTTGGCGGCCTTCCATATTTCGTGTTCACTCGAGGTGCGACGTACGGCGTCTTCAATAATTTTATCCATCAGAATAACTTCGACGATACCAATGCGACCCTTGTACCCAATACCGCCACACTTATCACAGCCCTTGGCTTGCCACATGGTGTCGCGATTTGCCGGGAGCTCATCAGCGTGAGGAATATTTTTGAGTAGGGAATCCATGGTGGTACGAGCTGTGCCGGTAATCGGCGTGGCTTCGCGGCAGTGCGGACACAGGCGGCG
Organism: Candidatus Parcubacteria bacterium; assembly: GCA_039798465.1. Lineage (GTDB taxonomy): Bacteria > Patescibacteriota > Minisyncoccia > Phycocordibacterales > UBA2100 > UBA10103. Next base: position 10,700 of record JBDKGA010000056.1, on the reverse strand, counting down.
TACGAGGCGCTGGGCCATGGCGACAGTGAGCGAAGCACCCAAAATATCTGCCGATACTCCCATATCTACCAAGCGGGGGAAGGTGCCAGCGGCGTCGTTGGTGTGCAGTGTAGAAAACACGAGGTGACCGGTGAGTGCCGCGTGCACGGCGGTCGAGGCGACTTCGCTGTCGCGGATTTCACCCACCATGATGATGTCGGGATCCTGACGCAAGGTGCTACGCAAACCAAGTGCAAAGGTATAATCTTTTGATACCTGTGTTTGTACGATACCAGAGAGGTGATATTCGATAGGGTCTTCAATCGTGATTATTTTGATGCCCGGCTCACTCACTTCGCGTAAGAACGCATAGAGTGTCGTCGTTTTACCGCTTCCGGTGGGGCCGGTGTTCAAAATCATGCCATTCGGCTTGGCGATTTCGCGTTTGAATATCTCCATGAGGTATTTGTCGAAGCCGAGCTGCTCGAGACCAACACTAATGCTCCCCGGATCCAAAATACGCATCACAATAGTTTCAGCGTATGCGCCCGGGAGAATAGAAGTACGTATCTCTATCTCTTTTTCGTTTACTACAATCGAAAAGCGCCCGTCTTGTGCGGCGTTTTTTATATTGAGCTTGAGTCCAGAGAGAAGCTTGATGCGACTCGAAATGAGCGCATAGGTGGGCGCATCGAATACAGTAACCTCGGTGAGTACACCATCGAGGCGATACCGCATGCGCACGCCGGTGTCTTCGGGCTCCAAGTGAATATCGGACGCATGTACCGAAAGCGCTCCTGCCATGAGGATTTCGAGTACGCGAGATATGCGGTGTGCGTCTTTTGAGCCAGTGTGTCCCGCTATCTCAATCTTTATGTCAGGAATTTTTTTGAGACGCTGCATCATTTCCATGATGGTGTCATTTGAAAGCGTGAGGATACCGGCCTCTGTTTCTGTTGCGTACGAGATGTCGTGGTAGCGATCCCATGCGTGTTCGAGACTTGCGCGAGAGACCATGACGCGACGCACCTGGTATCCGAGTCGCTCGATATCTGCCACTACCTGCAGGGAATCCGGGCGCTCGGGCGCTCGCATAGCAAGAAATATAATTTTATTCACGCGACGAAATGCGGCGGTTTCTGTTTCGCGCGCTTTTGCATCTGCTATGAGTCGCAGGGCATCGGTGTCTATTGATTTGCTTGTCAGGTCGGCATACTCGACGCCGTATTTTTGTGATAACACTTCGGCGAGTTGTTCTTCTTCGCGGCGCCGCAGCTCCTCGAGGCGCTCGGTTTGTTTTTTCTCATCGAACTGTGTCATGCGTGTATTGTATCGTAAAAAGATAGCCCCTCGCAGTGTGTACCGCGAGGGGCGTGCTTCAGGGAACGAATATTCCGTGAGGGGGGTGGATGAGAAACCATAGCACGGTAGCGAGTGTAAGTACCGCACCACCGATACTCAATGGAATAACTGTCCAAAATAAAATACTCATAAACCGAGCTTCTTTTTTGTCCCACTCATCAGGCGGGACACTCCTAACCTTTGGCGGAAAGAACATTCAGTAGGCCTCCTCAGACTGTATTTCTGATGGTGCACAGCTGTCGCCGATGCTAGCATGGGCAATACTGCGAAACAATGCAGCTGTATGGTATCGGAGACACACTCACTTAATGAATTTAATGTAGAAGTGACGCGTTTTGCACGCAAGCTTATGCCATGTGCCGACCATTCGGTGATGGTAGTCCTCTCTGGAGACCTGGGCGTGGGGAAGACCACGTTTGTTCAAGCGGTTGCGCGAGCGCTCGGTATTCAGGAGCCGGTACGCAGCCCTACGTTTATTATCATGCAGATTTTTGAATTACCCGCTCCCGCTCAGTCTGGTTTTGCGCGCTTCATACATATAGATGCATATCGATTGAAGCATGCGGGCGAGCTCGAGATGCTGGGCTGGGGAGAGCTCATTGCTGACCCTCGCAATCTCATTTTTATGGAGTGGCCAGAGCAGGTTCTGGGAGCCGTGCCCGAATGGGCGCAAAAGGTTACACTAGGAGGTGACGGCGATACCCGTCGCATCACCTATGGCAGCGACTCCTAAAAAACGTCTTGTGCTCCTCGACTCTCACGCGATTATTCATCGCGCATATCACGCGCTACCCGACTTTTCGTCGAGCACGGGAGAGCCCACGGGAGCATTGTACGGACTCGCTTCGATGCTATTGCGCCTCTCGGAAGAATTGAAGCCAGACTACATCATCGCCGCGCGTGATTTGCCGGGTAAAACCCATCGACACGAGATATATACAGAATACAAGGGCACTCGCGCAGAGGCCGACGATGCGCTCATCGCACAGCTTCAAAAAGCTCCCGAAGTTTTTACTGCGTTTGGTATTCCTGTGCTCTCGGCACCGGGGTTTGAAGCAGATGATGTGATTGGGACACTGGTCAAGCAAGGGGAGAGTCGACCCGATGTAGAGATAATCATTGCAACAGGGGACATGGATACGCTTCAGCTGGTAAACGAACAGGTCTCGGTCTTTACTTTACGCAAAGGTATCAACGACACTATCATCTATGACACCGACCGAGTCCACGAGCGCTACGGCTTTGGGCCCGAGCACATAGTGGACTACAAGGCCTTGCGCGGCGACCCTTCGGACAACATCAAGGGTATAAAAGGAATTGGCGAAAAAGGAGCCACTGAACTCATCGAAAAGTTTGGCTCGATAGAAGATATCTACGAAGCTATCGAAAAACACGAGGCGGCGTTTGCCAAGGAAGTAAAGCCGCGCATGCTTGAGCTTTTGAAAACAGGGAAAGAAGATGCATTTTTTTCAAAACAGTTGGCGACCATTCATCAGGCCGCACCTGTTGTGTTTGAGCTCCCCGATCATCCGTGGCGACTAGTAGATCACCTGGGCACCATAGAAACATTGTGTGATGGGCTCGAATTTAAATCCCTCAAAGAGCGTGCGCGCGGCCTTGTGCAGAAACAGGGCAATAAGAAACAAGACAAACACACAGACAATGGAACAGCAGCACTTTTTGAGGTGGCAAAAGTAGAGGTAGACCCAATACAACTCGAAGAAACATCGCTTGCACTCTGGCTTCTCAAGAGTGATTACACGGTCCCTGGTCTCGAAGAAATTACTGCGTACTCAGGCACCGAAGAATTTGCGCGTGCGCGCGAGAAAATTTTCTCCGATCTAAAAACAACTGGCCGATTGCAGGAGGTGTTTGAGACGATAGAAAAGCCACTCTTGCCGGTGGTGCGTACCATGAACGCCACCGGTATTGCGGTCGATACAGCGTATCTTAAGACTCTCGAGCGCGAATATCGCAAAGAGCTCGATGGCATAGCGGCACGTGTGTATCGCCATGCCGGTCGCGAATTCAATATCAATTCTCCCAAGCAGCTTGGCGAAGTGCTGTACGATGAACTCAAAATAGGAGAGGGGACAAAACAAAAAAAGACAGCAACGGGCGCACGTACTACGCGCGAAGATGAGCTCGAAAAACTATCCGACGAGCACCCGATAATTGCCGAGGTGCTTGCCTATCGCGAACTTTCGAAGCTCCTCGGTACCTATGTCGAAAAATTGCCCGATGCAGTCGGAGCCGGCGGTCGTTTGCGCGCAACGTTTTTACAGACAGGCACGGTGACGGGACGCATGGGATGTGAAAATCCAAATTTGCAAAATATTCCCACTAAAACAGAATACGGCCGCCGTATTCGCAATGCATTTGTGGCTCCTGCGGGCACCGTACTCGTCGCAATAGACTACTCTCAGATTGAGCTCCGTATTGCCGCGGGCCTCTCGGGTGACGAAAAGCTGGTGGCTGCATTTAAAAATGGTGACGACATTCATGCGACCGTTGCCGCTCAGGTGTTTGGTGTACCGAGAGAGGCAGTAGACAAAGAAATGCGTCGCCGCGCCAAGGTCATCAACTTTGGCATTCTGTACGGCATGGGCGTTAATGCCTTGCGTGCAAATTTGGGTGCAGGTGTTTCGCGCGAAGAGGCTGCGGAGTTTCTCGAGAACTACTTTGCCCGTTTCAGTGGGCTCGCCACATATATTGAGCAGGTGAAGCAGGAGGCAACAAAACTTGGCTACACCGAGACACTATTTGGGCGTCGTCGACATTTTCCTGCACTCAAGAGTAAGTTGCCGCAAATGCGGGCACAAGCAGAGCGCATGGCAGTAAATGCTCCAATTCAGGGGACGCAATCCGATATCATCAAGCTCGCCATGGTGCGTGCCGACGCACTCATTCATGAAAAGAAATGGGAAGGGAAGGCAAAGCTTCTACTCCAAGTGCACGATGAACTTGTGTATGAAGTAGATGCGGCACTTGTCGACACCATTGCCCCCATCATTCGAGAAACAATGGAGAGCGCTGCGCCGGTGGACAAGCTCTCTGGGGTGCCGATTTTGGCGGAAGTTTCGGTGGGGAAAAATTGGGGCGAAATGAAGGCAATGCCTCGTATCGAGTAAGACCTCTATGATATATCTCTTTTCTGGTACCGATAGAAACAAAGCACGCGAGGCGCTTGAGCGTGTCATTGCAAATACCACAGGCACTATTGTCCGCGTAACTGATGCACACACACCGGCGGATATTAGCGCTGCGCTTGGGGGCAGTGGGCTTTTTGGGGGAGTGCGCGTTGTCGTACTTGATAGTCTGTTCTCATCACGAGAAGGCGAGTCAAAAGAAGTTCTCGTGCGCGAACTACCCGGTATGAAGGAGAGTACCGATACCTTTTTGATTTTTGAAGGAGCGCTTGATGCGGCGACACGTAAACTACTTGAAAAATTTGCTCATACCAGCGAACGTTTTGATGTGGTGAAGGTTGCCGAAGACAAGACCATATTCAAACTTGCCGACGCACTGCAAACAGGAGACAAGAAAGCGTTGTGGGTCGGTCTCATGCGCGAATACGCCAAGGGAAGTGCACCGGAAGCAGTGCACGGGCTTTTGTTTTGGGGCGCCAAACAAATGTGCACGCGAAATGATTCAGCCCGTGCCCGACTCCTTGTTGCCGCACTCGCCGAATTGCCGCACGAGGCACGTCGTCGGGGAGAAGATATGAGTTATGCACTTGAGCGATTTGTACTTTCGAGCGTGTGATACGATAAATGAACTATGAAGACTTCTATCACCCAGATGGTTTGGGCGAGCTGTGCGACTACTGCGCTCGCATTAGCAATGTTTGCTCTTTATACGCCGCAACAAGCTGCGGCTGTTGGCACTGCGGCAGATGCAATGTGTATACCTACGTGGGACTATGGGTGCCCTTGTGGAGTTGTTTGTAAAAAAGGAGGACCGCCAGGTGGACAAGGATGTCCCTGCCAAGATACCACAAATCAATATACAACACCTGGAAAATGTGTCGCGGCCGTCAAGTGTCTTGCCACCGGGGCACCTGGCCAAAACGGTGGCATGGGTGACATAAAGCAAGCACTTGATGCAGTAAAAAGCATTCTCGACATGATGAAGGGTGGCGGAGGAGGAGGTGGTGGCGGGGGAGATCAGGGATCAAATCCTCTCACAAACCCCACACTTGGGGGCTGTGCCCAGTATTACAATGTCACAACGCCGTCTTCTGACCCCTGTGCTGTATATGTGCCGCCAGTAAGTAATCAACTCACCGGCACCTCGAGCTCGGCTGCAGGGGATCTCATAAGCTCTCTCCTCACTGGGGGCCTGAATACGGGGGCTACTACCAACACCAACACTTCCTCAAATACGAACACTAGCACTAATACCAATACGAATACTCCAGCGACAAGTGTAGACACGTCTGGCACAACCCAAACGACACAAAATACTACAGCGACTCCTGTTTCTGTCCCGCAGGGCAGTACTGCCTCGCTCACACCCGGTGTTTCGGGGGATATTCAATATTCCACCAATGGAGTAACAGTGCTCGTAAACAATGTTGATGCCAAAAACGGCACACAAGTGGCAGGTTTCTACGGAACGGCAGCTGGCGGACAGCCGACAAGTGTCGTGTCGGGTATGTGCCAGGGAAGGCCGTGGGCGAGCAACTTTCTTTCCTCAATCATTCCGAGCGCCTTCTTCGATAGTTTGTGCCAGTTGCGCGGGTACGCTATCGGTGCGCCTGCAGCTCCTGCTCCGGCCGTGATAAAGACAGCGGCACCAACAGCAACAAAACCAAAAGTAACCACGCCAGTAAAACCCTCCACGCCAGCCGCTCCAGTAGCCACTTCATCTGGTCCCTACGTGGAACCACAGGCAGACATTTGGGCAGTTCCTTCTTCTGTGCCGCTTGGCGCTCGCACAACAGTATTTTGGAATGCGAAGGGAGTAACCTCGTGCACCGAAACTTCTCCCGATGGCAGCTTCTCCCAGAGCTCTCTCTCCGGCGGAGCCGCGACGGTGCCGCTTTCTGGCCCAACTACGTACACCATATCGTGCACAACACCTGCAGGCGGACACATCACCAACTACGTAACGGTTCAGCTTGGTTCAAACTAAAGTACAGGTTACGCACGAGCGTGCATTGACCACACCGCGTTCGCGCAGTACTCTCGTTTGATGCAAGACACTATGCAGTGCATCGCGCTCATACTCGACGGTAATCGTCGGTGGGCCAAAGAGCGCGGATTGCCAAGCTTGGAGGGACATCGAGCAGGCAAAGAAACGCTCATGAATACGGTGCAATGGGTTGCGCAACGCAACATACAGCACCTTGCTGTTTTTGCTTTTTCCTCAGAAAATTGGGGTCGTTCCGAAGAAGAAGTTGCTGCTCTCATGGAGCTTATGGCCGCCGTGCTAGCAGAAGAAACAGAGCATCTAGCTGAAATAGGTGTTCGTGTCAGAATCATTGGAGAAAGAAAACTTTTTTCCGCAACCCTCCAGGGGCTAATTTCTTCTATAGAAGAAAAGACCTCTCACGGAGACAAACTTACTTTGTGGGTATGTCTCTCGTATGGCTCACGTGCAGAGATAGTCGATACTGCTCGCTCGCTTCTAGGGGCAGCACATATTGACGAGTCAACATTTGCTTCACATCTTTGGACGAGCGGCATGCCAGATCCAGATATTATTATCCGCACAGGAGGACGACATAGGCTCTCCAATTTTTTGCTCTGGCAAGCGGCCTATAGTGAATTATTTTTTCTCGACACTCTATGGCCTGATTTCAGCGAGAGAGAGCTCGATGGTGTACTAGAAGAATTTGCGAAGAGAACACGTACCTTTGGCATATGACATTCAAAAACACACACAGCAGCTTAAACGAGCTCCAATTTGCGGCGCGTGATGTTGACGAGGCTCTCGAAGCAATTCTTGTAGACAGGGCCCGTGGCCCCGTTGCTAGCCACTACAACATGATTAGGTATTTTTTGGGGTTTACAGATGAGAATTTCCACGAGATTGGGAACTCCTCGGGTAAGCGCTTTCGTCCGGGGCTATGTTTGTTCTTAGCTCAGGCGTATGGCGTTAGAGACAAGGCGTTTGATGCCGCGCTCGCAATTGAGCTCTTTCACAATTTTACCCTCATTCATGACGACATAGAGGACCACGATGAATATCGTCGCAACAGGCCGACCGTTTGGAAATTGTGGGGAGTAAATAATGCCATTAACTCTGGTGATGCACTTTCACTCATTGCTTCAGAGAGGTGCGCTATCGCGGGGGAGCGTTCAGGGGCGGGTGAGCGATTGGTTCGCGCGATGCACAATACATTCCTCGAGGTTATCGAAGGTCAATACATGGACTTCGAGCTAGCAACGTCGCCGCTTGACTCCGAAGTGGTCACGCTCGACTGGTATTCTGAAATGATAGGAAAAAAATCCGGTGCCCTCGTGCGTGTTGCCGCAGAAGTGGCTGGTATCGTTGCTGGCAAACAAGGTAAAGAAATCGACCATTTGCGTGAATACGGTATGTCGCTCGGGACTGCCTATCAAATGGCAGATGATTTTCGCTCGGTATGGGACACGCAAGAGGTTACCGGGAAAGATACCAGTAGTGATGTAAGAGAGCACAAGCGAACGTACCCATTTCTTGCCGCCTACATGCAGCTCAAAGGAGCAGATAAAAAGCGTTTGTTTAATCTCTATTCGCAAACACACCAACTGACACAAAAAGAAATCGAGGAGGTTCTTTCCCTCTTTAGTAAAACATCTTCGCGAGAAGATACTGTTCGAGCCATGCGCGAGTATTCCGACCGCGCACGCGCCGCCGCTCGTGAACTGTCTGTTCCCGAGTCGGAAAAAAATAATCTAATAGACCTCGTAGACGCACTTGTGCCAGATTCGCAGCACTGAGCAAAATGGTGCGTAGAATGTCGTCACAGATAATTTGCTAGCCGTCGCTAGCAAATTTCTGCGACCCCGGCTCGCCCGTTTCGCCTGCTGGCGAAACATGGCTCCGCCTCGGACACGTACAGAAAAACCCTGCGCAGGCAGATTGTCTTGTCCCCAGGCTGTTCATTTTTCGCCGCCGCGAAAAATGCCAGCCTGGGCACGCCTCGCGGTCGCTCACTGCTGTGAGCGACAACGCTCCGGCTCGGACCAGTGTGAGAAAACATCCCGCAGGGGATGTTTTCTACCTGGTCCGCCCGGCAGGGATCGAACCTGCGACCGTCTCCTTAAAAGGGAGCTGCTCTACCAACTGAGCTACAGGCGGGCCCTTCTTTATATCAGAAAATCGACAGACTTACAGGGGGAGGTCTATGGCAAGCGCCCCGGCCCCGGTAAATACTAGTGTAAGTGCAACCACACACAGGAGTATGTATAAACTCTGAGGGTAGCTGGTAAACGACGGATATATACGCGAAAAAATCGCGAGTTTTAAAAATCCTGCGGCTGCGATAAGCGCAGCGGCCTGAGTCCATGCGCCAACGATAAGCAGGCCGCCAATACCGGCAAATACTGATAGCGATCCGACAATCATCCACTCGGGTGCGTGTCCCACAAGAGGGAGTCGTGCATGGGAAATTGCCCCTCGTTTTGCGAGAACGTCTTTTACCACAAAGAACACATATATGCCGAGAACAACACGTAAGACAGTAATCGCTAGCGGAGCTAAAAAGAGTATGTGAGGAAATAGGGAGAGCATGCGTGCATTTTACCACAGCCGTATGCTACTCTCTCAGGCATGCAAGAGGTCGCGGTAGTGCTCCCGGATATACGTAGCGCCTACAACGTGGGCTCGATATTCCGCACGGCTGATGCGGCGGGAGTATCGCTTGTGTTGCTGGCGGGCCATACCCCGCGCCCCGTCGATAGATTTGGTCGCATCGATAAAACTCTCCACAAGACTGCGCTGGGTGCCGAACATTCTGTACCATGGGAGTATGCCGCGCGACCAGCTACGCTTCTCAAAAAACTAAAGAGTGATGGGTGGCGAATAGTGGGGGTGGAGCAAGACAGTCGTGCACACAACTACAAAAAGAAGCAGGTGGGAAAACGAATTGCGTTTGTCTTTGGCAATGAGGTACAGGGACTGTCACAAAATATTCGCGCACTCTGTGATGAGCTCATAGAAATTCCGATGCGTGGCGCGAAAGAATCACTCAATGTGAGTGTGGCGGCGGGAATTATTCTTTTCTCGCGCTAGTAGGTGAGCACATCTACCACGCGACCACTTGCGTCGAGCAGGCGCACCGTGTCGTGTTCGCGCCAGAGCGGCTGAGCGACGTTGAGGTATATGCGCCACTGCGATGTGTAGAAGTCTCGCGCAGCCTGATGTGTATTCACGCAGCGATTGTAGGTGAGTGTTTCTACCAGTGCCTGGCGGCATGCAGGAGAAATATCTGCGGGTGCTTGGGTGGGGAAGCTGCAGAGAGGAAGTGTCTGCATAAATTCAAAACAACTGTCGCCAAGTTGCGCGCGATTTGCGGCGGTGTCAGGGATTAGTTCGGTCGCATAGGGGCAGCGCGACTGTATGGAAGGAGTAAATTTTTGGAATTGTGCCAAGAATCCGCTGCAACGATTCTCTCTAAACGAGACTCCCACCGGAGATGTGCCTGTAGTTATGAGGGCAGTTGAGCCAGGGTCGAGAGACAGTGGCTTTACCGCGTTTACAATGCCTTGTGCAAACAGCGGGGCGGCCTGAGGAAGCGCAATACGCACTTTGCTATATGCGCTCTGGAGAGACCATCCTGCAAGCGAGATAGATGTGGCGTTAGCGGCGTCTGCCTCTAGGTATAGATATTCTTCTGTTGAGGGAGATGTTCCCATGCTGCCGTAAGACAGATGAATTGCTTGTGCCGAAGGCGAAGGGTTGCCGTATGTTTGTGGGTTGGTAGAAAGTTGTGTAGGTTCAACGCCCCCGTAATCAGTATCAAGTATTGCGTTTTCGTAATTTGTTCCGGCAGCGAGACCTATATCTGGGCCGCTCACCAGCTCTGGTTGTCCGGGGAGTTTGAACGCCTCACCCGATGCGTTCCCCACGAATAAATCGAGAGGGTTACTGATAGTGCGCGCATACGCAAGCGCGCGTGTCAGGCCGCCGCCCATAATCCAAATGATTCCAAATACGAGCAGCGCGCACATAAGGAGTGCGACCAATATTCGTCCGAGCATCTGCATGCTCTAAGTATCCTGCATAGAGCTCGGTGTATCAAGCGCGTGCGCCGAGCACTGTGTGCAACTCTTCGCGCGCCACACCGGCATCACTCCACGGTATTCGTGCGCCTTTGGCGCCGTATATCCACGGATCAGTACCTTTTCCGGTGATAACGACCACTTCTC
>JBDKGA010000055.1:0-2743 GCA_039798465.1 Candidatus Parcubacteria bacterium | reverse complement strand
CTCACGATACTCACTGATCCGGGCGCGTTTTCGGTTGCGCAGGATTCGATTACAGGTATCGATGTCGTGCTCATTACCCACGAACACGCCGACCACCTGCACATCGATTCGCTTAAAGCTGTGCTTGCCAATAATCCGCAGGCCCAAGTGATAACGAATACGGGAGTAGGGAAGTTACTTGCTGACGCAGGAATTGCTCACTCGCTACTTGAAGGACGAGACAGTATCGAGGTGCGCGGTGTGCACATCGAGGCTCATGAGGCGATGCACGAAGAAATTTTTGAAGATGTAAGTCGTGTGCAAAATACTGGATATTTTATTGCTGACAGGCTCTTCTATCCTGGCGACTCTTTTCATAATCCGGGTAAATCAGTGGATATACTTGCGCTTCCTGTTGCGGGTCCATGGTGTCGGATTGTCGACGCTATCCGCTACGCGCTCACTGTCGCTCCCCGGTGTGTATTTCCTGTCCACGATGGCATGTTGCAGCCAAACCGCATAGGCGGTGCACATAAAATTCCTGAAAAAATTCTTTCAGAAAATGGTATTGAGTTTGTCATTATAAAAGATGGCGAGGAGCGAGAGTTCTAAACAACAAAAAAGCGCGGCCGAGGGTGGCCGCGCTAGAGAGTAGGGAAGTTGTTTGCTTACATAGCAAACATGAAGCTAAGCTGATGCGGTTTGCGGTACCGCTCTTCTATCGGCGGAGGAAGGCTGCCCATCGTAGCGCGGTGCGCCATGATGGCTCGATACGCTTCTTGCCGAGCGCTGCGCAAGAGACCTGCATCAACGAGGATAGAATCCCCGTGCTTGCTGCCTTTGCGTGCGCGATTCACTTCCACCAGATTCCATTTCGTCGGGCTCTTCCACGTCTCGAGCCGAAAGGTGAGATACACGCCAGTAGCGAGTACCACTTCGGCTTCGGCGCAGTCTGCACGGCGCAGGGAACCAAGGATCTTCGTCATGGGGCACCTATTCTTGGTACGCGCACAACGCATTACTAAAAACATTATATAACAAAATTAATAAAAATCAATATCTTGGTGTGCTTCCGCGGTGCGCTATACTACACTACATATGAATACATCTCTTTTTAAGCGCGGTCTTGGCCGCATGGCCCTTATTATCATCGCAGCGCTCATTGTTGTCGCGCTCTACGCAGGCTCGGTATACAACGGCCTCGTACGCACAAACGAAGGCGTCGACGCGCAGTGGGCGCAGGTAGAAACACAGTATCAGCGTCGTTTTGATTTGATTCCCAATCTCGTTGCGAGTGTGCAGGGCGTGATGAGGCAAGAACAAGAGGTCTTTGGTGCTATTGCCGAAGCGCGCACGCGCTACGCGGGAGCACAAACTACTAATGAAAAAGTCGCTGCTGCAGGCCAAGTCGAAAGCGCGCTTGCCCGTTTGCTGGTGGTGATGGAAAACTATCCGCAGCTTCGCTCGGTAGAAACAGTCCAGAGCTTGATGGCCGAAATTGCTGGTACCGAGAATCGCATCTCGACAGAACGTGGTCGTTACAACGAAATGGTACGTGATTACAACGTGAGCGTAAAAACGTTCCCGCGCTCTCTCATGGCAGGCCTCTTTGGCTTTGGACCTCGCACAATGTTTGAAGCTGCTACCGGAGCAGACGTAGCTCCGAAAGTGCAGCTCTAGGTATGCAACGCGTAGCACTGTTTGCTGCGCTGATTGCGGCACCGTTTTTTGCGCACGCGCAGGCGTTGCCCGCTGTGCCGCAGGGCTACGTGACAGATGCGGCACAGGTGTTGAGCGCAGACACGCGCGCACTGCTCGAGACGCGCCTTGCCACACTTGATGCATCGACCACCGAACAAATCGCCGTGGTCACGGTACCTTCGCTTGAGGGTGACTACATAGAGCACTACGCGACACAGTTGTTTGAGAAGTGGGGGATTGGCGAAGCAAAAAAGGATACTGGTGTTTTGTTGTTGCTTGCTATCGCAGAGCGCGAACTGCGTATCGAAGTGGGCTACGGTCTTGAGGGAGCACTCCCCGATAGTGTGGCAGATCGAATTATTCGCAACGACATGACTCCGCTTTTAAAAGAGGGGAATTATGACGGCGCGGTAATCGCGGGTGTCGAAAGCATTATTGCGGCAATACAGGGCGAGTATGTTGCGCCGCCGCAGGTAGATGCAGGGTCTATAGACCCAATGGCACTCGTCGCGTTTGGTATTTTTGCACTGCAGTGGGTTGCTGCAATACTCGGCCGCACCAAATCGTGGTGGCTCGGCGGTATCATCGGCGGGGCGATTGGCGTGGTGGTGAGTAGCTTTTTTGGATGGTGGATTATGGGCGGCGCAATACTTACCCTAAATCTATTTATTTTTGGACTTGTGTTTGATTATCTGGTGTCGTCTACCTTTAAAGACGCCATCTCGCACGGCTCAAATCCGCCGTGGTGGACTGGCGGCGGTGGATTTGGTGGTTCATCGCACAGCGGGGGCTTTGGTGGATTTGGCGGCGGCATGTCGGGCGGAGGAGGCGCGTCCGGAAGGTGGTAACATATACGCATGGTGCACAAGATATTTTCTTTTTTCGATAAACTCGAAGACAAGGTGCGCGCACGCTTGAGCCATGCGCCGATTGTCTATTCGTTTATCGGCGGTGTGGGTATCGTGCTCTTTTGGAAAGGAGTGTGGGAAATGGCGGAAGCAGTCCACCTGCTCGATGGCTTTGGCTCGCTCGCTCTCGGTACAGTGATACTGCTTATGTCGGG
>JBDKGA010000054.1:0-6308 GCA_039798465.1 Candidatus Parcubacteria bacterium | reverse complement strand
TTTTTTGGCAGTACCACGCACCAAGCAGGCACTGGCCGAGCGACTTATGTCGAGCGTGTTTCCCAATGCGCGCATTTCCGAACGCCGAGGAGATTACAACATTTTTAATGAAAAAGGTGCCTACGCCGCCGCGTATGCCACGCAGGGTGAGCATCCGGCATATCCACTCAAGACTCCTGAGATGTTTGAACACGACCCGCTCAATGTGCTCTTGGCATCGTTTGCAAAGATTGCCAAGCACGGCGAGGGCGCCGCACTACAAATCGTAGTTTCTACCGAGGGCAATCGATTCAACGAGCACTACAAACACATGCTACACGAGCTCCAAAAGGGGAAGGGTGTGAGCGAAGCTCTGCGTGTCGCTGAGACAACCATCGGCCGTGAGTTCCAAAAACTCCGCAAAGAGCTCATGTCCTCCAGCTCAGAAAAAGATCGCGAAATGCAGGCACGCATCGGTGCCGACAAAATCGCGCAAGAAGAAATCGAGCGCAAGGTAAAGGGTCGCATCGCTCCGTGTAACATTCGCCTCGTTACCTCGGCGCCAAGTCAGCACCGTGCCGACGAATTACTCTCCAATCTCATCGCGCCGTTTTCGCAGTACGACGATCCAAAGGGCAATCACTTGGTATTCAAAAAACTCGGCTGGTGGGGGATAGGAAACTTTGTACGTGATTTTACCTACCGCTCATTTGACGAAGGGTACCTCCTGCCTCTTTCGCTTCAGGAAATCACCTCTATCTTTCACTTTACTGCCGAAAAGGTACACACCTCGCGTGAACTCAAGAAGAGCTATGCCAAGCAATCGCCAGCGCCGGTAGACATGCCAACCGATGGCATAACCATAGGAATCAATCAGTACGGGGCAAGCGAAACAAAAGTGCGTTTTGGCAAAAACGACCGCTTGCGCCACTGCTATGTGATAGGGCAAACAGGTACCGGAAAAACAAGCCTCATCAAAAACATGATTATGCAGGACATCGCAAACGGCGATGGTGTCGCATTTATCGATCCGCACGGTAACGACATCGAAGACGTACTCGCCTTTGTCCCGCCCGAGCGCATGAAAGATGTGATTTATTTTGACCCGGCCTACACTGCGCGCCCGATGGGTCTCAACATGCTCGAGTACGATCGCAGCAAGCCCGAGATGAAGACGTTTGTTGTCGATGCTGTGTATGATATTTTTCGGAAGCTGTATTCGGATGTGCCCGAGGCATTTGGCCCTATGTTTGAGCAGTACTACCGTAATGCCACGATGCTTGTCGTCGAGGACCCTGATTCGGGTTCGACATTCCTCGAAATCCCGCGCGTATTTGCCGACAGTAAGTTCCGCAACATGAAGCTCGATAGGTGCAAAAACCCTGTGATTGTGCAGTTTTGGCGCAAGATTGCCGAAGCCGCGGGGGGAGAGGCGAGCCTCGAAAATGTAGTGCCGTACATCACGAGCAAATTTGACGTGTTTTTGGCCAACGATATCTTGCGCCCTATCGTGTCGCAGCAGGAATCAGCATTTGATTTTCGCGACATTATGGATAGCAAAAAGATTTTCCTCGCCAATCTTTCCAAGGGTCGCTTGGGCGACAAAGGGTCGGCGCTCTTGGGTCTCGTGTTGGTGTCGAAGTTTTTGCAAGCGGCGTTTTCGCGCATCGATACGCGCGGGGAACTTCCCACGTTTTACTTGTATATAGACGAGTTTCAAAACTTTGCTACACCAGCGATAGCCACTATTCTTTCCGAGGCGCGTAAATACAAGCTCTCGCTCACTATTGCACACCAATTTATTGCGCAGCTCGAAGAAGATATCCGCGATGCGGTGGTGGGTAACGTCGGCACCAAGATTGCCATGCGTATTGGTACGACCGACGCAGAATTTCTTGAAAAACAGTTTGCTCCTGTGTTTAGTGCGCATGATTTGGAAAACCTGCCAAACTACAACGCGATTCTCTCGCTCTTGGTAAATGGAGTACCAGCACGCCCCTTTACGGTGCAATCCGAAAAGCCGCCAACTATCGATTACAGCCGGGTGGACATGCTCAAGGAGCTTTCGTACCGCACCTATGGCCGTGCACGCGAAGAGGTGGAAGGGGAGATACAAAAGAAGTACGCCCCCGAGCCAGCTCGCGACCCAGCACCTAATCCATTCAATTCGTACCTCTAGTATCGAGGCCCCGGACATGCTACAGTGTCGCCACTAGATGGGGCTTCGCCCCTCGTTTAATTAGAATAAACACACAAACAATATGCATCCCAAGAAAGAAAGGACATTTGTTATCGTAAAGCCCGACGGCGTACAGCGCTCGCTCGTTGGCGAAATTATCAAGCGCTATGAGCGCACTGGTCTCAAGCTCATTGGCATGAAGTTTTGGCTCGCCGACGAAGCCACCTTTTGGAAGCATTACAACAAAGACGACGCGTGGTTCCTCAAGAAGGGCACGAAGATTGTCGAAGACAAAAAAGCAGCTGGTCTCCCGGTAGATAAGGAGCCAATCGAATACGGCAAAGACATCATCCGCCAGCTCGTAAAGTTTATGACGGCGGGCCCCGTACTCATGATGGTGTGGGAAGGCAATCAGGCGGTAGCGGTTGTTACCAAGATTACCGGCACTACCGAGCCATCGAGCTCTGATGTGGGCACTATTCGCGGTGACTTTACTGTCGATTCGTACGGTATCTCTGCGGTAGACGATCGCGCGGTGCGCAATCTCATCCACTGCTCTGATGCCCCAAGCGAGGCTGAGCGCGAGATTGCTCTGTGGTTTAAGCCAGAAGAACTCCTCTCGTATCGCCTCATGTCCGAAGAAATTCTCTACGACGTGAACCTCGACGGCATCTTAGAATAGTCGTTTATTTTGCAATGCGGGAAGGTCTCTCGGGTACGCTGTTTTCTTGCTAGAAAATAGCTCGGGCTTCGCGCCGTCGCGCTGCAGAGCCCCTCGATACCTTCCCGCATTGCTTTTCGTGGACGTTTGATATACTGAGTACAGCGGCTGGTACAAAAAACCTGCTTGGGAATTTCAGGGAGATCTACATCGTCTGGAGCATTGCGCTTTAGTACTGCGGTCACCCACCTAGCTTCAATGCCAGGCTTTTCCCGTGCCACCGCTTGCAAGCACCCGCCACCACCGGCGGGTTTTTGCATGGTGTACAATGGTTTTTATGTCAGCAACCATCACCTTTCATGGCGGTGCCGGATCGGTTACCGGCGCCAATTTTCTTTTAGACACTGGCTCTCACAAGATACTCGTCGATTGCGGGACGCACGAGCGCGAAAATATTTGCGACCCGCGTAATCATGAGCGTTTTCCGTACGACGCTGCGGGGGTAGATGTTCTTATTATTACCCATGCTCACCAAGACCACATTGGCCGCGTGCCCAAGCTCATTCGCGAAGGGTTTCATGGTGTTATCTATTCAACCCCAGAGACCAAGGAACTCTCCGACATTATGTTTCGTGATGCGCTCACCATTATGGAGCGCGACGCGCAGGCAAGTGGCTGTGGTGTGCTCTACGACGAAAGAGACGTCGAAAAGGCCCTCTCCCTCTGGCATACACACCGGTATCACGAGACGTTTCAGGTGGGCGACACGGCGGTAGAGTTTCTTGATGCTGGGCACATACTCGGTAGTGCGATGGTAAAATTCACTCGCAATGAACGCGTTGTTGTATTCACGGGAGATTTGGGCAATTCACCCGAGCCGCTTCTCAACGACACAGAAAGTATTGCTGGTGCCCACTATCTGGTGATGGAGAGTGTCTACGGAGACCGTGTACACGAAGGCAAGGAAGATAGGCGCGAAGTATTGCGGCAGGCAATAGAGGAAGCTCGTGCCAAAAAGGGAACCTTACTCGTCCCTTGTTTCTCTCTCGAGCGTACACAGATAGTACTCTTTGAAATTCATCAGATGATTGCCGATGGTTCCCTTGCGCCTATTCCCGTGTATCTCGATGCCCCTCTCGCGCAGCGAGTTTCCGAGGTGTATCGTCGTCATATTGAGAGCCTGAATCCGGTGGCACAGGCTGCGTTTGCCGAGGGAGATGCCTTTTCTTTTGCGGGATTTGCAGAGACGACAAATGCAAACGAGTCACACCATCTGCATCGCAAGCCAGACCCCAAGGTCATTATTGCGGGAGCGGGTATGTCCAATGGTGGGCGTATTCGCGCACATGAGCGCGCGTATCTTCCCGACCCCCAGGCGAGTGTCTTGCTCACCGGTTATCAAGCACCGGGCTCACTCGGACGTCGTATTCAAGAGGGGACACCTCATGTGGAAATAGATGGTGAGCGCATAGCGGTCCACGCGCACGTTTCCGCACTTACGGGGTACTCTGGGCACAAAGACAGAGATGGACTGCTCGAACTTGTTGATGGTGCGCATGAGACGCTCAAAAAGATTTTTGTTGTTATGGGAGAGACAAGCGCAAGCACGTTTCTTGCGCAGCGCATTCGGGATTTTATCGGGCTTGATGCAGTAGTCCCCATCGCGGGGTCTTCTGTGGAGATTGAGTGGTAGATACTCGTGTATACTTTATAGCAATGGCGCGTATTACCAATCCAAATCACACGGCAGTGCCGCGTAATTTTTGTCGTTTGCCGCAAAGTTATGGTGTCGTAAAGATTGGTGTTTCGGGTGCTGCCGAAACAGGGCAGTATGGTTTGGCTGCCTACGAAAAAGCAAAAGAAATCGGCCGCGAGATTGCACTGCAAGGAGCAATCACCGTGACTGGTGCAACGACTGGTTTTCCGCTCTACGCTGCAATGGGTGCAAAAGATGAGTGCGGTTTTTCTGTCGGCCTCTCTCCTGCGGCGAGCGAGAAAGAGCACGTCGAAACATACAAACTTCCGCTCGAATACCAAGATGTAATTATTTACACCGGCTTTGGGTATGCGGGGCGTGATTTACTCTTTGTGCGCTCAGCCGATGCCATGATTATCGGGCCAGGACGCGTGGGTACCTACAATGAATTTTCTGTGGCGTTTGAAGACAAGCGCCCCATCGGTATTCTCGAAGATTCTCACTGGGAGACCGACGATATCTTGCGCGAAATTGTAACCACCTCTCATCGCCCGCACGACCATGTCTTTTTTGAGTCAGACCCAAAGGTGCTCGTGGCGCGACTCATCGAGATGGCTACCAAACAAAAGCAACAGCTCAACCTGGTCTACAACAACCACGATGGCTGGAGTGGGACTGGCAAAAAGGACGAGGTAATACTCTAAACAAAAAAGACCGGCGGAAACCGGTCTTTTTAAAGGCGTACGAAATGTTACTTCACGCTCTCGACAACACGAGCAAACACATCTGCGTGGTCTTTTGCAAGAGCGGCGAGTGCTTTGCGGTCTATCGAAACGTTGTTCTTTTTGAGAGCGTCGATAAAGCGAGAGTAGGAGAGACCGAGTGGGCGTACGGCGGCGTTGATGCGAAGAGTGAAGAGGCTGCGGAACTCACGCTTCTTGGCACGGCGGTGGCGAAACGCGTGTACACCTGCCTTTTTGATAGCAACCTTCGCGATGCGCTCCTTGCTCTTGCGATCAAAGCGGTAGCCCTTCACCTGCTTCAAGATGTAGCGGCGGTGCTTCGACTTCATTGTTCCTCGTTTGACGCGTGCCATAGGGGAGAGATTAGAGAATAGAAATTAGATAAGAATTACGCGAGGAAGCGCGAACGAGCAACCGCGTTGAGCTTGAGTGTGCTGTAGCGGCGGCGGCGCTGACGCGTAGCCCCGTTGGCACGAGCATTAAAGTGGTTGTGGCCCGGGGTACGAGAAAGAACTTTGCCGTTCTTTGTTACCTTGAGGCGCTTTGTGTAGGACTTGTTTGTCTTCATACAAGTAGCACGCACTATACACTAGACCGGCGAAAAAAGCCAATAATTTAGGCCTCCTCCTCAATTTCGTCTGCTTCGCGAGGCTTATCGGCCAATTTTGGCTTCTGGCCTGGTTTTTTTGAGGGGTCACGTTCTATGCTTACCGCCAAGCCTTTCGGGCCCTTTTTTATGTCTTCTGCTACCTTGAATCCTTCGGGGATTACCGCCAGGAAGCGCTCAAGGCGCTCCTTGAGGAACTCAAATTCCATATACTTGTAGCGGCCCCAGAGGAAGAGGTCTATTTTTACGCGGTGACCCTCTTTGAGCCACTGGGCAATCTTTTGGGCCTTGATACCCATGTCATGCTCAGAAGTCCCAATCTTTACCTGCGCTTCTTTTGTTTCGGTTACTTTGGCGCGAGATTTTACCTCTTTGTCTTTTTTGTTTTGCTCGTATTTAAACTTGCCGTAGTCGGTAATCTTGCAGACAGGTGGATTTGCATT
>JBDKGA010000053.1:0-16269 GCA_039798465.1 Candidatus Parcubacteria bacterium | reverse complement strand
GGTAACGGCAACATAAAAAAGACGCCGCTCTTCTTCTGGATCGCGCGTGCTATCTCCTTCGCGCAGCGACGGAAAGAGTCCTTGTTCAAGTCCGGTGATAAACACCGCGTCGAATTCAAGGCCTTTGGATGCATGTACTGTCATGAGCGAAACACCGGCGCGCTCCTCTGTGTTGCCGAGACTGTCTTGCTCGCTCTGAAGCGCCGCCTCTTCGAGCAAGCGTTCGAGACCAGTGGGAGATTCTTCGCTGTCATAACGTACGGCGAGGTTTACCAGCTCGCGCACATTTGCACTTCGTTCTGTACCACGTTCGCTGTCCTCCTTAAACATGGCCTCGAGTCCGCTCTCTTCGGCGGTAAATCGTACGGCTTCGCTACACGGCAGGGTGCGTGCAGCGTGGGCTATTTTTGCGAGAGATGTTTGAAATGCAGAGACTTTGGCACCAGTGGCACCGGTGAGTGTTTCCCCCGCAAGTATTTTCTCGAGCGTCACTTTACCTATACCGCGAGGCGGAACAGCGACAATGCGTGTCATGTCCTGACGAGCTTTCGGGTTCATCGCTGCGCGTAGATAGCTCAGCACATCCTTTACCTCAGCGCGCTCGAAGAATCGCACCCCGAGTACGCGATACGGTATGCCATGAGCAAGAAGTGCTTCTTCGAGTGCGCGCGATTGGAAATTTTCACGATACAGTATTGCGATTTCTCCGGGCCGCGTCCCCTCTTCGATAAGGAGCGCGGTGTTTTGTGCCACAAACCACGCTTCGTCTATATCGTTTCGCGCATCATATATATGTACCGGCTCGCCCGTGTCGTTGTCGGTAAATAGATTTTTGTCGCGGCGATTTCTGTTTTTGGCAATTACGCCATTTGCCGCGGCGAGTATGGTTCGCGTCGAGCGATAGTTTTGTTCGAGAAGAACCACCTTTGCTCCGGGGTAGTGTTCTTCGAATTGCAGCAAGTGCTCCATCTGCGCACCACGCCAGCTATAGATGTTTTGATCGCCATCACCCACGACACAGATATTGCGTGATTCTCCGGCAAGCAAGCGTACGATTTCATACTGTGCAGTGTTGGTGTCTTGGTACTCATCTACCGTCAGGTAGTGCCACCGTGCGCGCAATTTTGAGAGTACGTCTGTATTAGTGCGCAAGAGCGAGAGTACCTTGAGCAATAAATCATCGAAATCGAGCGCGCCTTCTTCGTGCAATATATCTTCGTATGCGCGCCACACCTGTGCGATGGTGCGCTCACGGAAGTTTGAAGCCGCGGTCTCGAATTCACGGGCAGTGAGCCCTTCCCCCTTGCGGCGAGAGAGCCCTGAGAGGATAGCTCGTGGTGCTGGCTCGGTTATGTCTAGTCGTTCGGCTATCTTCTTGATGGCCCGCATACTGTCGTCGCGGTCCCAAATGGTAAAAGCACGCGGTAGCCCGGCCTCTGCATGGAATTCGCGTAGCAGACGCGCTCCGAGGGCATGGAACGTGGTGGCGAGCGGCATGCCTCCTTGTGCATGGGGTAGTAAACGATACAGGCGCTCGCGGAGCTCGGTGGCGGCCTTGTTGGTAAAGGTAATGGCCAGTATTGAGCGGCCAGGCACCCCTCCCTCTATCAGATGAGCAATACGGTGGGTAACTGTCTTTGTTTTACCGGCCCCGGCCCCGGCGATGATGAGAAGAGGGCCCTCTGTATGCAAAACAGCCTCCTTTTGGCGTTCGTTGAGGCCGTTTAAGTAAGACATTCGGGATACTATAACACCTCGGCTGTGCCCGAATGCTGGGGGCACTGTGATTTTTTGACAAAACGCTTGTCCCCCGGTGTGGTAAATACCCGGTTGACTCGGAGGGTGCCCGCAGGTAGGGTTAAACAAGTGACGAGCTCCCGCCTATCCGGGCTTTCCTAAAAACTTAGGAAACAAGCCATATTTCCGGCACCATACCTATTTCGTCGCTAAAAACGGGCATTTTTGCGTCCCTACCGATTGAGAGGCATATCAACGCCTCTCCCCCGCGTATGATTTCGCAATAGCCTGAATGGCTTATAGCTAAAAATAACAAGCAAACAAGCCACGGATTGGCAGTCCGTCGGTCTTCATACTCGAGAGGTACTTCGGCGCGCCAGGCGGGTGCCTTTCTCATTTCTTTTGTGGCAGTCACTTCTACCTTTCTTCCATCGACTGCGTCTGCTGGTCTCATAGACGACCTGAAGGCGCTTTTTAAGAAAGATACGAGCATCGTGGCAACCTCAAGCCCCGACAATATCCAGACCATGGTGCTTCCTGTTGCGGCCCACAACATTGTTCCTGCTCCGGCCCGAGGAGGCGGTGATGTCACCATAGTAGACGACTCCGCGCTTCTCCCGGCGGAGGGTCCGTCTGGTACCATTGCAAACATTGTAAAACCCAAGAATTCAACGATTAGCGTGTATGTTGTCCGTTCGGGGGATACTCTCTCGGAAATCGGAGAAATGTTTGGTGTTTCCCCCAACACTATTCGTTGGGCAAACGACCTCTCTCCCAGCTCGAAGCTCAAGGTCGGTCAGACTCTCACTATTCTTCCGGTGACAGGCGTAAAGTATAAGGTAAAGAGCGGAGACACCATTGCCTCCCTTGCCAAGAAATTTGATGCTAATGCCGATGATATCTTGAACTTCAACGGCATTGATGGCGATTTGGCTATCGGCACAGAAATCATAATTCCCGACGGTGAAATTGCTGCTGGACCGACACCGACTCCTAAGACCCCTGGCACCAAGCCCAAAGGCGCCATCAAACAAATCATTGTCGAGGCCACGAGCGCCATTGGTAACTACGCGGCACCACTCGCTCGCTACGTCAAAACACAGGGCGTTCATGGCTACAATGCTGTCGACCTCGCTGCGCCAGTCGGCACCCCTATCATGGCTTCGGCAGCGGGTGATGTAATCATCGCAAAGCCGTCGGGTTGGAATGGCGGCTACGGTAGCTATGTAGTGTTGCACCACGATGATGGTTCCCAAACTCTCTACGGGCACGCTTCTCGCGTCATTGTCTCTGAGGGTCAGCGTGTGGTGCAAGGACAGGTAATTGCCTACGTCGGCTCAACAGGTAAATCTACCGGCTCGCACCTTCACTTTGAGATACGTAACGGCGTTCGCAATCCATTCTAAATATGAGTCCACACATTTGGCAACACATAGTGAACCTCATTAGGATATTCCTGTAGGCGCGGGCTAGTGAATCGTGGGAGGGCGTTTTTCTTTCGCTGGTCTCTAGAAAGATTCTTCTTACATTTCTCTCGCCCTGTATTGGAGTGCTTCGAGCATGTGCGCGGGTTCGATGGTAGGACTTGTTGCCAAATCGGCAATGGTGCGCGCTACTTTTATCGTGCGATGGAATCCGCGCGGTGAAAGCTTGAGGGATCGTGCCGCGCCGATGAGCGCTGATTCTGCTTCGGGAGAAAGCTCAGAAAGTCTCTCAATCTCTTGTGCCCCCATGTCGGCATTTGTGGAAATATCCACGGTCTTTGCGAAGCGCTTTGTTTGTGTGGCGCGGGCACTGCGAATACGTTCACGCACGGCCGGGCTTTGGCGCGATGTATTTTTGTTTTTCTGCGCCAATGTTTCGGGGGCAAGTTCGCCCACATGTACCCATAAATCAATGCGATCGGCGATGGGGCCGGAAATTTTGCGCCGGTATCGCTCTATGGCAACCGGTGAGCAATGACATTCGCGCGTGCCATATTTACCGCACGGACAAGGATTAAGTGCTGCTATGAGTATGAAATTTGCAGGAAATGTAGCGCTTCCGCGAGCACGCGCCACCGATACCTGAGCATCTTCGAGGGGTTCGCGCAGTGCATTGATAACATCGCGCGTGAATTCGGGGAATTCGTCCATAAAGAGTACGCCGCGGTGTGCGAGCGTTACTTCTCCGGGGCGCGGTATGGTGCCACCTCCGATGATGGAGGGATATGAGGCGGTGTGGTGCGGTGCTCGAAATGGCGGCGTGAGCATGGCACCCCGCTCCAGTAATCCTGCAAGTGAATGTATGGCGGTAACTTCGAGTACCTCGTGTTCTGCAAGCGGCGGCAAGAGTGCCGCTGCAGTACGTGCGAGCATAGTTTTTCCGGTGCCAGGAGGGCCATAGAGCGCAATGTTGTGTCCACCGGCTATGGCTATCTCGAGTCCGCGTTTTGCGCTGTCTTGTCCGCGTATATCGGCCAAGTCGGGGCTCGTATCAGGGGAGGATTCGTATTCGTGCGTGGATGCGATGTGTGCCGCTAGTGCTGAATCCCCCTTGAGGTGCGCGATAAGCTCTGCAAGTGTGCGCACCGGGTACACGCTAATACCTGAGACTAGCGCGGCTTCGTGTGCGTTTTCTGCGGGAATAAATAATTCATGCAAGCCTTCATCGCGCGCACGCAGCGCAAGACTGAGTGTGCCGCGGATAGAGCGCACCGTGCCGTCGAGTGCCAGTTCTCCGGCAAATAATCTTCCTGCCGGCTCGAAGGAGAGTTCGTCGGCGGCCAAGAGGTATGCGAGCGCAATGGGTATATCAAATGCCGAGCCCTCTTTTTTGAGTTCGGCCGGCGCGAGCGATATGACTATCTTTTTGTTGGTAGATTTCGGTGAAGTGAGACCAGTATTTTTTATAGCGGAAGCCACTCTATCGCGCGCCTCTTCGACTGCTTTGTCGGGCAAGCCTACGATAGAAAACGCATGGAGTCCTCGCGACAAATCTGCTTCGATAGAAACGAGATGTGCTGCGGGGAGCGCTGGTTGGCCACCAAAGATGCGCGCAAAATTCATTTGTATAGCTTATCTCCCCGTGCCATATGCAGCGAGAAAGTGCAGTGGATATCTTTCAAAACACTACTGAACAATACGCGCTAGAGTGTGTGCGCTATACAGGTACGTGCTGCAGGGTTTGCTTCGAGACGCTCAAGAGGAATCTCCTCTTTGCATGTTTCGCAGAGGCCGTAGGTGCCTTCGCGGAATTTGAGCATGGCCGCCTTGATGTCGTTGTGGCGTTTTTCTAGGTCATGGATGAGCGGGACGTTTGTGACGAGTTCTTCTATATTGTCGGCAACGTCTTCTGGAGCAGCCTCTTCTCCTTCGGACTGAGAAGAGCCCTCCCAATCATCGCCACTGTCGATACGCTTGCCAAATGTGGCGAGCTCTTCTTCGAGTGCGGCACGCTCAGCCTGGAGAGCCGTTTCTAAATCGACAAGTGTTTCTTCGGGGATGTGTTGCATGGGCACATCATACGCGCGCTTTTTGCGCTGCGCAATCCCTAGAGGCGGCGCTGGGCGCGCAGGCGCGCTATTATCTCGGCGAAGGTATATGGACTCTCGGCGATTACTAATATTTTAGGCGACGGGAAGGAATAGTAGAGCTGTATGGTTCCATTGTCATCGGTGAGCGTGCGGGTATCGTAGTTACGTATCACGGCGTCGGCAAACGCGCGAGCATGGGGTATGCCGTCTGCGTCTGTTTGATACACAGGAAGTGGCGTGAAGATGGGAGAAAGATCAGTATTGAGAGATTGTTCCCACGCGAGCATTCCCGCGAAGGCATTGTCGTATGAAGCCACTGGTATCACAAACACGGGCGCGTTTTCGTCGGCGCTATGTAGGCCAAAGAAAAATTCTGCATCGAGTGCACGTAGTAGTGCATCGGGAGCTGACGCATCAAGCGCACGCAAAAATTCTTGCGTCGTTGCAGGACGTGTTTCCAGGCCGGCGGAAGTGGTAGTGGATACTGCTGGAATAATGCGCGTAATCGAACCCAATGAACCTACCTGTCCTGTGCGTAGCTGGGCCACTTGTTGCTTGAGAGAACTACTCGTCATGCCTTCGAGAGGGAGGATGAGTGATTGCTCGGCAAATACGAGTGTAGTTTCTTGTGTAGCAGGGGTATCGGCTTGTTGATTTGCGACGAGCATAACGCCAAAGAGTGCCGCTAAGCCGAGTGCGGTGAGCAGCAGTGCCGTGAAGACGACGCCACCAATGCGTTTTTTGCGCTGTACATCGCCAGGGGATATTTGTTTTTTGTCCGCCTCTTCGCGAAGTTTTCGATCTTCTTCGAGAGAGGCTGCGCGCACGAGCGACATTTTTTCTTCGCGCACCACGTGTTGAATATCGTCTTTGAGTGTGTGTACCGGAGTAACTAATGGGCGCTCGGGGGCGGCGGTTGATTGTGCGGGAGTTTCTAGGTGTTGCTCTATAGGGGCTACGGTGATTTCTTGCTTGGGCGCTGCGGGTATTTGAGCGCCGCGTCGCTCGGGAAGTTTTATTGAGCCGAGTATCTTTTGAATGTCATTTTGCATCGCGTTATCGTTTACAGGAGCTGTGAGTGCACGCTGTGCTGGTGGTGTTTGGGGAGCTTGTATTTCTGCAGAGACCGGGCGCAGGAGACCCACATCGGGTATATCCTCGGACAGCACAATACCCGCTTCCGGAACGGGAGCGGGTATGCGCACGGGTGTAGAGCCCGGTACGGGGATATTAGATGCGGTGATTTCGTTCTTCGCGTCGTCCTCCATGATGGTCACCACGGCCGCCTCCCTGACCTTCGGGAACGCCTTTGCGGCGTGCCCACTCAGGATCTGCTGCCTTGATAGAGAGATTATACCTCCCTTTCTCATCAATTTCCTTGAGTATAACGGGGACGATATCGCCTATCTGTACTGCGTCGGTAATTCTGTCGATGCGGTACGGCGCCACTTCGGAGACATGCACGAGTCCGTCTTGATTAGGACCCATCTTTACGAATGCGCCGAAATCCATGATACGCACAACTTCGCCCTCGAATCGCTCACCCACTTCGTACTCGCGAGTCATGTCGTGAATCTCTTTGTATGCCGCTTCTGCTGCACCGTTTTTACCGGTGATGAACACGCTACCGTCGTCTTCGATGGTGATATCATCTGCTTTTGTGCGTTCGCGGATACCATTGATGGTCTTTCCTCCGGGACCAATAACAAGTCCGATTTGGTCTACCTTGACCTTGAGCGAAAGAATCTTTGGTGCGCGCGGAGAAATATCTGCGCGCGGTGCGGCGATTTCTTTGGTGATTACCTCGAGTATTTCCATGCGAGCCTTTTTTGCTTGCTGGAATGCCTCAGCCAATACCTTGAGCGGTACGCCCTCTACTTTCACATCCATTTGCACGGCCGTAACGCCATCACGTGTACCGGCTACTTTGAAGTCCATATCACCGTGGTGATCTTCAGGACCCTGAATATCAGTGAGCACCTTGTATGCCTGCTTTTTAGAATCAGACATCATACCCATGGCGATACCGGCAACAGGCTTGGTGATGGGAACACCTGCGTCCATAAGTGCGAGCGTGCCAGCACACACCGTGGCTTGCGATGTTGAACCATTTGAGGCTAGACATTCAGAGACGATGCGCACGGTGTACGGGAATGCTTCTTTGGAAGGAAGCACAGCGCGGAGTGCCTTTTCGGCAAGCGCACCGTGTCCTATCATGCGACGATTCATGCCGCCCACACGTCCTGTTTCCCCCACCGAGAACGGTGGGAAGTTGTAGTGGAGCATGAAGCGCTTCTTCGTGTCTTGGTATTCGATGGTGTCGATGAGCTGCGCGTCTCCTGGGCCGCCGAGCGTGAGTGCCGCAAGGACATGCGTTTCGCCACGGAAAAATACACCAGTGCCATGAATGACCGGTGAGATGCCGCCAGCCTGCGCAAAGAGTGAACGAATCTCATCGAACTTGCGACCATCGACACGTTTGCCCTCATTGATTGCGAGATCGTGCACGTGCTCGTCCACCTTGTGTTCGTAGACGCTATCTATTGCACTCGGCTTAGTTTCTGGGAACTTTTCGGTAGCTGCCTTGGTCCACGTTGCCTTGAGTGTGCCAAAATCTTTTTTGGAGATAGAGCCGTTGAGTGCTTTGAGTTCGGGTATCATAACTTCCGACCACAGTGCCTCAAGTTCGTCTGCGCCTGCAGTAGCAGGGACAACAAACTTTTCTTTTGCGCGCTCGGCGACGATAGTATGCTGCCACTTTTGAAGCTTCTCGATTTCCTCGCTTGCCTTCTCAAAGGCTGATGCGAGTACTTCTTCGCCTACTTCACGGGCGCCGACTTCTATCATGTTTATCATGCCGTCTTTGCCGCAGGCCAAGAGATCCATCTCTGCTTTGGGCGAACCGTCTTCATCGCGCTCCTGGTACGTTGGATTTGTAATGAAGGTTGTACTTCCCTCCTGCGTTCCTATGCGGACGGCAGACACCGGACCATTCCAAGGAATGTTTGAGGTGGCGAGTGCGAGCGATGCTGCGTTTACCGCAAGTACATCGGGATCGTAATCTTCGAGCGAGAGCACGGTGATGATTACTTGCACGTCACGCTTAAGGCCCTTGGGAAAGAGTGGACGGATAGTGCGATCTACGATTCGGCCCGAGAGGACGGCTTCATCGCTCGGCCTGCCTTCGCGACGCATGAAGCGCGAGCCCAAAATGGCTCCCGCTGCATAAAACTTCTCCTCGTACTCGACGGAGAGCGGGAAATAATCGAGATTTGATTCCTTGCTACCCATGACAGCCGTGGCCAAGACGGCCGAGTTGCCATAGCGCAAGAGAACCGAACCGTTTGCCTGATCTGCCCAGTTGTTGAACTCGGCGACCATCTCCTTGCCACCGATTTCGATGGCGTATGTCTTCTTTTCCATTCTTATTTGGGTGGCGACTGGATTTCAGCATCCTGGAATCCCAGGATTCTGCCTATCCAATCGTCACGACTATGATAATGAATTCACGATACCACAAAGTGGCTGCGGTGGCTAATACTCGACCACCACCACTCTCCTGCTCCGACGTATTGCTTTGGTCTCTCTACAGAGCTGAAGCGGTATTGCTGCCCAGACTATTTTTCTTGCCACGAAGGAATGAGGGTGACTTCTTCGGTCTGATCAAGTGTCCCACCGTCGCCCGTACAGTGCAAGGTATAGGTAGTTTTTTGTGTAATCGGGTTTGATGTATACCCCGCTACTGGCGAAGCAACCACCGACCACGAATTACCATTACCCGTGACGGTACACGATGTTGCGTTTGCTATAGACCAGATGATCTTTGTGGTTTGACCATTCTTCACCAGAGATGGTTGGGCCTTCAAAGAACCGCTTGCGCCACCTGTGGGCGGTGGTGGTGCTGTGCAGAGATGGTTGTCCGAAGCACAGAACCACCCGGCACCATGAGAGAGGCAGACGTCTGTTGTTACCGAACAGTCTGCGGCGAGGTGTTCGCTATTGCCGCTTACGCACTGGTATCCCTGTGTGGCCGCGCACGGGAGATAGGTAGTCTGCGCAACATGGTACGCACTATTCCAGCTAAGCCAGCCAACATTGGCATCTCCCCATGAATACCCAGAGAAATTACCCCCGCTGAGTGTTGGTCCAAACCCAGTTCCCGAAAGTGCAATCCACCCATCCCACCCGTCGGTGCGACTAGTCATGGTGGCGCAATCGCCAGTACTGGTTCCTGCGCATGCGCGTGCCCACCCCCTGAGTGCGGTGCCGCTCATGGCGGCGTTTTGCGCGACAGTACCTGAGCCCGTTGGGAAACTGCTGAGTTCACCAAATTTTATCCATCCAATATTGTCACTCCACGCGTACCCGTTTACAGTCCCGTCTGCCGCAACAGACACGCTGTAGTTTACAGTCCCACACGAGCTTGTATTCGAGCAATTCATACTTATCCAGCCAATATTGTCACTCCAGAGCCAGCCGGTGATTGGTGCCGATGTTTGGGAATTGGCATACTGCGGTGTTGCGGTAAGGGCGATGCCAATAAAAGCCAGTGAGCACAGAATCGCTAGTATGGTTGCATGCATGTGGGTGAACGAGCGCATAGTTATTTTGATGCAGAGATCTGTTCGAGTACACGAAGTCTATCCTCGACACTGGGCATAGGAGCAGAAGATGTCCCCTCTTCTTTTTGAAGACTCTTCAATACGCCGAGGCGTTCTTCTTCGGTGGCGTCTGTTATTTCTGAGCTCGCAGAGACCTGTCTCAAAATAGCCTCTTTCTCATTGAGGACCGTTGGTCGGGGCAAGAGAAAGACTGAATCCAGAGAAGGTTCTTTGCCCGAGATGAGGTAGAGTGCAGTAAAGGTTAGTGTCCCTACCGCGACTATGCCAATGAGGATTATTTCGAATCGACGCAGTGATAGATTCATATACGTTATGATACCGCACTAGCACTCACGAATTTGATGTCGTGTGGATACAACGCAGACCCCTTTGTGGGGCCTGCGTTGGAAACAAGATGGTATAAGTTATTTTCTGCTTGCAATCACGGTGTCGGCAGCGGCCTTTGGTACGACTGCATAGTGCGAGAATTCGAGGTTTGGCACTGCGCGACCCTCGGTGAGAGAGCGAAGCTGTGTGGTGTAGCCAAAGAGCTCAGAGAGCGGAACCTTGGCGACGACCACCTTTGCCTGACCACGATCACCCATGGATTCAACCATACCGCGCTTCGAGTTTATCGAGCCAGTTACATCACCCAAGAATTTTTCTGGCGTAACAACTTCGAGCTTCATGATTGGTTCCAGAAGAACTGGCTTTGCTTTCTGGGCTGCTTCCTGGAACGCGTTCATAGCAGCGAGCTTGAAGGCGATTTCCGAAGAGTCCACATCGTGGAAGGAGCCGTCGTAGAGATCGATAGACACATCGACAACGGGGAACCCAGCGAGAATACCGCGCTCCATTGCCTCCTTGAGACCTTTCTTGATTGGCGAAATGTATTCACCGGGGATAACACCACCCTTGATGTTGTTGATGAACTCGAAGTGATCTTCGCGCTCGACGTTGTTGGCAATCTTTTGTCCTTCGACGACTGGCTCAAGCGGCTTCATCTTAATCTTGACGTGACCATACTGACCGCGACCACCTGTTTGCTTGATGTGCTTGTATTCCACATCGGCTGAGCCTTGGATGGTTTCGCGGTAGGCTACCTGTGGCTTACCTGTCGTGGCCTCAACACCAAATTCGCGCTTCATGCGATCGACGATGATTTCGAGGTGCAACTCACCCATACCCGAGATGATGGTCTCGAGTGTTTCTGGATCAGATGCAACGCGGAATGTTGGGTCTTCGTCGGAAAGACGCGAAAGCGCGATACCCATTTTCTCTTGGTCGGCTTTGGTCTTTGGCTCAACACGCATCGAGATAACCGGCTGCGGGAAGACAATGGACTCGAGGATGATTGGGTGTTCTTGGTCACACACCGTCTGACCAATCTTTACCTCTTTCATGCCAACGAATGCGGCGATTTCACCTGCGTAGACCACTTTTACGTCTTCGCGCTTGTCTGCCTGGAGGCGCACGATGCGTCCGACGCGCTCTTTCTTGTTGTTGGCGGAATTGTAAACAGTGTCGCCTGCTGCAATCTTGCCGCTGTATACGCGGAAGAAGGTAAGCGCACCGACGAATGGATCAACCTGGAGCTTGAAAACGAGCGCCGCAAAGGGGCCGTTGTCGTCGGCTGGGCGAGTTTCTTCGGCGCCGGTGTCGGCGTTGGTGCCCTTTGCTGCAGGAAGGTCGAGTGGGCTCGGGAGGTAATCTACCACTGCGTCGAGAACGAGCTGCACGCCCTTGTTCTTGAGCGAGCTACCGGTCATCACAGGGAAGATTTTGTTGGTGCACACTGCTGCGCGAAGGGCCTTCTTGAGCGTTGGTGTGTCGAAATCTTTTCCTTCGAGGAAGTCGTTCATGAGGGTGTCATCCGTCTCGGCAATGCGTTCCACGAGCTCTGCACGGTATTTCTTTGCATCTGCCTGCATGTGTTCAGGAATATCGTATGCGATCACCTCTTTGCCCATCTCGCCCTCAAATTTGTAGGCTTTCATCGACATGAGGTCGACGACACCTTCAAAATCTGCTTCAGCGCCAATCGGGAGCTGGAGACGAACGGCCTTGGTAGAAAGACGATCGAGGATAGAGGCGTAGGATTTTTCGAAGTTTGCACCAGTGCGGTCGAGTTTGTTGATGTAGCACACACGCGGCACCTCGGCCTCTTCGGCATAGCGCCAGTTGGTCTCGGACTGTGGCTCAACACCAGCAACGCCATCGAAGACAACCACCGCGCCGTCGAGCACACGCATGGAGCGTTTTACTTCCGAGGTGAAGTCGATGTGTCCCGGGGTGTCGATGATGTTGAAGCGGTGTTTGTAGGAGGTATCCGTCCCCATGTAGCTTGGGTTCCAGAAACAGGTGATGGCGGCTGCGGTGATGGTGATGCCACGCTCGCGCTCCTGTTCCATCCAGTCGGTCACCGTAGCACCGTCGTGCACTTCGCCTATTTTATGGCTCATGCCCGTGTAATACAGAATGCGCTCGGACGTGGTGGTCTTGCCGGCGTCGACGTGGGCGACGATACCGAAGTTGCGAACTTTCTCGAGCGGGTAATCACGGGTAGGCATAGTGCGTACTACTAAGAGAGAATAAAATAAAAAGCCCCGAAAGGCATTGCCTGCAGAGTACCAGAAGAGGCACTAAATGTAAAACGTTCGTCTCATGCCTCTTTTTTGCTTGCTACAATCCGAAAACTGGGCTATACCGTGCTCGGAACTCAACAGGAGGACTAGGGCATGCGGAAGCGAATATTGATAGTCGAGGATAACGCCGATCGGGCCGCCCACTATAGCCGGACCCTGGCGCAGAAGTACCCAAAACATGAGGTCGAATGTATCGTCGTACGGACGAAAGAGGAAGCCCGCAACAAACTGCGTGAAAGGGCACGGTTCGACTCCATCGTGATATACGGATCCGAGTGTCAGGGCTTATCCGGTATCTGTCACCTCGACGAGTGAGCCGATAATGAGTCGATCGGCCATCAAGCCGAGAGCCCCGACACCATGCCGGGGCTCTTTTCGTTGGAGGATGTCAGTCGATAAGCGCTCTGCCGCGATACTGATGCCAACCAAGAACGATGTCTTTGTTCCCATCCCACACTCGTACGCGCTCGATTCCCGAAAATGAAACGAACGACGCATTATCGTCGACGATATTTACATACCGCGTGCGATTATCTCTCGGCCGATACACGAGCGGGCCTCGGCAACCGAGAAAACCGGTCTCACCTTTGGCACCTAGTGTATACGCCGCGCACAATGCTTCTTTTACGAGCTTGCTGGATTGCCCGGCATATTCGCCTTCATACGACATATACCAAATCGGAAACCATCCGAGGTCCGACCGGTAGAGTATCGTCGTGTTGCCATGACTTCGCGAACTATCGGGCGTCTGCGACCACATATCAGATATCGCATAGCGCCCATCTCTGTCTTCTGCGTGCCCATAGCCGGGAGGCGGCACACCAAACCGATTTGTCTGTTGCAATCCTCCTGCTATCCAGCCCGTGAGCATGGTGCGATAAAAGAAAGATTCGACAGACTTCCAGTCGATCTTTTCAAGATACATCGATGTTCTCCGTGGGTTGAGTCTTTCCGCACCATACAGGTGTTCACCTGCCGAAGCAAGTCACCACTCAATCCCCTTCCTCCCTCTCGCCAGCAGATACGCATTCGCCTTCGAAAACGGCTTACTGCCGAAGAAGCCGCTGTGCGCGGAGAACGGCGATGGGTGCGCGCTCTCAATGACACAGTGCTTGCTGCGATCGATGTGTGCGCCTTTTGCCTTTGCGTAGTTCCCCCACAATATAAATACAAGATGCTCACGCTCGTCGTTCAATTTTTTGATAACCGCGTCGGTAAATTGCTCCCACCCCTTCCCCTGATGCGAGCCAGCTTGCGCAGCGCGAACGGTGAGTGTCGCATTGAGCAGTAGCACACCCTGCTGTGCCCAGCGCGACAAATCGGTATCGTGTGAGACTGAGTGACCTAAGTCCTCTTCGAGTTCCTTAAAAATATTTTGGAGCGATGGCGGCGGTCGCACCTCGGGATTTACTGAAAAACAAAGGCCGTTTGCCTGCCCTGCACCATGGTAGGGATCTTGCCCGAGTATTACCACCTGCACCGCTTCAAAGGGGCACAAATCGAATGCGCGGAAGATGTTTTTGGGATGGGGATATATGCTCACTTTCCGATACTCTTCCT
This sequence comes from Candidatus Parcubacteria bacterium, assembly GCA_039798465.1. Lineage (GTDB taxonomy): Bacteria > Patescibacteriota > Minisyncoccia > Phycocordibacterales > UBA2100 > UBA10103. Next base: position 2,212 of record JBDKGA010000053.1, on the reverse strand, counting down.
TCACAAAGTGCGTGAGCTCATCAAAATACGGCTGCTCAAATTCTTCCGCAAGCTTTTCTTTCCAGCCGCCACCGATTTTTACTTCCATGGGCGTATAGTACGGCAAAGCAGCGGCCCGCCAAAGGCGGGCCGCATGCGCACACATTCGAGCACTTACTTCCCTGCTGCTTGCTTGAGGAGGTAGTAGAAGACGGCGCGGTATTTGCGCTTCTCGTTTTTCATTTTTGTTGCCACTTTGTTTACGAGCTTCATGCCAGCTGCCTTGTCGCTCATTGCGAGCTCATCGGCTACAAAGCGCGTATATACAGCCTCGAGCTCCTGAGGATTCTTGGCCGCCACGAGCGAAGCGTCGGCGCTGTAGTTTGCCGCACCAAGACCATCAACGATTGCACCAAAATCTGCTGCCTTAAAATCTTTTACACCGAGCTTTTTCATCTGCTTGAGGTAATTCATCATCACGTCTGCCTTTGTCATCTTCGCCATACAGTTAAGTTCACTATTCGATAATGTGTTTAGTGTAGCATGTCCTTACGAAACGTAAGCGGCCGCCCCATAGGGGCGGCCGCTGTGATTTAAAAACAGAGAGATTCGAAACTACCACGCAAAGTGAGCAAATGCTTTGTTTGCTTCAGCCATGCGGTGAGTGGTCTCGCGCTTGGTGACAGCAGCACCCTCGCCCTTGTGAGCAGCAAGAATTTCTTTGAGAAGAGCTTTGTCCATCGGAACGCCTTTGGTACCTTCGGCGGCTTCTACTATCCAGCGAAGTCCGAGTGCCAAGCGGCGCTCAGGGCGCACCTCGCGAGGAACTTGGTAGTTTGCACCACCAACGCGGCGTGAACGTACTTCGACGGTCGGGGCTGCCTTGTCGAGTGCTTCTTCGAGCACCATGACAGGATCACCTTCCTTCTTGAGCTCCTCCATAACGAGGTACACAATCTTGCGAGCAGTATCTTTCTTGCCGCGCTCCATCACATAGTTGATGAGCTTGGCAACTTTCATCGAGCCGTACACTTCGTCTGGCTGAGGTTGCTTACGATTTTTTACAGGGCGTCGCATACAAAATATTATTTAGCTGCCTTAGGCTTCTTGGATCCGTAGAGAGAGCGACCGCGGCGGCGCTTGTCGAGACCGGCAGTATCGAGCTTGCCACGAACGATGGTGTAGCGGAGACCGATATCCTTTACGCGTCCACCACGGACCAAAACCACCGAGTGTTCCTGGAGGTTGTGGGTCTCGCCAGGGATATATGCAGTGATTTCCATGCCGTTGGTGAGGCGCACACGAGCTATTTTACGAATAGCGGAGTTTGGCTTGCGAGGGGTTTTGGTAGTTACGCGAGTACAGACACCACGCTTAAACGGTGCCTCGTAAAAAGTCGGGCGGTTCTTGAGAGAGTTGAAGCCACGACCAAGAGCGCCAGTCTTAGACTTGCGTACGCGGTCACCGCGGCCTTTTCGTATGAGTTGGTTGAGAGTTGCCATGTTGCAATCAAAATCCCCTCTCGGGGGTAGGCCACAATGTACTACGTTGTATCGGGGAATGCAAGGAAATGCGAGCTACACCCCCGCAATCAGGCGGGCAATGAGGTACACCGCACTGCTAAACACGCTTCCCAGAAGCAATATGACTATTAGTACGAGCCCCATACCTGCAAAAGGGCTCGCCTCCATCTGTGAGCGCCATTTACCGTATGCGTGTGCGAGTTTGTGGGGAAGAAATGCTTCGAGCACCTTTGAGCCGTCGAGGGGTGGAATCGGTATCATGTTGAAGAGGGCGAGCATGACATTGATGATAACCACAAGGAAAAACACAGCCGATACCTCGGGGGTTAGTGCCCCAAAGCGAATCATTGCCCCAAAACAGAGCGCAATGACAAGGTTTGAAAACGGTCCCGCAAAGGCAACAATCGCCTCAGAAAAGCGGCGGAAGAGTCCGTCGGCGCGGAGATTGTAGGGGTTGTATGGCACTGGCTTTGCCCAGGCAAAGAAGAGCGGTGATCCTGAGAGTGAGAGCACCACTGGCAGAATAATGGAGCCAAACATATCGAGGTGTGGAATAGGGTTGAGGGTGAGACGACCAGCGTAGCGAGCGGTTTTGTCCCCGAGCCAATCTGCGGCTACTCCATGCATGACTTCGTGCACTACTGCCGAGAAGATAATCACGATAATAACGAATGCCTGGTCGAATAGTTCCATGGAAAAGAGTGTAGCAT
>JBDKGA010000052.1:0-18796 GCA_039798465.1 Candidatus Parcubacteria bacterium | reverse complement strand
AACAAGAAAATCCTGCGATAGTGTGTTTGCAGGAGACAAAGGCAGAGCAACACCAAAGCGAGATTGATTTACCCGAGTACGAAGAGTACTGGAATAGCAGCAGGGGGCGCAAAGGGTACAGTGGAGTAGCTATTTTTAGCAAAGAAGTACCCATTTCGGTACGATTCGACTTCCCTGCCGCTATTGTGAAACGATACCAGCTGCAAGATGGGTATGGCGACCTAAATGCCGAGGGGCGCGTTATCGCCGCAGAATACAAGGATTTTTGGGTGGTCAACTGTTACACACCCAATGCAAAACCCGACCTTTCCCGCCTCGAAATGCGGCACAAACACTGGGACCCTGCCTTTTTGGCCTACTGCAAGGAGCTCGAGGCCGAAAAGCCTGTTATTTTTTGTGGTGACTTAAATGTAGCCCACACACCAAACGATTTGGCTAAACCAAAAGAAAATGAGGGCGACCACGGCTTTACCAAAGAAGAGCGCGAAGGAATAGACAACATGCTCGCAGCTGGGTTTGTAGATACATTTCGCCTGTTTACCCAGGGAAACGGGTACTATACCTGGTGGAGCAACTTTGGAAATGCGCGCGCTCGCAATGTGGGTTGGCGCATAGACTATTTCTTTGTAAGCAAAAAACTTACCCCGAAGATACAAAAGGCACACATTCTCCCCCAGGTACTCGGCTCCGATCATTGCCCGGTAGTCTTGGAAATTAAGTAACGGCGAGTAAAGGACACTTATCCACAGGTAGTGTCCTTGACGCTTTCTGCGTGTCCGTTATACTGCGTCTTAGTCGTTCTTTGATGTCTCTCGTTGCTCCTAATCTCCACATCTGGAGACAACGGTACAAAGTTTCCTCACCAAACACATTGTTGTAACGGCGCCCTCTGACGCCGATTGGAAAATCGGATACATTTGTCCGCTAACAGCTTGAACAAAGAAGGAACGAAAGTTGCTTCTAAAAAGAAAACAAGCACGGGGAAACGAAGAGACAAAAATAAAAGCCGCTTCGAAGGGACCATTCTTAAAAAGAGAAATCAAGAATGGCCCCACACGGGGCGGCTTTTTGCTTGCAACACCACATTCTTCCTGTAGTAGAAAATATGGAGGGTTCCCCTCCATATTTTCTTAGTTTACATGATGCTTTTCGTGCAGTTTTTTTACCTCTGCCTCTTCTGCTTCCGCCTTTTTATCCTTGCCCGCTTCGCCAAGAGAGCGCAAATCATCGTCTGAAAGCTCGCCGAGCTCCCCTACTCTCTTTTCAAGGTACTCTTCAGTATTTTTTTGTGGGTCATCGAGTACTTCTTCGAGGAGTGCATGCAGCATCCATCCCATGCGCGGACCGGGAGCTACACCAAGCTCCATAAGGCGCTTGCCATCTACCTTGAGCATAGCTACAGATATGGGGTCGCGCATCGCCTCATCTACCATGGCCATGTATTTACGCAGACGGAATGGCTGTTCCTTGGGGCGACCAGTACCAATACGATCGCAAATACGCAAATTGAGGAGCTCTTGGATGTGTTCTACCCCCACGTTGGTAATGATTCGGCGCACAGCAGAAAGTGTCACCTTGTCGGGATCAGAAAAAAACATGTGCCAGCGGATGAGCTGCACGACGTTGGCAATACTCTCTTGCGGGAAACGCAAATCGTTGAGGATTTTCTTTGCCATCTTTGCTCCCACTACTTCGTGCCCATGGAATGTCCAATCGTTCTTTTCGTCGCCCCAGCGCCGAGTGGCAGGCTTCCCTATGTCGTGCAAAAGCGCGGCCACGCGCACATCGAGCGGCCACTCTTTGTCGGCAGCGTGCTGGAGAGAACGCAGAAGATGTTCAAATACATCAAACGAATGCGCCTGGTTTTGCTCTACCCCTATCGCATCGTCGAGCTCGGGGATAATAAATGGCATGAGGCCCATCTTTTGAGCCATATAGAGTGCCTGCATAGGGCGTGGGCTCATCAGAATCTTTATGAACTCATCACGCACACGCTCACGCGAAATCTTGCCGAGCTGCGATGCATTGGCCGCAATACCCGCTATCGTCGCACTGTCTATAGCAAAATCGAGCTCTGCTGCAAATCGCACGGCACGCAACATGCGCAGCGCATCTTCGGCAAAACGTTCGCTTGGCTCACCTACGGTGGCGACAATGCGACGCTTTAGGTCTTCTTGTCCGCCGTGCATATCAACGAGCTCTTCGGTGAGCGGATCATACGCAATAGCGTTTACCGTAAAATCGCGCCGCTGCAAATCGTCTGCGAGAGTATCACTAAAACGCACTTCGTCGGGACGGCGGGCATCACTGTACTTCCCTTCTATGCGGTATGGAGTTACTTCTATCACCTTTACCCGCGGGTCTTCTGATGCTGTTTTCACACCCACCGTCCCAAACGTATTTTCATAAAAACTATCGGGAAACAGCTCTTGGATTTGCTCGGGAGTAGCGTTGGTGGTGAGGTCCCAATCTTTTGGTGTTCGATTCATCACCAAGTCACGCACACAACCTCCGACCAGGTATGCTTGATATCCGGCACCTTTGAGTGATGAGCAGGTGGAGATAACTTCGGGCGGCACAGCATGTCTCATGCGAGCCATTCTAGCATTTTTCGGTGTAGATGAGGTATGATACCCGTGCGCGCCCGTAGCTCAGCGGATTAGAGCACTTGTCTTCGGAACAAGGGGTCGGGGGTTCGAGTCCCTCCGGGCGCACCGAGACGAAAAAGACTGGCCTGCGCCAGTCTTTTTCGCAAGGTGCGGGGCGGAGCGATGTCGCCTCAGCAGAGGCAACTGCGAGCCGGGGTCGCGGAAATGTCCGCGCGGCGGCGCGGACATTATCTGTGACCACGAGACCACCATTACACTCAGTTTAAAAATTGTGGCATCCACTGACCTGCGGCAGGAGTGAGTTGTTCGGGATGATTAGCAAGCATGTCCCGTAACTCATCTTTCGAAAACCATTTTACCTGCGCTACGCCGTCTTTCTCGAGTACAAAATCTTCTACCAAGATATCCTTGGTGAGAAGAAAATATTGCGCAAAATAACCCCCTTGTGGCTTGTGGATACGCACACGCGGACCATCGGAGAGCTCTCCTTCCTCCACCACCAACCCAATCTCCTCCTGTATCTCTTTTACGATGTTTGATTTATATGTCTCGTGTGCTTCAACAGTCCCCGCTACAGCAGGGCCCCAAACTCCCGGATCATGCTTTTTTGTAAGCGCGCGCTGCGCCATCAATATCTCTCCTTTCGAATTGGTGAGCCACAGCGCAGAGACGCGATAGATTTGTTCGGGCGCGCGCTCTTCCCTTTCGACAGAGCCGACGACAGCGTCATTTTCATCTACTATAGCAATTAGTGCCATGCTGGAAGTATAACAAAGGGTATTTTGAATCACTCAACGCTTACGCGTCGTCTTCATTATTTTTGTGCGGACACGGGGAATCGAACCCCGACCCCGTCCTTGGCAAGGACGCGTTCTACCATTAAACCATATCCGCTTTCTTACTCTCCTGACTTGCTTGTGCAAAGCCATCCGCATATCTGCGTAGCGCAGATTATACCGACAAAGGATGCAGTAAGCAATTACTTAACCTTCTTTGCGTCCTCCAAGAGAAGCACACTATCCTGCTCTTCTTCAAAGGTCATCACAATGAGACCCGCGCACGCAATTATTGTTGCGAGTATCGGTGCCCAGGCACCAGTGCGGCATACGGCAGAGAGGTACCAGAAGAAGAGAAGCCCGAGGAAAGAGAGCACTGTGAGAGGGATGCTCCAGTCGAGTTCCGACTCCCCTGCCTTCTTGCGCATTGATGCAAGAAGCGCCACAAATGCAGCATAAAGGACAAGAAGAAGTCCCCATACCTTAGCTGGTCCAGCCCCGCTCGTGCAGACATTAGCCAATGAATGAGTTGCCGTTACGAGGGTCGGAATTGGTTTTACAGGTGCAGGAGTGACAGTAACAGGCTTTGGAGCGGGCTTTTGAGTGGTCTCTGTATAAGAAACATGTCCCCATGGGTACATAGGCTCAACAGCCACCGGAGATTCGTTTGTGGTCTGTGCTGGGTATTCAGCATCGCCTGCGCCTGGAATATAAGCGCCTTCATTTCCCTCTGGGAGTGTTACTGGCGGGACTGCTACTGGCGCAACCTGGGCAGGCACCACAGAAGTAACGGTTGCTGTACAGGTAGCGCGCGATTGGCCTGAGTAGGCAGACATGAGCGTAACAGACACGAGAGTATCGGACACGAGTGGATTTGTCGCAACATCAACATGGAGATGCAATGCGCCCTGAGCATCTACGTATCGGGTTACCTGATTGAACGGAACAACCTGATCTCCCACCTGTGCAGCTACAGCAACAAATGATGAGTCGCTAATGGTTATATCAAACGAGTGTAGCGCACCCTCATATATGTAGGGTCGAACATCAGAAGCACCAACAACAGGGCATGATTCCCCTTGCGGAGGAAGAACCTGGTCTACTGCAACCTGGGTAGCAGCGTGCGCCTGAACAGGAATAAAGGAGAACGCAAACCCGATAAGGGCAAGTCCAAAAACGCGTGCCGATGAGTGCGCAAATGTTTTCATGCGGCCACCCTAGCGCATATGCAAAAATTAGTCAAGTTTTAAGCCATTTTATAGGACATCGACATGTTGCACAAACGGACGTTACACGTGAAAATTTAGGCACAAAAGGACTGTTTTTTGGCAGCAAAAAATACAGTTTGGCTCAAAATAAGGCAAAAATCTGTGGAAAACTCTGGGGATATGTGTATAAATAGGACAATTGTTCTATATATCGAGGCGCAAAACATTATTAAATGGCTAAAAATAAGGATAATTTCTTATTCGACATACCATTTATGCTCCGTGAAAGCATTCTTTTTGCTCATAAAACGTTACTAAGTACCCAATTTTTTGTTTTCACGTGGAACATTCATAATGTATACAAGCTTTTGTTGTATCATGAGGGTATATGGCAATCACGGCAAAAAAGAGGGTTGGTAACTTGGGCGAATCTATCGCTGAAAAATACCTCCTGAGAAAAGGATTTAAGATCTTGGCCAGAAACTATAGGAAACCATGGGGGGAGATTGATATAATCGCCGAAAAAGGTTCTGTAATAAGGTTTATTGAGGTAAAAACTGTCTCACGGGAAACGTTACCTGGTGTTACACGTGAAAATTCCGGCCCTGAATACCGGGCAGAGGAGCTCGTTCACGAACAAAAACTTCGCAAATTGGCCCGCACAGCTGAGATATATATGCATGATCATCGCTTGGATGCGGATTATCAGATAGATGCAGTGGCTGTGTATCTAAGCACGCGGGAGCGAAAAGCTCGCTGCTTTTTATACGAACAGATTCTTTAGGGAGTGTCCTTTATAAAGGACGTGTTGAAAACGTGCATGTCCTTTATAAGCATGCTATATTTCTTTGTGTTTTCGGGCCGTAGTATACCGGTAGTACGCATGGTTTGGGACCATGTAGACCGAGTTCGATTCTCGGCGGCCCGACTGAAGAAATGCATCTAGCGCGCAAGAGGAGCAAGCAGTATATTCGCAAGAGAGGGGAGTGTTGTTTGCGCGAAATTTTCTGACAAATCATCTAGATTCTGCGCGAGAAAATCTTTTAGATTTCGTCCTACTTGTTGCTGCAAATCTGCATCAATGTAACTCAGCGTAAGTGCTCTAAGAGAGCGATTTGCCGTGCTTACTCCCTCGCTGGTGGTAGTAATTATGCCTATGAGTTTACCCCACTTATTTGTGACCGCTCCTCCCGACGAACCGGCTTGAGCGGCTATAAGGCTCCCTATAGAAAAGACATCTACCGTTGTGCTTCCGAAGGTAAATAATTCGTCTATGCGGGTCACAGAAGAAGCAGGGAAGAGTTGGGTCTGCGCTATGGTACCCCCCACGAATTCCGCAGGGTACCCGGCCCCCAATACCTGATCATCTACAAAACCAATAGCCGGCCGAGTGTCTATATCGAGCGCATAGACCGAAAGCTGACTGCTTGAATTGTTCATCGGAAAAGCTCGCAGCAATGCCCAGTCATGCTCTCCTGTCCCTAGGCGGGAACGTGTTTTTGCATCCTCCGCATGCTCGATGGCCCACACACGGGGAAAAGCAAGGACAGACACCTTGTAAGACGGTGCCGCCGGCGCACCGGTGCGAATAGAGCATGCTAAATCAACAAGGCCGCTCTGTGCTAGGAGCACATACTGGGCCACGTGTGCATTGGTAAGAATAACTCCTCGTGAGTCAATAAAAACACCTGAGCCAGATATGGGGGACAGTGAACCACCGGAGGGGACACAGAAAATATTCACAAGCGCGGCGCGAGTACTTATATTTACCGTGTCAAAAGAGAGGGCAGGGGAGGTGTACGGATCCTCGACACGCACAACACTACGGGTCTCAGGATTCTCTTTTTTTGGCTCTATATATAGTTTTCCTTGCTTTTGCTGAGTGGTAGTAGTACTAACGCGTTCTGGGGAAGAAGTTGCCGCGCGAGTCGTGGTGCTTGAAAGGGTAGGCGCCAGCGCAACCGCCGCGGGCAATATACGAACTTCTTGCGCCGGAGCGACGTATGCCTCTTCTGTAGGAAATGCAGAGTACTGTGCAACAAATAAAATAGCGCCCAGAAATACACATATACCGAGAGCATATATCCAGCGCATACCTCAGCATATAGGCACGAGGCACTCTCCACAATGTTTTGAGAGCACGCATGTTTCGTGTAGAGTATGGGGAATCGCGGGATTAGTTTAATGGTAGAACATCAGTTTTCCAAACTGAGAGCAGGAGTTCGATTCTCCTATCCCGCACAAACTAGATACACCCCCGCCAGACCAAGACAAAACCCGCCAAACGGCGGGTTTTGTCTTGGAAGTCTTGAGAGACTTACTTGATAGCATCCTTGAGAGTCTTTGAAGCGCGAAACTTGGGCACTCGCATCGACTTGATCTGGATAGTCGCCCCCGTGCGAGGATTACGACCGGTGCGACCAGCACGTGTCTTTGCCTCGAATATACCGAGACCTGCAACGGACACTTCTTCACCCTTCTTGAGAAGGGCAGTTATTTCGTCGATAACAGCTTCTATGGCACGTTCGGCGTCTGCCTTCGTGCATCCGATAGTGGAAGCTATCTTTTCGACAAGATCCATTTTATTTGCCATGGTGTGTCAAATATTAAGTAATAAACGCTTGTACGACCTTGCTACCACCATTTTGGGCCAATAAATAGGGGTGTCAACTCAAAAAACAAGTTGTCCACAGTATTGCAAAAGTATCAAAATCGTTGTCTGTTATTGCGCTGAGTCTTTGCGTAGGGTAGTATGCACTCCATGAAAATCGGTGTCTCGGGAGCGCGTGGAAGTTTTTCCGAAGAAGCGGCTCGCACGTACGTACGCAAATACCTCAAAAATAAGAAGGTTTCTTTAGAGTATTTGGTTTCGGCAGAAAATGTACTCGCTGCCGTAGAAAACGGGGAAGTGGAGGTTGGTATTATGCCTATCGAGAATAGCAATGGCGGTATTGTGATAGAAGCGGTCTACGCGATGGCAAAACACCGATTCGCCATAAAAAAAATATTTGAGATAGATGTGCACCACTGTCTCCTCGTAAAAAACGGCGCAACGGCCGGCTCAATAAAGAAAATTCTCTCTCATGATCAGGCGCTCAAGCAGTGCCGCATGTACTTAAAGCGCCGTTGGCCAAAAGTAAAACTCGAAGAATATGCAGATACGGCAAAAGCCGCTGCTGATTTAGCGAATGGAACGCTTCCCAAAAATTGCGCCGTTATTGCTTCGCGCAATGCCGCAGAGGCATACGGGCTTTCGATACTCGAAGAGTCTATCCAAGATCTCAAGTTTAATTACACGAGCTTTATAGCGGCGGTTAAGTAACAACATAGCGGCCGCCCCATAGGGGCGGCCGCTATGTTGTTTTATCCTCAAGAAAATCCTATCGAGCGTACTCGATAACCCTGTTATCGCGAATCACGTTTACTTTTATTTCGCCCGGATACTGCATCTCTTTTTCGATGCGGTCGGGTTCTGTGCTAGTGATGGACTCATTCCTTCCCGCTCTTCCAGAGGTTGTTGAAGAGATTTAGGTATCCCTTAGTGAGAGACTCGTTCCGGATTCGGATAGCAGTTACAGGCGTATTTTTATCAGAGTAGATGATATTGAGGACTAACGAAAGTTCAGGATAGATATGCACGCCGGCAGGATTTTCAACCGAATCCGGTAAATACCTCATCGAGTAGTATCTGAGACCGGTGATGTCGCCTTGTATCGACTCGCGTTGAGATGCGTAGCCGATCATGCGAATGTACAACTCCTGTTCCTGCGCTACCTCATGGTACTCAGCCCAAATCGGTCGCATCGTAGTCTCCATGAAAGCCTCTCCGCCCGTACCAAGCACATAGACGGTGCTCTTTGTTGGCATGCCGCGCAAGATACCGGAAAGCAACGAGAGATATTCCTCGTTCCCTGAATGGATGGTTATATCCTGCGGCACTTGCTGAAGACGATCCTGTATCGCTCTGACGAGGTGTTTCGCAGAAGTCCGCTTTCGATCGGCCTCCTCAAGAAACACTGCCGGGTCTGCTATAGAGAAACACTTCTTGCCTTTTCGTTTGGATTCTGCCACCAGCTTCCGAGCACGTAGGTGCTGGAGAGAGGTATAGACGATATTTCGATGAAGCTGAGAATCTGCGATAAGGGGTCCGACAGGGGACGTGCCGCACGCGAGCAGGGATAAATACACCGCCGCGTCGTGCGGAGAGAGCCCAAGAAGAAGCAGGTCAGACGTAAGGTCAGCATTCGACATCGCACATAGAGTATACGCTGCTATCCACGGTGAGTAAATATTGTCATCCAAAATGGTTGACAAATATGACTATGCGTGGTAACCTTCAGACTAGACGTTGTTAAAAGGAGGAGAGAAACCATGTACGTCATCATTGATGTGTACAGAGGGCAGGCCAAAATCATCGGCTTTACGGATTCCTTCAGTGAGGCGCACGCGCGCCACGACGGTCACAAAACGTACTGCTTCGACTTGCGTAATCTCGAGCTTGAAGTCCGGACGGAGCTGGGCGTTGACTACGCCGTCAGCATGAGCGGCACCGCGGGTAGAATGCTACGGTAGTCGCATCATAAGAACAGCCTGGGGACAGATGTCCCCAGGCTGAACTTTTTTGATACGGAATCTGCTCTAGCGCGCGTACTCAATCACGCGTGATTCACGAATCACATTTACTTTTATTTCGCCCGGATACTGCATCTCTTTTTCGATGCGGTCCGCAATAGCACGAGCCATTTTGCGTGCGGCGAGATCATCTACTTCTTCCGGTCGTACAATAACGCGGAGCTCACGTCCTGCAGAAATAGCAAAGCTCTTGTCGACACCGGCCTCTTTGTTGGCAATTGCCTCGAGATCTTCGAGGCGCTTTATGTAGTTTTCGACACTATCGCGACGAGCACCAGGGCGGGCTCCAGAAACAGCATCGGCAACCTGCACTATCATGCTCTCGGGTGTCTCGTACGGATATTCCTCGTGGTGCGCCTGCATGGCAAGAATCACGCGGTTGTCCACGTTGAACTTGGCAAGAATGCGGCGCCCAATCTCGACGTGCGTACCAGGTACTTCGTGGTCCACGGCCTTACCGATATCGTGGAAGAGCGCTCCAGCACGCGCAATAGCCGGATCGGCGCCAAGTTGTTCGGCGAGCATACCCGCCAAATGCGCCACTTCTACCGAGTGATCGAGAACATTTTGTCCGTAGCTGGTACGGAAGTAGAGACGGCCAAGTACCTGAATGAGTTTCGGATCAAGATTCGGGACACGAGCAGCAATAGCCGCTTCTGCGCCTTTCTTTTTAATGATGTTGGCAATTTCTTCTTCGGCCTTCTTTACCTGTTCTTCAATCTTCGCGGGCTGAATGCGGCCATCGACGATGAGATTCTCGAGAGCAATACGTGCTATTTGGCGACGCATCGGGTCGTAACAGGAGAGGGTAATCGTCCCCGGTGTGTCGTCGACAATGACGTCGACGCCCGTTGCGCGCTCAAAGGCGCGAATATTGCGCCCTTCTTTGCCGATAATCTTGCCTTTGATGTCGTCATTCGGGATAGAAACGGTTGTGGCAAGTACGTCACCAACAACAGAATTACCGAGGCGGTGCACCGAAGTAACGAGAATGTCGTTGGCTTTTTGCTCAAGCTTTTCGGCGCCTGCTATCTCGAGTTTGTGCATTCTGATTTCCAGATCGTGAGCGTACTGCTTCTCGACAGATTCCACCAACTGCTTTTTTGCCTCATCAGCAGAAAGTGATGCCACTGCCTCAAGCTTTTTCTGCTCTTCGACAGCAAGTGCCTCGACGCGCTCTTTGGCTGCGGCAAGTTCTTCGTTCTTCTTGACGAGAGTCTCCTGATCGACATCAAGCTTCGTTTGGCGCTTATCGAGCAAATCCTCCTTGCTGATAAGACGTTCTTCGGTGGATTTCAAATCTTTTTCACGAGATTTGAATTCTCCGGTTAATTTTTCTACCTTTTCTTTCGCTTCTTGATCGGCATCTTCTATGAGCTTCTTTGCCTTTTCTTCGGCATCGAGCATCATTTTGCGAATCTGCAATTCAGCAGAGCCGCGCTGGCCGAGACTAATGAGGAAACGTAGGTAGTAGCCGACAGCTATACCAAACGCTCCCGCAAGGGCCACGAACAGCAAAATGAGTTGTAATGACATACGCGTGTGGGAGTACCCCGCACCGCACGTCCTGCACTAGCAGAGAGCCGAAAAAAGGCTCTGTAGAGCCACATTTGGCTCATGGGTGCCAGCGGGGAAGTGCGAAGAAAGGGTACGTAACAACATAATTAATAGTGTAAGAGCACTATAGCATGAAAGCAAAGACCCGCCAGAGGCGGGTCTTTGCTCCTTATATAGCAAAAACTTAAGACAGTACCTTGTCTATGATTCCGTACTCATGCGCCTCTTGTGCACTCATGAAGTAGTCGCGATCGGCATCGGTGTTTATCTTATCGAGCTTCTGGCCCGTGTTTTTTGCGAGTATTTTGTGCAGACGCTCACGAAGCTTCAAGATGTGGCGGGCAGTAATCTCAATGTCGCTCGCCATGCCCTCGGCGCCACCAGATGGCTGGTGAATCATCACCTCGGCATTGGGGAGCGCAAAACGCTTACCTTTTTCACCTGCAGAGAGGAGTACGGCGCCCATCGAGGCGGCCATGCCCACACACACGGTAGAGACCTGTGGCTTGATGTGGTTCATGGTGTCGAGAATAGCGAGGCCAGCCGATACATGGCCGCCAGGTGAGTTTATGTACATAGAGATGTCTTTGTTGGCATCTTCGGAAGCGAGGAAGAGGAGCTGAGCTATGACGAGGTTTGCGACGTCACTATCGATGGGGCCGCCCAAGAATACGATGCGCTCCTTGAGGAGACGACTATAGATATCGTAGGCGCGCTCGCCCATTGAGGATTTCTCAACAACCATCGGCACGAGCATGCTGGAACGGGGTGTGTTTTCGTATTTCATATGCAGAATATATCACAGGGGGTGATGGGGTGCTATGATTAGGACATGAGCGAAGCACCTAAACATATTTGGCAAGAGGGAAACATTATCGACGCATCAGACGAATTCAGGTTGAAAGGTGCTCGACATGAGTTGCAAAAAGCAAAAGAAGATTTGTTTCGTGCGAAGGATAACTTTTCTAAAGTCGTCATAAAAAGTAACGAGCAATATTTGAATCAACTGTCCACGTACCTGAACGATGCGCACTCAGCGCGCAAGATGGAGATTCTCGTCGAGCTGCAACGCTTCCGCGCTGATCCTGCCAACCAAAGTAGAACAAGTGTCGCAATTGAGTATAATCCCGACCGTGAACTAAATACGGCACTCGAATACAATCTCGCAGAAATCGGTTTTCTTATGATGAATCCGCCCAGTGGCGCGGCGCGGGATGAGGCCGAGACCGTGGTGAAGAAATTCTTTGAGAGCCCTGCTTTTCGTAAACAGAATGTGGGTGTTGTGAGCGATGAAAAAGGGCGTCTCTGGCTGAGTTGGAATACAACATCTACTCCTGCCCCTCAAGCCAGCTAATTACCATCTCGTTGCGCATGGCATGCTGAATGTGAGCGCGCAGTGCGTGTTCGTCGGCATCTTTGTAGTGCTGCTTAGCACGCTCTACTTCTTCGGCGAGCTGTTCCTGATTTGGTTCAATAGCTTCTTGTCGAGCTATTTCGCCCAATATAAGCCGAACTTTCGCACGATTTTCAGCGCCGGGCATCCACTCTTTGTGCAAATCTTCTTTTGTTTTCTTTGAGTCGGCGAGGAATTTATCGAGTGTTGTCCCCATGCGCTCCAAATCTCCCGCAAGACGCGCTTCCATTTCCTCGAGTTCATACTCCCTGAGGATTGCAGGATATTTGATGGTCGATTTTTTCACGAGCTCGTCGAGGATGGAGGCGCGACGCTTTTCGGCCTCACGCAAATCTTTTTCATTTTTGATATTGACGCGCAGCGCATCTTCGAATGCTTTCGCGCTATCGTACCCCAGTGAAACCGCAAATTCATCGTCGAGTGCAGGCAAATCTGCCTCGGTAATTCCCTTTGCATAATCGGCTGCTTCTTGAGGCTTCGCTCCCTGCTCAAGCTTATCGATACGCGCACGCTCGCGACGCAAATGAGTGAGTGCTTCGCCATGCTCGGTGTCGCTCACTGTTTGTTCAGATTTTGTTTTGTTGATGTCGGCCGCAATCTTTTTGTAGTCGGGAAGTTTGATTTCCGGCGCAAGAGGGGCGCGCGCAACAAATCCTACTGCCTTACCCGCGACTGGTGTTTCTATTACCACCTGTGGCGCAGAAACAATATTGGCACCTTCTTTTGCGAGGAGTTCGGGGAGCTCGTGCTTGACCGCATCCTCTGCCGCCTGCTGCAAAAGCGCAGCCTCTCCTACGTGCTTGAGCACCATCGCCTCCGGTGCTTTACCTGGGCGAAAGCCATCTATGTGCGCATCCTTGGCAAGTTCACGCAAGGCGGTAGCACGATACTGTGCCAATCCCTCAGGGGCAATTTCGGCGCGCAATTCGAGTTCCCAGCGATCTTCATCGCGCTTAGTCTGCACAGTGGCTGCATAATGTGTATGGTCGTGTGTCATGAGAGGGGACTATAACAAAAAAGCCTCGCACATGCGAGGCTTTTATGATTGCGCTGTCGCTTCTTCGGGAATATACGGCGGTGGATTCTGGTCGCGCTGATTGAGGGCACGGCCCCAAAAATAGAACGCTCCCATAAGCATCAGTACCAAAATAATTATGATGGCGAAGAAGGGCCCAAACGCGCCCGGTGTCTGAGTAGTCTGTGCCGGGGTCGATTGAGGATTTTCTGTCGGCGGCATGTGTGCATTCTACCACCCCGACTTACGTATGCTATATGTCGAGCGCGCGTGGATAACCCTACCCAAGCTTTGACTTGTACTCCGTTTCGTAGCGCTCGGCACACTCTTTTATTATTGTGTGAGCCTCGTCTACGCCAAAGAATCCGAGCACCTTGCACGTGCCAGGCTTTTTCAAATCTTTGTAGTGCTCAAAATAGTGAGCTGCTTCTTTTTCCCAGTGCGGACCAAGGTCTTCGAATGTTTTGATGTGATCCATGCGCTTGTCGTCGGAAAGAACGGTGATGATTTTGTCGTCGCGATCACCACCATCTTCAAATTTCATTACTCCTATTACGCGCACCTCGGCGAGCGAGCCCGGTACGAGCGGCTCTGTCACATTGGCGATTACAAAATCGAGCATGTCACCATCTTGGTCCCACGTTTGGGGGATAAGGCCGTAGGCGACTGGGTAGGCGAGCGATGAGTAGCCCACACGATCGAGCTTGAGCTGCCCGCTCTCGGTGATAAATTCGTATTTATTGATGGAATTTGAGTTTATCTCAACCAATCCATGCGCAATGCCTTTTTCTTCGTCGGCATACGGGGGCAATACATGCAAAAGATTGAGCATGTATTTCGAGGGAGCGTGGTCGATGTTGGCCATACAAAGAGGATAGAGTATTAATGGAGTATAGGGGAATACTAATGGAAGATTGAAAGGAGCGCCATACTAGTGTGCATAAGGCAAAGAAAGCACTGCTAGACAAGATACAATAGTCTCATGGTACCGCGCGTTTCAGAGGTCGCACGGATTTTTCTTGTTGCAGCATTTTTAGTGCTTGTAGCACAGGGGCCAACATTCTCAACAAATAGAGCAGGTCTGGTTGCAGCTGCAAACTGCACTCAAACTACAGGGCCCAATGGAGGTATCATTACAAAATGCGATGAACCCAATGCCAACAAAGAAGTAACCATCGATGACGGAGGGAAGTCTGACACAAAAATTACTGATGAGTGTACTCAAGAAAATATTGCGACCTGGCGCAAGAGCGGCTCAGTGGCTCTCCAACAAAAAGCTCAGGCTTGCGAGAGCAAGCCTGGCACACAAACAGCAGTGGGTCCCGATGGTAAAAAGCTAGATGTTACCTGCAAAGAAGGTGATAAATGCGGCGCAGTTACGCAAGGCTCTGGCAGCGCACCGAACCCTTCGGCGGTAGATCAATATGCGGCAGGGGATAGTAAGCCCTATATATCTCAAACACCATTGCCCGCCGATGCACAAATGCGCCGCACGATAGAAGGCGCATTCCCTGGCGTGAGCGATGGCAGCACAAAGCTTGCGTATCCAGTAAATCCACCCGCACCAACTGGCAGCGGTATTAATGATATTGAGAAAGGTCCTATGTCTTCAGTTCCCGGGACCGAGCTCGATTACTCGCGCCCACCATCAGTGAACCTAAACGATAACATACGATCGAATGTTGTTGCGCTGAATTCGTCCGAGGGCTCGGTGCCTCTCATGGAGACTGCTCGCTCATACTTACCAGTATCTTCGGGTGCGAGCGGTTTTGATGGCAAGCAAGGGTTTGCCTACGACTTCAGCAAAACGGGAGCAGCCCAGTATGGAGGCCTCTTTGGCACCGAGGGTGCGCCCGCGTTTGACTTTAGCTCGACTCCAGCAGCGCAGTACGCAGGCACATTTTCCGCGGATGATGTTTTCGGAAATTCTGACGGCATAGGAGCTCAGCCTGCTGACACATCTCGTCCCGGGCTGAATGTCTATTACGGCCCAAACGGAGACGACTACGTAGAAACACTGAGCCCCGATACCATCCTCCAGACAAAAGATGGTCGTACATTTACTGCCGCATACTTGATAGATAATGGAGAAGTTAACGTAAAACTCTCTGATCTCGAGAAAAGCCTTAATCTCTCATATGAGTCATTAGTTACCCGACAAACTGCCGACAGTGATGGGAAACTTCTTTCCTCCAACACCTATTCGAACCTGAACGATCTTTTTGACAATCTACAATCATCTACTGGCGTGCTGGATGATGGCGCATCTACGCGCATTACCCCTACACCAGACAATGCTCTCTCGAGATCCTTGGAGACAGACACTTCTGTCGAGCCCCTGCAAGTTTCTGTAATCTCATCAAAAGATTTTGAGAAACTGCAACAGCAGTATCGTGAAGCACAGGCTGCCCCTAGCCCAGAGCCCTCACTCGCGAAACTGGCATTTGTCCCCGAGCGCGCAGCCGCATTACTCACTATGCAGCAGCCAGAGCTCATCTCTTCCACCCCCCCACAAGAAACAATCCGCGCTATCGACAGCCCTTCGCCCGCTTCTTCTCTTGAACCAAAACGAATTGCTCAGAATCAAAATACACCTGATAGAGTGAATAGCGTCGTTCCCGTACAAGACCCTCCTTACGAAAACCTGCGCGATACTGGGTCTCTCGAAACTATAGAGACTAACAACAATCCCGAGCAGATGACGACTGATTCGGGGTACACAGGTCCCGAGATACCAGTGGTGGAGCAAGACGCCTCCTCTCCGACGGGTACATCGGGGAGCGGCGGTGTCGACAACGCCTCACCCAGCGGAGGAGTTCCCAATAGTGTAGATATTCCCTCACTGGCAGAGCATCCGTTCGCACAATTTATGAACACTGCCCCCAATGCTGTAAAAAAAGCCGGGCAACAACTCACTGCCGCCCTCCAAAACCCTCGGCAATTTTTGAACGAAGCATTCAAAGCTGATACTCCTTCACCAGGTCCTGCACCAAAAGCAGTGGCAGACCCTACGCCTAAGCTCCTCACGACCATAGAGGGCACGGCATCTTGCTACGATCCGACAAACACTACTTCTTGCGGCGGCTCAGCATTTGAGGGAGGAATGCTCACCGCCACCGGAAAATACATAGGGAACAAAAAACCTACCGCGGCACTTCAGTTGGCAAAAGCAAAAGAAATAGGGTGCGGATACGCAGGAAAAAAGTGTACAGCACTCGTGACCGATGTAACTACAGGCAAAAGCGTTGTGGTGACAATAGACGACAACGGACCTTTGTTCAAAGGCCGAGTTATTGATTTGAGTTCTGAAGCAATGGAGCAACTTGGCGGAAAGGATATCGCAAAAGTAAAGGTTGAAATATTTGAGAAGGGAACTACTCTGGCACAGGCAGAACAAGCAAAAACAAAATCAGCGACACCAGCTGCATCTGCGGAGCTCTCACCAGAACAAGAAGAGCGCGAGCTACAAAAAGAGGCCGCTTCGCTTGGCGTATCCCCTGAGGTGTATCAAATACCGAAGAAAGTCAGTATTACTTCGACGATTCCTCTTCCACAACCGATGTTGCTCGGCGGGCCACAGACAGAAAAAGAATCCGTGGCCACACCGCAGGAAACCCAGAGTGGAAGTAGTGGAGAAAATACCCTCACCGGAGACAGCGGTAAAGACACTCTAGAAGACGTATTTGGCACCTTCGACAGAGGTGCCGACCTAATGCGACAGGCCGCCGCAGATGCAGAAAAAGCGCGAGCTGCATGGAGTAAAACAATGGGACAACAGGCAGCAGAAAAAAGTGAAGAGGGGGCAAAGATAGCGGCAGACGCAGCACGACAAATAGCCCAGCAACCGGGAATCACACCTGTGCAAAAACAAACACTAGAAACAGCCGCCGCAGAAGCCGAGCGGTTGGCAGGCCGCATCGTACAGCAGGTTCCTAAAATAGGTTTATTTAGTGACGCCGGAGTCCCTGTACTCAAAAACCAGCTCACACAAGCGGTGACCTCAATGCGCTCTGGTATTGCTTCGGCCAAAAACGAAATCGCTCAAAACAAAAAAGTATCTACACCCGTAGCACAAAATACACCAACAAGCCCGCAGTCAACGCCATCACGGCTCGCGACACCCGCACCGACCCCATCCCCACAAAAGCAAACCACCACCAGCCCAGCAAAACCGACTCAATGGTCTCCAGATGCATGGACCAGCAAAGCCCCTTCCGTTGAACAAGCCCGCGCAGTAATACGCGACGTGTCACAGCTTTATGCAAAACATTTTGGTTTCGATGCAAGCTCCTTCAACCAAAGCATGAACGCAGTATTTCAAATAGAGACAAATGGCGTTCCTAATGCAAAAAACGAATCCAATAATCGCTATGAGGGCTCATTTCAGTTAGGTCCTGACGAGTATAAAAATTGGATTGCCCAGGCACAAAAAGATCTGACAGAAATGCAGCGCAAAGGAATTATTACAAACGAACAGTACGACACATTCCAAAAAGTACTAAGAAGCACGACGAGCGATCCGCGATTTAATCATCTTCTCAACACCGTAGCTGCACTTTCCGAACATGCCCGCTCAGAAAGCAGAATTCAGAAACACGTCAGCGATCCGCGATTGCGAGCAGCTTTCCATCAGGGGGTACAGCTCATTCCCACTCTTACAAAAAAGACACTCACCGAGGGAGCAGACAAAACGCTAGGCACTGTATCCGCGAAAGCGCTCGCTCAAAACAACATTACTGGTGTTACGACAGTCATGGATGCCGTGCGCAAAATGGCGACGGGGGCAAATGGTTTCGCCAAGAAAATAGCAGCAGGAATAGCGCGTGCCGGAGGTATCGAAGCAGGTGCAATTTCACCAACATACCAAGCTCCCTCCGTGCAAAAAATCAGCGTGCGCACCGCTGCAACATCACCCATTACAGGCGGCGCACGCCCCTCTGTTGCTCGCCCCGTCTCTCTATGTATCGGAAGCACAAACTGCACCGGTATCAATGCAAACAATTACATAAACTCTCTCTGCCAATCCGATCGCGGCTGCACAGCACAAAATCTAGGAGCCCAGCCAAATAAGAAATACAATGAACGCATCATGACAGATGCTGCTGAGCGCGCAGCAGACTACGCACGACAAATCGCTGTGGCAGGAAAATACTCCAACGGTAATCAGCCTGTACTTATTGATAACTGTCAGTTTGCAGGTACCTGCACAGAAATACGCACAGCGATACAGAAGTGGAACACTGAACATCCTGATAAAACATTGATTCCGATGGTGAATAACCCTCTCCTCGTTGCCGAAAATCTTGGCCAAAGTGCCGCTCAAGATCTTATGCGCACCGTGGCACAAATGGGCGGTGGTGCAATTCTAGAAAACGGCGCAGGCTCTCTCAAGGAAAATGATGCGTTCCGCAAAGCAATTGGGTACGCCTCTATGCCAATACTCGCACTCGCAAATCCCGAAGGAGGTAAGCGACTTGCCGAAGAAATCATTGGCAATGCACTCGAGAACATTGGTACTTCCATAAGTTCTGAGATAGAGGGAGGAAGTGGCTATCGTGATGGCATGGCCGGATTACCTATAGCGC
>JBDKGA010000051.1:0-20128 GCA_039798465.1 Candidatus Parcubacteria bacterium | reverse complement strand
CCATTTTCGCTAAATCCGACGACACGCACCAGGGACACGCCAAGCTGCGAAGCAAGTTCGCGGGCTTTTGCCTCTGCATCAGTAATCGCCTCCTCGCGAGCCTGTGCCTTAAGCGCATCCTCATCTTCAACAGTGAATGAGAGTCCTGATACCTGACTTGCCCCTTTGCTTCCCACGCCAGAGAGAAGTTCTCCTGCCTTGGCAGTATCCTTCACCTTCACGCTCAAGGTCTGCGAAACCTGGAAACCCTTGAGGGTTTGCTTGCCCGGCGGACAGTAGCCGTCGCGCGTACACACTGGGTTTGCCCACTCATATTGAGGGTACACCGAGTAGTCGGCTGTCTTAATGTCTTTCTCGGCGACACCGGCACTCTTGAGGTAATCAATCACGGCATTCGCCTTCTTGGTTGCCGCGGTCTGTGCTGTAGTCACATCTTTTGCCTCCTCTTGAATGGAGACAGTAAATTCACCGGTATCTGGTACCGCAAACACCTCTCCTTCACCGGAGACGGTGATGGTATTGGTTGCAGTGACACCGGAGCCGATAAAGCGGTACGCTTTAAGGCTCGATACAGCGAGTATTGCGAGAAAAATGCCGAGCATCGCTATCGCAAAAACAGCGGCGGTCTGCATCTTTTCTGGCGGAACAATATGCACTTCTTTCTTTTCGATTTCCATAAGAAAAAACCTGAATGATTAATTAGTGATACTGACGTAAGTATAGCACTCCCCTTACACGGTCTCTGGCTCCGGCACGGCGTCTTCTGGCCAGTCGGAATAGAAGAGCGCGCGATAATCTGGCAATAAACGCTCACAAATAACGAAAATGGTATAGGTGATGAAGTAGGCCGAAGCCACATCTATCGAGTAGTGCAGGTGGCCAAGCAGTACCACTGCGGCAAAAAACACAGACCACGCCAGAAAGATGATGCGCAAACGATACTCGTGCCAAAATATGAGCGCCATGAGAAACGGCGACCCCGTGTGCCCCGAGAAAAATAAATCGCTCCCAAAGAAATAGTGCCGTATGGTGCTGCCAAATTCTACAGCTGCCTGCTCAGGAAAGGGCGCGATATGTGTAAGCGTAATGAATCCGGCACGAATGAAGAAAAA
This sequence comes from Candidatus Parcubacteria bacterium, assembly GCA_039798465.1. Taxonomy (GTDB): domain Bacteria; phylum Patescibacteriota; class Minisyncoccia; order Phycocordibacterales; family UBA2100; genus UBA10103. The sequence goes on along the minus strand of JBDKGA010000051.1, from coordinate 19,016 downwards.
TATGGCGAGAGAGAAAAACGTAAACGGAATGCGGCGCGGATGAGCAAACGCAAGTGACGCCACAAATATCACAAACAACGCGGTACCATACACAAAAAGAAAATCCACATTAAATGCGGGTGTATTTGAGAGAATAAGATCGTCGACGGGGTTGCTCGCGTATCTGTTTGCAAAATGTCCCGCAAGCAATGATGCCGCAACACTCCCCACAAACACGAGCAAGGAGAGTGCCGCCGCCAATCGATAATCCTTATCCCGCCACTGACTCTTGTACCGACGTGCGAGTTCTCGGTGCGGCCTGGGGTGACGATGCAAAGGGATGCTGTCGGCTGCTTCCATAGTGTGCGAGTAGTATACTATGACTCATACCGTATGGATATTGCCGGCCTCATCGCGCTTCTCCAGGGCTCTGCCTACTTTCTTATATTTGCCGGGTGTTTTACCGAGGGCTCAGTGGTAATGATTACGACAGGAGTTTTGGTACACAGCGGCTTTGCTGCATTCTGGCCAGCCTTTGTCGCGCTCATGCTCGGGGACATTCTCTCCGATATTATGTGGTACTCGATGGGACGCTTTGGGGGCAGAAAGTTTATCAATCGCTGGGGGTACTTGTTTGGCGCAACACCTGTGCTCGTAGAAAAAATTGAGCATCGTTTCCATGAATATCACACCTCGATACTCATGATTTCAAAACTCACGATGGGTTTTGGTTTCGCTATCGTTACCCTCATGACCGCCGGGCTGCTGCGCGTATCCTTTGTTCGTTTCGTCGCAATCAATGTGTCGGGAGGGCTTATCTGGGTCTCGGCCTTATTTTCGATTGGCTACTATTTTGGATCCGCGCTCGAGTCTATTCCCGCCGAAATGCGTTTTGCCGGATTTTTGGCCGGCGCAGTATTTATGTTTATCTTTTTGCAGTATGCCAACAAGAAGCTGAGTACGGTAGAATGGTGATATGAAGCTTTCCATCGTTATCCCCTGTCTCAAGGAAGAGGGCTACATCGCGGGCACCATCAAACAATTCGCCACACTTACCATCCCTCACGAAGTAATCGTCTCCGACGGTGGAAGCCCTGATAAAACAGTCGAGATCGCAACACCGCTCGCCGACAAAATTACTGTGATGAAAGACGGCAGACCCACTCCCAGTCGTCAGCGCAACGACGGCGCGCGACTCGCTACCGGGGAATTTCTCGCATTTGTGGATTCGAGTGTACGTGTCCCCAACCCCGAACAATTTTTTGAGCGAGCACTCGCAAAGTTTGATGCCGACCCCGAACTTGTCGCACTCACGGGGCCGCAAAATATTTTTGCCGAAATAGAAACCTGGGCCGACAAGCTCTTCCTTGGTTTTCAAAATCAAAACATCCGTTTCCACAACAACTTCATGCACGTAGGCATGGGAACCGGAAAGTTTATGTTGATGCGCCGCACAAGCTTTGAGCGTATCCAGGGTTTCCGCGAAGATTTGGTATGCGGCGAGGATTTGGATTTGGTGTACCGTCTCTCTCGCATCGGCAAAACTCGCTACGATACCGACATGCAAATCTATTACCCCGGCCGTCGCGAGCATGGTCTCGGCTGGCCACGACTGCTTTTTATTTGGGTCGGCAATGTCTTTTGGATTACCCTTACTGGCAAGGCCTGGCTCAAGGAATGGCGTCCGGTGCGATAGGTGCTAAAACATATTTAGCGAGTATACTGTCTCGCATGAAAGTTAGTTTTGTTATCCCCGCCTACAATGAAGAGCGTACCGTGGCGGCCTGCATAGAGGCTATACAGACAGAAGCGGGACGAACCAGCAACGACGTGGAAATATTGGTAGTAAACAACGCCTCAACAGACCGCACGCGCACAGTGGCCGAAGAAGCAGGCGCTCGCGTGATAGACGAGCCGCGTAAAGGACTTGCTCGCGTACGCCAAACGGGCTTTGAGCATTCTTCTGGTGAAATTGTGGCCAACATAGACGCCGATGTTCTTATTCCTCTCGGTTGGCTCGATATAGTTATTGTGCGATTTGCGCGCGATCCGGACCTTGTTGCACTGAGCGGGCCTTTTGTATACCACGACCTCTCGCTTCCCTCCCGCATAGCCACGCGGCTGTTTTATTGGGCGGGATATTTTGTATCAAAGGTGGGAACACTATTCACGGGGCGAGGAGCTATGCTGCAAGGTGGAAATTTTGTCATCCGCCGCAGCGCGCTCGAAAAGGCAGGCGGATTTAATACCGCCATCTCATTTTATGGAGAAGATATAGATGCGGCGCAGCGCATGTACACACAAGGCCGAGTCGAGTGGAATTTTCGATTATGGGTCAATGCATCGGGTCGCCGACTACGCGAGGAGGGCGTGATTCGTACAGGTATTCGCTACGCACTCAACTATTTTTCGGTAGCATTCTTGGGTACTCCTGCAACAAAAGAACACCGCGATATCCGGGCATAGGGAGCAACGCATCACCTGCAAGAGGGTCTTAATTTGGGGTGATCGACGCGACTCGAACGCGCAACCGCCGGTACCACAAACCGGAGCTCTACCGATTGAGCTACGACCACCAATGCACGAAGTTATAGCATATGGGAGCGTCTTTGGGTACGCGTCACAGTGTCTGTTCTATAACAAGCGGACTCGTCGTAACCTCCTCAACTACAAAAGAGACCCGCGTAATGAGCTTGCCTGAGGGAGTGAGTACATTGACCCGCCAGTTACCCGGGGCCGGATCGTGCTTACCGCTCCATCCGCGATAGCCGCCATCTCTCCCGCCAATAATGTCGAACGGGACTTCGGCAACAGTGCTCCATGCATTCTGCTGCGAATCAAACCATTGCCACTCGTGAATAATGCTCGTTGAAAGACCCGTCGGAGCAAAAATAGCCGTGAATACATAGACACTCTCCCCGCTCACCTTGTGGAAGGTAGAACGAAATCCAATGATTTGCTCTTTGAGGGAGACCGGTTCCCGGAGGGCACGGTAACTGCCGTCTGTTTCTCGTGAGATATCATGGAGAATCGCACTTGTCTTGAGCGCGAGCGGCAAAGGCGGTATGAGATTGGTGAAATACAGCGCGACAAATATGCCCAATATAGCCGCAAGCGTGCGGGCAACTTGGGTCCGATATAAGAGCGCAGTAGAAGGAGCAGCGCGATACAGCACCGCCAAAAGCACGCCCATAACCCCTAAGCTAATAAAACTGCCGAGCAAAAATATGTCATTGCCAATGCGGTGCAATGCTACCGGAAGAAAAAATGCAGTAAATGAAAGGAGTGAAACAAAATAGATACTGACTTGAAATGTGTGCCACGAATAAAATTTGAGAAAGCGCTCGTTCCCCACCAGCAACACCGCAAGTAGTGCAACAAATAGCCACGTAGCGGGAAACGCCGCCGAGCGACTATACAGTGAAAAAAATGCACTAAAGAGTCCGCCGAAAGCAAACTGCATAATGACCGGCGCAAACGGCGCAGCCTTGAGTGCCCACGCACGGGACAGATTACCCTCTTCCACAGCACTCAAAAATAGTATCGCGAGCGCAGCAAGTGCGAGATGAAAAAAGATTATTGCGAGCCCGCTCACCTGATCGACACGAGAAAGAAAAAAGAAGGTATCCGCCAAAAAACCAGCAATCAGACCGAGGGGGGAAAAGTAACGCGTATACCAGTGAATAAGCTGTTCCGTATCGCGGGGCAAGTACCGACGTATCATATGCTATCGATACACTGGCGGCGCCTCGGCGGCACCGGCCTCGTGATTGGCAAGACGAGTGAGTGCATAAAACAACGAGGAGAGCCTGTTGGCATACGCGCGACTCCCTGCGGCAATTTCTCGCTCCCCCGATTCATGCAGCTGTACGAGTCGACGTTCTACTCGGCGCGACACAGCCCGAGCGATATCAAGGCGAGCAGAAAATTCAGTACCCCCCGGCACTAAAAATGTTTTTACCTCGGGGAGCGAACGCTCTATGCTGCCAATAAGTTCACCAAGCTGCTCCACCGAAGAGCTGGGAATGGTTTTGGGGGCCCCGGCAACTTCTGCCTGCAGAGTAAACAGGTAATCTTGGGTATCACGTAATATCTCGTGCACCGAGCGACCACCCACAGCAAGTTCTGCGGGGCACGCAACGCGGCACCAGCCAGTGAGGCCGTTGAGCTCATCGAGGTGCCCGAGGCACTCGAAAATCGGCGATGTTTTGCTGACGCGCTCGCCAGGTTTTGAATCAAACAATTTTGTAGTGCCACCATCGCCCTTACCTGTAAAGAAGCTCATGAGGATACTATAGCAGAAAGTGGGAAATTTTTGCTTAGATATGCGCCCGAGAATATAAATTGTCCTCAATATGTTTGCTGAACCTGCGTTTACGTGAAGAACATGAACTAATCCACAGATTGTCTCAGTGGTCACAGATAATGTTCGCGCCGCCGCGCGGACATTTCCGCGACCCCGGCCTTTCAACTTGGGAGACTCGGTCACGCGTACTTTTCTGATGAAAAGTCGCGCGACCCCGCCTCGGCCCGTCGGCCTGCGGCTTTCGAGTCTCTGCTCCTCTTTGCTAAACGCAAAGAGATGCGCCCCTGCGCACCTCGTTCGCTTCGCTCTCTTATAGTGCGCAGGGGGAGACTCGAACTCCCATGCCCTTGCGGGCGCTACCACCTCAAGGTAGTACGTCTACCAATTTCGCCACCTGCGCGTGGGGTTTATTCTACTGCGGCCGGAGCCGTTTCGCCAGTATCGGCGACCTGTTCAGCTACCGCAGTATTCATCATGCGTGTGCGGCGGAGCTGACGACGCGCCTCGCGAGCAACCTTCTCGCGAATGTAGTACAACTTCGCGCGGCGAACGCGAGCACGCTTTACAATTTCTATCTTATCAATCATGGGAGTGTAGAGGGGGAATATTTTTTCGACACCAAAGCCACCAGAAACGCGACGTACCGTAAAAGTACCGCCTGCTTCGCGGCCATGCTTGCGTGCTAAAACGAGACCCTCGAAAAGCTGGAGGCGGAACTTGGGTGCACCGCTCTTATCTTTCCCTTCCTGAATTTTTTGCCACACCTTTACAGTGTCGCCAGCGCGAATATCAAGCGCCTTGCGCGCATCCATGTCTACTGGTGAAGTGACTACTTTGTGTACCATACGTGGCGAGCACTGTATCACGAGCTGTGGGCCAAATCAATACCGTATCTCAAACCGACCAAGGGGCTCCCCCGCGGGGCGAAATTCGGGAGAAACCGCATCGACTCGAGCAAGCAAGGGGCCACGATGTAGTTTGCTGAGAAGTCGCTCGAGAGCAGGGCGCTCACCCTGGGCAACGAGCTCCACGGTACCGTCGGGGATATTACGTACCCACCCCCCAATACCCAGGCGGCGAGCCTTTCGGGTAACAAAATCACGGAACATAACCATTTGCACACGTCCGCTCACGATGGCGTGAAGCTCCTCCATGTGCACCCTGAGGGATTCGAACCCCCGACCTTCTCTGTGTAAAAGAGTTGCTCTACCACTGAGCTAAGAGTGCTTTCACGCTCCCCCCCCCGGCATCATCCACCGGAGCTAAGAGTGCAGAAAAACCACTGTATCATTCTCTGCGGAATTTCGCACGTCCTTCGGGGAGCATTTTCTGTCTGGTCCCCAAGCTATCGATTTTTTGCCGTCGCAAAAAATCGCAGCCTGGGCACGCCTCGCGGTTGCGCGCTACTGCGCGCAACATCGCTGCGGCCGAGACCAGTACACAAAAATGCTCCGCAGGGAGCATTTTCTGTCTGGTCCCCTCGGCAGGAATCGAACCTACATCAACGGCTTAGAAGTCCGCGGCTCTATCCATTGAGCTACGAGGGGAACACTCATCCTAGCCGAAATCCGCCTCTCCTCAAAGCATCAGCGTGCGGGATCAGCGAGATTTGCTGGTGCAGATTTTGCATTCTCAAAACGCTGAGCACGAGCTGTTATAGTATTCATAAGATTTGTTAGCGCGGTTTTGTCGAGAACCATAGCGGGGGTTCGAGACGAATCTGTCTGTGCCTCAAGTAATGTAAAGACAGTAGAAAGTGTGTACGCACCCCACACACACGCACCAGCAACAGAGAGCACAACGCCAGCAAAAAGGAGGCGCCATAATCCGTGCATAAGTAAACGCTGTGCTTCAGGCTCAGTGTGTGCGCTGTATGCGCGCGCATAGGTACCAATAACAGGAAGGTTCATGATGATGAAAGATTAGAGTCAGTAAAAAGTCTCATACGCGCATTGAGGCGCCACTGAGGAATACCCTTTTGAGATGCGTCCGTCGGCACTTGTGCAATATCAAACTGCACCAGTGTAATGGGAAGGGGCAATGTCTCCAGTAAATGGAGTGCTTTCATAATGCCTGCAAATGTGCCGGTGGCCTCTATCACAAAACCCACTGCCTTGAGCGGATGAGCTGCAGCCGCCGCAGAGATTGGAATGATTTCTGGAGATGCGCCGCTCACCTTGAGTGCGATACGTGCCGTCACGCCAACTGCTTCTATCGCTTTTGCGGCCGCGATGGGGTCGGCTTGTACGAATTCCTTGAGCGCGGTCCGTTTGACGGCTGTTTCTGTCGTGAGTGCACGCACGCGAGCTTGCGCAGCTTCGCGCGCACTACTATTGCGCGCAGCAGATGCGCGAACCTGATACTGTGTCGCTGTCTGCACGACGTAGGTATGCAGATACATAGCGCCGTACCAAGCGCATACGCCAACGAGTATCGTTGAGAGCGCGGCAACTGTTTTTAATGAGGGTGTAGTCATATTCTTTAAAATGCACCGTTGATGGTCATCGTAAAATCTCCGTCCCCTGCTCCCACAAGCGCACTAATAGGTACCGCAACGTTTGAGAAGCGCGAATCTTTACTGACCGCCGCACGAAAAGTATTTATATCGTCACCTTTCAGGGCGCTCCCAACAAACGAGAGTGTAGGAAATGTTCCTGCCGTAAACGTAATGTGGCTAATCGTCATGCCCGGCGATCTTTTTGCAAGAACATCAACGATAGTGCTTGCGGGAGTGCTGGTGCTCTGTACTCCCGCTAATTGCACCAGCAGCGCTTGCGCCTCGATAAGCGCCTGAGTATCTTCGGCACGATTGGGTGCCGCTGCAGCATCGCGTGTTTCTTGTGCTAGCGCACCGTGCACCACAGCCACACTTGGCGCGAGTGCAAGAGCACCACACAGCGCCGAGAGAATAAGAAAAATACCGAAGGCAAGAAGCCCGCGCGCGCGCACCGCACTCCACGCACCTCGACGTTCTTGTATAGGAAGAAGATTACTCATACGCCTCGTAAAGCTAGTCCGGCAGCGGTCACATACTGCAAAGAAGTACGTTTATCTACCGGTGGAATGGTTTCATTAAAATCGAGAATATGTCGCCATATATCGGGACGAGTTGTCGATGCTTGGACCTTGCCAGAAATCAAATCAACCAATCCCTTCATGTTTGCGCTTCCTCCAACTAGCGCCACCGCTCCGACCGGGGTAACACGTTCGCCATGCTCATCGCGACGCGTATCCCAAAAGTGGAAGTGTTTTACTATCTCCCCAGCAAGTCCCGATGCAGTTGCTTCGAATTCAGTGCGGAGCGCGGCATGCTCCCCGGAAGCAAAAAGGCCCTCGTCATTGCGAATACGCTGTATCTCTTCTTCTGAGAGAGAGGATTTTTCACGCGCACGCGCAGTGGCGATATCATTTCCAAATTCCACTGTCGAAGTAAAAATGGGAATTCCTCGCTTGAGGACCGCGAAGCCAGTACGCGCCCTTCCAAAATCAACAAGAAGGGTCACGTATTCATCATGTGCCCCATCATCTATTGCACGACCAATCGAGCGCGCCTCAATCTCGAGCGAGACAAGCTCGAAGCCCGCTTCTGTAAATATCGTTGCGTATTGCTCCGCGAGACGTTTGGGGAAAACTGTTACCCCTATTTGGGTCCCCTTGGATTCTTCTTCAGAAATAATGTCGAAGTCGTATACCGCTTCAGCAATAGGAATAGGAACACGACCTTCGAATTCAAATTCAATCAGGCGCATCGCTTGCTCGCGCGGTGTTCCGCTCGGGATATACATACTAAATACGTATGCTTCTTCTTCTGGAAGAGCCGCATGTGCATGTGAGACTTTACTGGTGATGCGGACCTGTTTCAACACAGCAGCCACCGCAGCAGTGTCTTTGATTGCGCCTCCCTGAATAGCTCCGCTTGGTATGGGCAAGGAACCATGCGTCGCCACTTCATATCCCCCTCGTGCGACAGGCACAAGACCTATCCACTTCACCGAAACATCAGAAATATCCACTCCGATTGAGCGCGGTAGTAGTAGCGAAGGCATCGGAAACCAACGCTCTAGAAATGTTTGCGGTGCAAACGCACGCGACTGAGTGCCTCCTGACATGTGCTCAGTATACCGTGCCAAGAGCACGCACCCTTCTGCCCATGTGGGCAGAAGGGTGCACATTACGAAAGTTTTGTACCCGCTTCAACGCTATATTCCGGATGTAAGAGGACTAATCCGTCTCCACCCGGGGAACCGGCGAGCAACATTCCTTGGCTTTCAATTCCCTTGAGCATACGTGGCGCCAAATTCACAATATACGGCAACTGCTTTCCGACCAAATCTTCTGGCTGCTTCCACGCCTTGATACCCGAGACAATGGTGCGCATGCCAAGTACACCAAAATCTATTGTGCATTTTATTAACTTGTCCGTCTCTGGCACCGCTTCGGCAGCAACAACGGTCCCGATGCGAATGTCGAGCTTCGAAAAATCTTCGTACTGTATTTCTGATTTTAGTTCCATATCGATACTGTATACTCAAGCGCCGCGCGCGTCGAGAAATCGCTGCAGGATAATAGCGGCAGCGGCACTATCATCATGACGCTTCCCCGGCGGGGCGTAGCGCATCGCTTCGGCCGAACTCCACGCTTCGCGCGTGCGATGAACTACAAATCCCGCGCCTTCGAGCTTACGAGCAAACTCATCTGCAAAGGCAGAGAGTGGATTGTGTTCCCCGTTGGCGGCGAGAGTATCCCCCAGCACTAGCTCCGTCACGTGCTCTTCGCGCGCGAGGGCAGCAATACGCTCTACACTGCGTGCATCGTTTTCAAAAATATCTTTTGGAAATGCAAACGAGCCCGCCAAATCGGAAAGAGAGATACCTATTCGCTTCATGCCAAAATCGAGCCCAATATACCGCATGCAGCGAGTATAGCAGAGTTACTGCTCGCGCCCGATGAGTTTAGAGGTTTTGTATATTTCGGGCTCAAACGACTTGAGGCGCACAATGCGCGTATCGAGTCCGGCAGTGCGAATATCGCGCTCAAGGTGCTCCACATATTCACCTTCCTGATCATACCCCAAGGCAATAATATCGGGCTTCACCGCAGAAATATGCTGTATGTAGCCTTGTGCATCTCCCAAAACCACCTCATCGACAAGAGGGTGTCGCGCAAGTGCGGCACAGCGTTTCTCTTCGCCCACACGCGGCACCATGCCTTTTATGCGGACCACCGAGGTGTCGCGCGCAACAGACACAACAAGACGCGGACGCACTGCCAATGCGCGAGCTTGCTCAAAAAAATTTTCGTGCCCCTTATGAATCATGTCGAATGTGCCAAATATCATCACCGTGACTTCTGGGGCTGCAAAAAAATCCCGTGCCGCTTCCGTGTCGCGCTCAATAGCACGACGAAGCTCGTCATCATCGGGAAACCACTCTTCGGCACGAATAAAAGAGAGGAGTCGTACAGCAATTTCTTTTCCATACAATGTCGCGCCATCATATTTGAATATGTGTGTTTCAAGTATCTGCCGCCGAACATCAACATAGGCGATTGCCTCGTGCTCAATCCCCTCTACTACAGCCAGAGCAACATAGCTCCCCCCTTCAGGCAAAATATCTATCTCTATATTGGCAGTAGGAAAACCGAGCGCCCGAGCACGTTCACTACCCCGCAGTACTACACCTCTGTATTCGCGCATGGGGAGAGTATATATCAATCATCGCTACGGCAGCAGTGGACCGAGTGAGAGAGAGCCACAAACGATAAGTAGCACAATGAGCGAGGCCCCAAATACAGCGCGCGCCTTGGATACCGGCTCTACAAAAGCAACACCGTAGGCGCGCCACAACCACCACAAACACGCAGCCCACACGACGCCGAGATACATAAACCCTGTTACACCCAGATATGTCGGTACGGCAACAATAATCGAAAACAGCACTATATACATCCCGATATACCTCTCTGTTGCCGGAATGCCTCGCACCAGAGAAACGACGGGCACATGTGCTGCTGCATATTCTTCGGCACGAAAAACAGCTATCGCGTAAAAATGCGGCATTTGCCACACTGCCAGAATTGCAAATAATATCCACCCCTCCCAATCGATGATTCCCGTAACGGCAACGTACCCGACAAGAATCGGCACTGCTCCCGATACCGCTCCTACGATAGTGGCATGATGTGAAATGGGCTTGAGTGGTGTATACACAAAAACATACACTAAGAGCCCCGCAAGCGACGTGAGCGCCGCAATACTGTTCACCCCTCCGGATAGAATGGCAAAACCAGCGCACGCAAGAATGCCACCATACACAAGCGCCGTCGTGACCGGTATGCTACCCGCCGCAAGTGCTCGTTTCTGTGTGCGCGGCATGGCTTTATCCATCTCCCTATCAAAATAGTTATTGAACACGCAAGCGCCACCGATCATGAGCCCGAGCCCCACCATCATCGAGAGCAGTGTTATTAGATCGCCGCTCGCGCGCGATGCATACAAAAAACCAGCGAGTGCAGCAACAAGATTCCCGTATATAATCCCGGGCTTCGCAAGATGGTAGTAAGCGGAAAACATACACCACTAATGAGTGGTCATGTATGCTTCCATGTGACCAGGCATCATCATGCGCGCATCAAGATGTCGCATAACCCATAGAGAACCAATGACCAAAATTAATACAATAATAGTGAAGGACATAAACGCAATACGTCGTTCTTGTGAAGAGCGTCCGCCGTGTCCCAGGTGCAAAAAGAAATACACCTGCACGCCGAATTGAGCACACGCCAATGCGCCGAGAATTGCAAAAGCCACGTCGCCCGCAAACGCATGTGTGGAGACGAGCACATATGCCGCGCACGTGAGCGCAAGAGAAATCGCAAAACCAAGAACGTATGCCCGGGCGAGATGCTCCCCGCGCTCAGGCAGCGCTTCTATTTCTTCGTAGTAGTGTGGAGTACTCATAGGATTCCAAAAAGATACACAAAAGTAAAAATAAATATCCAGATAATGTCGAGGAAGTGCCAGAAGATAGTGAAGAGGAATAGCTTACGCAAATTGGCGCGTGAAAAACCCTGGAAATACAGAGCGGCAACAATAGCGAGTATCCATATGATACCAATAGTGACGTGCAGACCATGGGTTCCAACGAGGGTGAAGAATGCAGAAAGAAACGCACTGCGCTCCCAACCAAACCCTTCGGCAATAAGCTGCGTAAATTCGGAGAACTCCATCACCACAAACCACACACCGAGGGCGGCTGTCGCCACGAGCCACATACTAGTTTCTGCACGTCGGTAGAGGCGCGCAGAAAGCAGTGCGAGCCCGCACGTAAAACTACTTGCCAGGAGGATTAGGGTTCCGGCAAGCACCAGTGGCAAACTAAAAATATCTCCTCCACTCGGTCCCCCAAATGTGTTGCCTCTCAAAACCGCAAAGACAGCAAAGAGGCTCGCGAAAAGAATGAAATCGGTCATGAGGTACAACCAAAAACCAAAAAGTGTTGTGGTGTCGGCATGACTCTCGTCGCGAGAAAGAGGGGTCATTGTATTGTGCTCAAGTTCTTTCATAGTGGTCTTAATGCTGAGACAGGTATCAGCTCTTCCTGCTCCTCGGAAAAAGTAAAAGCGATTGCCGAAAGAAGTACAAGCAGCAGCGCAACGAGTACGAGCCACCACAGATGCCACACCACCCCAAAGCCGAGCGCAAATGCGCAGCCAGCATACCAGATGCCCGCACTTGAATTGGCGGGCATATGAATGTCTTCGAGCGAAGTTGTGCTCACTGCAGCAAGGCCATTTTTTTGTGCCCACAGTTGGTCTCGCTCAGTCACAGACGGAATAACAGCAAAATTGTATGCTGGCGGAGGAGATGATGTTGTCCATTCGAGCGTGCGCCCATTCCACGGGTCACCGGTCACGTCGCGACGTGAATCACGCGTCCAGATACTCACCGCAAGCTGAATAACTTGAAATACAAAGCCGGCAAGGATGATGAGTGTTCCAATGCCTGCCACAATAAAAAGTGGCTGCCACCCTAGGGTATCTCCGTAGTGATCAAGACGACGCGTCGCACCCATAAAGCCAAGAACGTAGAGTGGCATAAAGGCAACAATAAACCCGACAAACCAGCCCCAAAATGCCCGTCGCCCCCAGCGCTCATCGAGAGTAAAACCAAATATTTTTGGGAACCAATAGGTAAGTCCGGCAAAATACCCAAAGAGAACACCGCTCACTATCATGTTGTGAAAGTGGGCAACCAAGAAGAGACTGTTGTGGAATTGGAAATCTGCGGGCGGCTGCGCAAGCATAACACCCGTCATACCGCCCAAAAGGAAGAGCGTAACGAAGCCCATAAACCAATACATGGGGGTCGTAAATCGAATACGTCCGCGATACATCGTAAAGAGCCAATTAAATACCTTGACGCCCGTAGGAATGGCAATGACCGCTGTCATGATACCAAAAAATGCATTTACATTTCCTCCGGCTCCCATGGTAAAGAAGTGATGGAGCCACACAACAAACGAGAAAAACGTAATACCGACGACCGAATAGACCATCGAAGTGTAGCCAGCAAGTTTCTTGCCGGAAAACACTGGCACTATTTCTGAAAAAATTCCAAACGCAGGAAGGACCAAAATGTATACCTCGGGGTGTCCCCACGCCCAAATGAGATTTACGTACATCATCATGTTGCCTCCCCCATCGGCTGTAAAAAAGTGCATGCCGAGCGTTCGATCCAAAGCCAACAAAGACAATGTGGCCGTGAGAATAGGAAAGGTAAACAGCACCAGTGTCATAGAGCCAAGCACGGTCCATACAAACATCGGCATTTTCATATAGGTCATTCCCGGTGCGCGCATGCGCACGATAGTGGTGAGAAAATTAACTCCCGAAAGTAGGCTGCCGAGACCGCTTATTTGTAAGCTCCAAATCCAATAGTCCACACCGGTTGTTGGGCTATAGGAAAGCTCGGAAAGTGGCGGATACGCAAGCCAGCCAGCAGTCGAGAAATCACCGAGCACGAGCGACAGATTTACGAGCGCTGCTCCGGCTGCAAAAAGCCAAAAACTGAGTGAATTAAGAAACGGAAAGGCAACATCGCGCGAGCCAATGAGAAGCGGCAATACCAAATTGATGATACCGAAAAGAAAACCCATCGCGACAAAGAAAATCATGATGGTCCCATGGGCCGTAAATATCTGCTGAAAATGCTCAGAGGCGAGGATGCCGGGCGCATCCCCTGCAGCGAGCGCCTGATGGAGACGAATCAAAAGTGCATCGCTCATGCCACGCACCAACATGAGTAGCGACACAGCAAGATACATGATGCCTATCTTTTTGTGATCGAGTGAGGTTACCCATTCGCGCCAGAGCCATCCCCAGCGCTTGGTGTAGGTCAACGCCCCTACAATGATTGCGCCGACCACAAACATAAAAATTCCGCCTCCTTGTGCTATTGGGTCATGAGGAATCGCGTCCCACGATAACTTTCCAAAGATGAATGTGTGCCAACTCATGGTGTATGAACACTGCGTGTCTCAACGTGTGCAGGAGGAACCATGAATGTGTTCATGACAGCAGTATACAGCCCGTCCTGAACAGGTGAATAGAGGGCAGCTGGCTCATTTCTACTCGGCGCGGCAAGCGCTGCATATGTCTCCCACGAAAGCGGTAACGCTTCTTCTTGGACTGAGCGTGCCCATGTCTCAAATGCGTCTCGTGGCACCGCATGAACATTAAAGTGCATATCAGCAAATCCTCGACCGCTTAAATTGGCCGAATACCCCTCGAATATGCCCGGCCTATCGGCTTGCAAGTAGAGCTGTGAATTCATGCCAGGCATAACCATAATTTGTCCACCCAGCTGAGGTACCCAAAATGAATTCATCGGAGCATCAGCGGTGAGAGAAAAGTGTATTGGAACTCCCGCAGGAATGGGCAAAACATTGATTGTTGCTATCTTGTATTCTGGGTAGATAAACAACCATTTCCAATCAAGCGCTACAACCTGCACTTCCAGTGCAGTGCCGGGGAGCGGTTCATACGGATCAAGCGCATGTGTGCCTTTCCAGGATACGACCGACAAAATAATAACGATAAGTGCGGGCACTCCCCACCACGCAATTTCAAGCGCTGCACTATTATGATCCCACTCTGGAGCGTGAGTATCAGCAGTAGCATCCCTGTCTGCGCGAAAGCGATGCGCAAACACAAACAGCATGATGTACGCGGGAATAATAGCGATGAGACACATGAGAACAGTGAACACGATCATGTCTCGCTCATGCATGGCGAGCGGCCCCGCAGGCTGGAGCAGTGGGAAATTTAAATCACGGAGATATAGATACGAGGCCCCAGCTGCGAGTAAAATTATTAGTGCAACGAGCGCGCTGCGGAGCGTCATGTATTTAGTGTACCACCGCACACGGCGTACAGGGCGCGCATTTTTAGTAACCTGTGCTTAATGCAAGCACAAATAGTGCGACGCTAGCGAGCACTGGCGAGAGAGTAACTTGTGTCGGAAAAGTAATCGACATGCCGCGCATGCGCGCAAACAAAAGAGCTTCGACAAAAGCGACACCTCCTAGATACAGCGCAATCTCCCCACACAGCGCGAGCGCAGAAACCTGGGGCGAAAGAATCGCAAGCACAGTGCCCGTGAGCACTTCGAATGTCGCCATCAATCCGAGGAGAATTGCCAGATAAACATACTGTGACGATTTATTGTGCATCAGAGCCGCGCCACTTACGATTCCCACAACCCCCGTAAACACAGCGCCAACAATGTGCGCACCAAATATAAGTGTATACATATGCTCCATTGTATACCCTTTCGGGTCGAACAAATGCGGAGGCGGTGAGATTCGAACTCACGAGGCCTTGCGACCTGGCGGTTTTCAAGACCGCTGGAATAAACCACTATCCGACGCCTCCCTGCGTACTTGCTAAACTATCCTACCGCTCCACCAGCTGTTTTCCAAATAATGCTCCTCCGCGTGGCAATTTGGACAAATTAATTCAAGGTTTTTGAGCTCGTTGTGCTGACGATTTCTGTCTTTGTGGTGTACCTGCAGTATAGGCACTTTATCGTACCCACATCGCTCACACTGCAATCCTCTCTCTTTGAGTAAGCGAGCTTTGAGTGCTCTTTGCGCCTTCACTTTATCCTTGGGATTGCCGTTCTTGTACGACAAGCCAGCGCGGTTTTTGTTGGCACAGGCACGGCTACAGGTTTTTTTGTTTAAGCCAGCCAAAAGTGGTTTTCCGCACACGGCACAGGGTTTCTCTTTGCGACATGCACGACCATAGCATGCGGGCCCGCAAAAAACTCTGCTGGTTTTAATCTCTACTGGCCTACGATAAACACCGGTGCCACATATCGCACATGTAGTATTGGGATGCCTAGCATATCTCTCAACCACTACTCCAGTATACCACTTCATGGCGGAGTTTCGTATACACACCCTCCCCTAGCGTGCCAAAGTGTGCAGGATACAATGCCGCTATATGAACACTCGCACCAGAGGCTTTACCCTCATCGAATTACTCGTCGTTATTGCAATTATCGGCCTCCTCGCATCTATCATTACCGCCAGCCTCTCCTCTACACAGGCAAAGGCGCGCGACGCGCGACGCATGGAAGATCTCGACGCTATCAAAAAGGCACTCGTTTTATACTCGGCAGACCATGCGGGCTACCCACTTTCTGTTTCCACAACCACCCTCGACGGAACAGACGCAATTTCTCAAGCACTTGTAGCAGCAAACGTAATACCTGCGGTGCCCAAAGACCCAAAGGACCCCACCTACACCTACGACTATTCGACAAACGTTTCGGCAAATAGTTTTATAATCTCATTCTGTCTCGAAACATCGAGCGTGCGCAACTACGCACAGGGATGCGGGAACAACATAAGTATCTAACATATTGCAGTGTACAATGGTGATACTCCGCAGCCGCGGATTCACTATGGATACTCTTCCACTTTTGCGTTGGCGCGCACATGAGCACGAGCACATCGAGCGCGGCAGTGATTGGTACTGGGCGCTCGGCATAGCGGCCACCTGTCTCGCAATAACGGCGATACTCTTCCACAACACACTCTTCGGGCTACTCATCATCGTCGCAGCACTTACACTCGGTCTCCACGCGCGAGAAGTTCCACCCGAACACTTTTTTGAAATCTCAGACCGGGGTGTAAAAATAGACGACACACTTCATCACTGGGACGACATCATTTCGTTTTGGGTTGAAGAAGACAATGAAGCCGGCCCAACACTCCTCGTAGACACCACAAAAATGCTTTCTCCCAATCTCATCATTCCCCTATTCGATATAGACATAAATAGCGTGCGCGCGATTATGGGTGAACATTGTACAGAAATCCCCATGCGCGAACCGGTAGCGCATAAGATTTTGGAAACCTTCGGCCTGTAGAAGCAGAGAAGAGATTCCTTCCCAGTGTTAGATAGCAAGCACTTTCACGCTTGAGGTAGCAGTAGTGCCTCCGAGTGTCTCACAAGCGACAAAGAACGATGTGTCTGCCGTAATCACCGGTGTTACTGCCACACCGGCAATACTGGTGTTTGAGCTTTGGTCGTTTGTCCACACTTCAAATGAGGGGCTCGAGACGCGACATGCGCGCATGCCTGTTGTTACCCACCCGATAGCTGATTTTCGTTTTGCCTCTTCGGTCTCGTTCTTTTCTATTTGCTCCGGCGTTGCAACAACGACGATCGTTGGGTTCCCAACTTGCACGCTACACTGTGCGCTCGCGGTCAGTGCAGGAGTACTCGATGCATTGCTGCAGGTAAGACTGTACACAACCGTCTGCGTACCAGCAGGCTTTACTGCAGAGGTAGTTGCGGTACCAGCAAGCGGTGCACTTGTTGGGAGCGAGAACCCTGTCGCCACTGCGCTCGTTGCGCCATTGGCACACGCATAAGAGAAGTTGATGGTCATGCCCGACACAGCATTTTTGGGCTGACATGAAAGCTGCGCAGTTGGCTGACTTGTGTTTGATGCGCCTGCGATGCATTGCCACGATGTCTGACATCCATTGGACGTGTCTTGCCACGCACCTACGGTACAACTACTCGCCGGTGGTTGCTGCTGGGCCTGGGCAGTACGCGGTGTACGACCGTCGGCACAATATCCATATGGCGCCGACGGCTGGCAGGAGCTATTTGCGCTACCGCTCGTAGCTTGGCATGCGTAGCCGGTAGGACACTGCTGCACAGACTGCGCATTGTTTGGCTGATTGTTTGCACACGGCGCATACATGAGCGTATTGCCATTGCAGAAATACTTTGGCTGGCATTGCGGCTGCTGTTGGCCGCCACCCGCTCCCCCTCCGCCTTTTTGACCACCACCTTGGCCAGGACGCGGCATGTTTCCATTTGAACCAGAACAGCGCATACACGCTGGATTATTATCGGGATTACTCAAACATGACTGCTTATCTGCCTGGGAACACTGACCGCCCGTTCCTGTTGAGGGGCCAAAAGTGGTATTTGGGTTGTTGTAGCCAGGCGCTGAGCAAGTAGGTGGCGTGCCTATGGTTCCTGGTGGACATACTTTCCCTGTATCTGGATTATCTGTTTTTGCATTGGGATTTGGGACATTGTAACAACCAGGTGACCCTGGTTCACACTGCGGGATATCCAGCGCAACTTTTGTGTCCGCAAGTTTTTTTGATTCTGCAGTAAGATCTTGCCATTTTTTTTCAATAACATCATTTTTTTGCAAGAGCGCGCGGCAGTTTAAATCTGTCGAAGCTCCATCCTCATAACAGCCGAGCTGGTTGAGTGCTTGTGCGGTACTTTGCGCCTCTTTACTTAATTCATTCATCTGGGAATCAAGTGTCTTTTGACTATCATCAACTTTTTTGTAAGCGCCGTCGAGTGCCTGCTGAGCAGCTGCATCTCCTTTTAGAGCACGGTTCTTGAGCTCTTGCGCCGCATTTGTATCACCTTTTTCTGCTGCGTCCGCCAAGACTTTTGTATTCGCATCAACCGCCCCTTCCTTTCCTTGAGAGACCACCTCAGTCTTCTTGTCGGCATAATAATAGAGGCAGGTTTCTTCTTCTTTTGTACCCCACCAACCTGATGTGGTTTTTTTAGAACAATTATATTTAACAATACTCTTCCAGTCGGATCCTGCCTGCATTCCAGTTTGAACGGCAACACAATGCGTGCCGTTATTACTCCAGTCTGTTTCAGTCAATTTGTTCTCGGGCGGGTAAGGCTTGTTGCTCGATTCCTCGGCCTTTCCTGGAATCCGACACCGAAAATGTGGGATCGGCTTGCTGTTTGCGTCAAGTACATAATCATAGCCTGGCTCAGGAGTGATGTTCGACTTGGTTTGTGATGTAGGGGTAACGTTAACTGGTGCCGGATTATTCATGATCACAATACCAGACTCGGCGGTCAGTGCTTTGTGATCCGAAAGCGCCACCGGTCCCGTCTCCTGCACGGCAATACCAATACTCGCCAAGACGGCCGCGACGACGAGTGCGGCAAGGACCGAGGCGCCGCGCTCTCGTGATACAGATGGGATATACATACGCACATTGTCGCGCGTATCTCAGCAAAAGCAAAGAATGCTACTGCGCGGCATGTGGAAAAGGTTCAAAAATGTGGTACAGTGGCGGCCACGCATCTCTCTCGTGAGGTGCAGACAGGCTCTCGTCGTTCAATGGATAGGACACATCCTTGCGGAGGATGCGATGTA
>JBDKGA010000050.1:0-10382 GCA_039798465.1 Candidatus Parcubacteria bacterium | reverse complement strand
CATGAATAGCCTCGGTAACAACGATGCCCGAGTCCACCAAGATACCCACCGCAAGAATGAGTGCAAAGAGCGATATAAAGTTGAGCGTGTTGCCGGTAAGATACAGTGCGAGAAACGCGATGAGGAACGAGAGCGGGATAGATAGAGCAGCGACAAGTGATTCGCGCCAACCAATCGTGAGCAAGAGTACTGCCATCACGAGAATAACCGTCTCGACACCTGTTTGAGTAAGCTCGCCGAGTTGCTTCCCTACCTCCTTTCCGGCATCAGTGGCGGGCGGCACGAGCACATCGAGTCCGCGCAATTCTGTATCGCGCAGGCTGTCTATTTTTGCACGCACCGCATTCGCGGTTTTTTGAATATCCGCTCCCGATTGTTTGTACACAGTAAGCGCAATTGCTCGCTGGCTCGGGCGGCCGTCTATCGAGAGGCGTGAGTATGTCGCCGCCGGAGCAAGCGCATTTGAGACCACCGCGATATCGCGCAAATAAATTGGCGAACCATTCTTTTGCCCGACAGCCACGTTTTCTATTTCTGCGGGGTCGGTAATATCGCCCTTAAAACTTATTGCGTAGTCAACACCATCAAACGATATAGCACCTGCCGGCGAAGACGCATTGCTCGCCCCAATAGCACCCACCACGCCGGGGAGCGAAAGCCCAAATTGCTGGAGTGCTTCTTGTCGCACTATCACACTCACCTCTCGGTCTGGCACACCGGTTACGTTGGCCGAGGACACACCTACCACGTCTTCTATTTCTTCTTGGAGCTTTTTGCTCAGCAGCGAAAATTCGCTCTCGGGCAAATCTCCTCCGACCGACACCACAATAATCGGCTGGTCGCTAAAATTTATTTTTAGCACCTGCGGCGTAGTGGCATCGCTCGGAAGCTCGGCTGCCGCCTTGGCGACAGCATCACGTAAATCCTGGATAGACTGATTGATATCAGCGCTCGCCAAAAACTGCACATTGATAGCCGAACTCCCTTCTACCGAATTCGAGGTAATGGTATCGATGTTGGCGATGCCACTAATTTTGTCTTCGAGCTTGTTGGTGATGAGTGTCTCAATATCCGCAGCAGAAGCACCGGGAAGCGCCGTCACGACGTAGCCGTTTGGGATGACAATTTCAGGAAAATTTTCTTTGGGCATGGACGCAAGCGCCCACAAACCAGCAATAATAAGTGTGCCCAATAACACATGGGAGAATTGCCGCTTTTCTAGAAAAAAGTTCCAGAGCCACAACATAGGCTAGTAGCTTGCAGTCGAGGACGCGACAATGACGCGTTCCCCTGCCGTGTGTCCACGTGCATCGGTGATTATTTCGAGATCGGCAGTAATGCCCGAGACCATGACACGCTCACCCACAATGGTACCGAGCGTCACCGGAGTCGCCGCAAGTGTGGAACTGGCAGAGACCGTAAACACGACGGGACCATTCGGGGTCACCTTGATAGCAACGATTGGTATCGCGATAGCGCTGTTTGCTTTCGTGTTTTTCTTGGGAAGAACCGGCGCTGATTTTGTCGCACGAGCAAGCGCCACCGAAACCGCCTCACCATCGGTGAGTGAATTTTGCGAACCCACAATACCCACCTTTACTTGAATCTTGCCGGTAGCGGGATCAAGGGCTGGTGCAATAAACGTAATCGCGCCCTGCACAGTGCCCTCGATAGTAGCGGGGCCGCCAGTCGTGATAGTGCGAGCATCATCGGGAGTGACTTGTGCCTCTACATAGAGCGCACCCGGATTCGATACAACTGCTACCTGAGAAAACGAAGGGACAAAATCACCGCGTGAAATCGGCAAGCTCACGATAGTACCCGAGATAGGACTGCGAATGATGGTCTTGTCGAGATTGGCGCGTGCAGCGTCGAGTGCACCTTGTGCAGATTTGAGCGAAGCCTGCGCACTCGCAATATCGCTATCGGTTCCCGTAGTTGCTGCGTTCGACGCAGTCTGCGCTCCCGAGCGTGCCGCATCGTATGCACTACGCGCAGCCGTTACGCTCGATATAGCCCCCAACACCGAAGAGCGCGCACCGGTAAGTGCTGCCTGATGTGTAGCAATGGTTGCTGCCGAGAAATACGTGTTTGGTACTGCCTGATTCATTGCAGCGATAGTGTCGTCGAGAAACGCTTGCACCGTGCGAGCATCAGAGAGAATTCTACCCGCACGCGCATCCAAATCCTCTGCCGTATCTGCGGCAGCGGTAGCACGCACCGAATCAAGAAGCGCACCCAACGTAGCGCGCTTGGTTTCGATATTGATAACCAACTGCGAATCAGGAATGGTGTAGCTCGAAAGTCGCGGCATCGGACTCGTCGGATTTGCAAAGAGCACATCTGCTTTTACGCGTACTGCATCATCGAGCGCAGCAGCAGCACTGCGGAGTGCCGTAGAGAGAGAGGAACCAGCGTTTGCGGCAGCGGTCGAAGCTTGTGCAGAAGCAATGCCAGTATTTGCGGCCACCGTGCCGGTGAGTTTGCCGAGCATGGCACGCGCACCATCGTATGCGCCCTGTGCTTGCGTAACAGCAGCACGTTGGCTCGCGTTTTCAAATTGCCCGATTACTGCTCCCGCCGCAACCTTGTCTCCTATCGAACGATTGAGAACAATGATTTCGCCAGATGTCTGGGCCAAGATAGTTGCTTCACTTTTGGATTTTATCGTACCCACTACCGTTAGTGGTTTTGCCTGAGAAGCCAAATCTCCTGCTGCGACTACTTGGACATACGAGAGGCCAGCATCAGCAGATTCAGAAGAGGCCGAGCCGCCAAAAATAGAACGTCCAACAAACAAAAGCACGAGCACCAGTGCTGCGCCCATGATTGCGTGCTGCCACCCCGGCATATGGCGAATGCGTGCTGGCAAATACGAACGATAATCGCGGGCAATGGCGAGCAGTTTTTTGATGATGGTATGTATCATAAAAAATACGAATCTCGCTCTATGATTGCGGGATTCTTGTGGCACATCGTACCACAAGAATACTGCATTTGCCTCCCCATTGTCTAATGTTTATTCCCGTATTTATGCCCAGTTTTAAGGGCATTGTGGAGGGGTGTAAAAAACCATACGAGCCATGCATACACACCTTTTCCGCGCACTCTCCCGCGCCGCGCTACGCGCGGCGCACCCTGCAAGCTGCTACTCATCTGCCCCGCACACGAACCACACAGCCTATCGCTCTGCGGGAGTCCTGCTTCCGCAAAGAACGGCGTCAAACAGTTTTCGCAGTACACCGTGCTCATACCAGTGTGCGATTAGCCGGTAATACGTTGAGTATAGCGCATTGAAAAGCCCGCCCGAACTGGTACCCTAGCACCATGGAAGACGCTCGCAAAAAATTACGCGTGGGAGTTTTTGCTGGCGGGCCTTCGAGCGAGCACGCGATATCGCTCAAATCTGCGGCTCATGTCATGCAGCACCTTGATCCTTTGCGATACGAGGCAACTCTCGTCGAGGTTGATACACAAGGACGGTGGGCCACGCCCGATATCGATATAGCATTCATCGCGATGCATGGAACCTTTGCCGAAGATGGCACGATTCAGCGCTTGCTCGATGCCCAGGGTATTCCTCACACAGGATCAAGCGCACAAGCGAGCGCTATCGGTATGAACAAAATGCACGCGCGAGAAGTTGTTGCACAGCACGGGCTCACCAATCCTCGCTATTTTTCTATTACTGCTGCAGCAGATAGTGCGACACTCGATGCGCGTATTCGCGCCGAAGTAGGGTATCCCTGCATCATCAAACCAAATGCGTCTGGCTCGAGCGTGGGAATGTCGCTCATAGACGACGAGACGAGCCTTGCCTCTGCGCTCGCCACTGCATTTGCCGAATGCGACACACTGCTCATCGAACAGTACATACAGGGGCGTGAGTTCTCGTGCGGTGTCTTGGGCAATACGGGGCAAACCGCTCTCGAGGCACTGCCGGTCGTTGAGATAATTACCACTGCGCGTTTTTTTGATTACGATGCGAAATACGATTCCCAAAAAACGCGCGAGGTGTGCCCTGCTGAACTATCTCCCGAAACGGCAGCACGTATTCAAGAAGCCGCGCGCACGGCGCACGAAGCACTCGGCTGCGACGGTCTCACCCGTTCTGATTTTATTGTGAGCACCGATGACGTGCTCTACTTCCTCGAAACAAATACCATTCCCGGCATGACAGAAGCGAGTATCTGCCCCAAAGAAGCCGCCGCGCTCGGATGGACATTTGGAGATTTGCTCAACAAACAGATAGACCTCGCCCTTTTGCGATATCGTAATCACTAACTAAAACTCCACCTCTATGTGCTCAGGCTGAAAACCGTAGCCAATCATGCGCGCGGGATACTTTTGGAGCGCGGGGAACCAACGAAACAGCTTGAGGATAAACGGCACATGCATGTGCCCGTGGGTATTGAGGAGTGGCGAAAGTACATGATCTTGCATGCGCACCTGAATAGTCTGCATCTTTTTCACTGGACCTCCGCGGCGCGCCTGAATCTTGTGCAGTGTTGCAAGCGAGGTGTCTCCTGCGCGGAGCGCTGGCACCAATATGTTTGCGGCAGCAACAGCATCGTGTATCGCATAATTTATTCCCACGCCACCTAGGGGCGACATCGCGTGCGCCGCATCTCCAATGAGCACGATACCGTCTTGTGCCCACTCCTTTGCATGATCAACCGTGACCGAAAGCAGCTTTACCTTGTCCCACGAATCTATCTCATCGAGCGAAATACTATCCGTCGGCGCAATCTGTGCAATTGATTCCTTAAATGCAGCAAGTCCTTTGACTTGCCAATCCTTAAACGTATCTTTTTTTATAATGTAGGCACACTGCCAAAAGTCGTGCCGATCGAGCATGACGAGTGCGCGACCGTCGTCAGCATACGCGAGAGAGCGCTTCTCGTCTTTGCCTTTAAGCCCTACACGAAACCACAGCACATCGATGGGCACGCCCTTGTTTTCTATCTCAAATCCTGCCTTTTCGCGCACAGTGCTGTGCCTGCCATCGGCACCCACAACTAGCTGCGCGCGTATTTCATACTCTTCGCTTCCCTTTTTCGCGCGCACTCCCACTACTCTCCCCGCTTCGCGCACCACGTCGGTTGCCTCGGTTTCCATGAGCAGATGAAATGTTGGAAATTGCTTTGCTTTTTCTGAAAGAAAATTAAGAAAGTCCCACTGCGGGACGAAAGCGATAAATTTTTCGCGCGCATCAATCTTGCGAAAATCGGCAATGGTAACGGGCTCGCCACCTATGTGGAGTGTCATGGTCTCCATCTCGCTGTGTGGAAGTTTCAAAAATTCGTCGATGAGCCCGAGCTCGCGCAGTATTGCCATTGTGGAGGAATGAATGGTGTCTCCGCGAAAATCGCGAAAGAAATCTGGCCACTTTTCCAAGACCGTTACTTCTATGCCTGCGCGCGCAAGGATATAACCAAGCACTATCCCCGCTGGCCCCCCGCCCGTAATCACACACTGAGTTTGTAGTGGGGTCATGATGTAATGAGTATATACTTTTTCTTCGAGAAAAATAATGCCGTGTTGGCACTCTCTTCTATGACAAAAAGAAAAGCCCCGCCACTAACTATGTGGCAGGGCTCGGTGCAAGGCCGATGCAGCCTTCTCTTCTGTCTTACTTTTTCACATTGTTGTCATGCGCAGCAATTGCTTGCATGAGAGGGCTCGCTGCGATTAGTCTGTCGGTTAGACGGCGGTAGCGCAGACACCCAAAGAGCAACAACGCGCCACAACACACCGCGCCAATGGCTAGTGGTGCCAAGCGCAGGGGCACAAAGAGCCCCAAGAATGGCATACTCGCAAGTGCTGTAAGGAAAGCGGGCAGGAGAGCAAACATGAACGAATCGAAGAAACGCTCCTCCCTGTCCCAGTTGTCCTCGCCCGAGAAGTCTTCATTGCAATGCCATCTCTGCACAAGCTCATGCTTTATGTCATCGAACGAGACAAGGTTCGCATCCGACTCGCCCCAACGAGCGAGAAGATGTCGCGCATTGCCATTGACACCGACAAGGATCGGATCTGGCATCTTTTTTTCTGGCGTCCAGATTTCAAACGCCTCGAACGAACCAGACTGCTTGTGTTGCTCCCATGTCTTAAGAACAGGAAGCGGTATGCGATCGAAATTGTAGTTACTGAACCGGTGACCGCTTCGACCGTCTTCCGTGTACACAGTCGGCAGCCATGCACGCCATATTGTTTGCTCGTCCGCCGAGAGCGGAGGGGCAGACAGAAGACGTCCGCGTTCCAGTGCAGAGATTTCCGCGCTCAACAACGAAACTTGCGATGAAAGGCCAAGTTTTGTCGCCGAAGCCAATTTCTCCTTAAGATATACAATGCTGTTTCGATCCTTGTCTGTGAACGCCTTCTCAGGCTCTACTCGGATTATTTCAAAGAGCTCATGGGACATTGGAAACCTCCTTTGCATCCCGACTGAACTACGCTCGTTATTAACACGAATACTGCATTTAGTCCATAGTTTGCTGATGACCAGCGTATCAAAAAATCGGCGCGGCTCGCACGCGAGCCGCGCCCGCGTATTATCTGTACGCAGAAAAACCGGCGCAGCGCGCCGGTTTTTGTTTTGTGCCAGATTCAGGCGAACAAATCCCAATTTGATTGAGCAAAGGGATACATGTAGCAGTAGGCCCGATAGAGCTTTCGTATAAAACGCTCATCTTGGAGCACCTTATTAGTTTCCTCAGGATTCATGTCACAGAGCCCTGCTGCCAGAGAATCGAACACCCTCGGATATGCTCGGCGCGCCTCCTGGTACGCCTCATGACTCCGATACAAGTCGCCGAAATGATGCTCGCCCGGCGTACCGATGAAATGCAAGAAGAAGTTGTTCTGCGTTTTCCGAAACTCTTCAAACGAAAGTAGTGGGTCTCGATTTGCCATATGGCAATCTCCTCTGCAGCCTGGCGCAGTTGTACCTCGCTCGCTCCTTCGTGTCAAAAAGCACAACACAGCAGACGATAGACAATACCCGCGAGCCACGCTACCCTTCTCCAATGGCCGAATGGAACAAGATACAATCACGAGGAACTATAGAAGACAGGCGCGGATCTGTGGCGCGTATGGCGGGCGGCGTATCACTCACCACTCTCGCGCTCTTCGCGCTCGTGAGCTACGCACAGACCGGCACGGTAGATGTGGGCACCATACTCGAAGCAGTCGTAAACGCCCCCACTGCACAATCACAGCCGCTCGACACCGAAAGCCCCGACGCTATCGCCTACCGCACCTTTGCCTCCGAAGTATTGGGCTCGACGAATGACGCCTGGACACAAATCCTCGCGGCAGAACGCATACGCTACACACCGCCACATTTTGTACTCTTTCGCGATGCAACCGATTCCGCCTGCGGCGGCGCCTACAGCGATGCCGGCCCTCACTACTGCCCCGCCGACCAAACCATCTACCTCGACGAAACTTTTTTTGACGAACTCTACGAGCGCTTTGGTGGCAGCACCGGCGATGTGGCACAAGCATACGTGATAGCGCACGAAGTGGGGCACCATGTCCAAGAAGTGCTCGGTCTTGCAGATGAATCTGTGCAGCAAGAATTGCAGGCGGATTGTTTTGCAGGTGTGTGGGCATACTCAATCCGGGACCTCGGCATCTTCACCCCCGGAGAAATACAAGAAGCGCTCGATGCTGCCGCAGCGGTGGGCGACGATAACATTCAGAAAAAGAGTGGCGCGCGAGTAAATCCCGACACCTTTACCCATGGCTCATCCGCGCAACGTGTCGGTGCATTCAAGACGGGCTTTGCACAAGGAACACTCGCCGCGTGCGAACAATTCTAGTGCGCTCAAAAGGGTGTTACGCCCAATTCGTGCCCGCCTATGCGTTCGACAAAGAATCAGTGCTCCGCGATTTGTGTATCTCGCACGCACCACTGAGTGGCGCCGATGTCTCGCTCAAAGAAACGTACGCGTCGTAGGGTGACCCAAAAGAAACAGCCCCGCACTTGTAGTATCGAGGCTGTTGGTCTCAGATTGTCGTTAGTGTGGCGGCAATCTGGAAACTAGTTCAAAGAGCATGTGTCCAATGAGTATAATAATGGCGAGCAGTGCTAGGAGTTGCTCCCGGGGACCCTCGACATATCTTCTACGCGGATTCTGGCGAGAGAGTCTTCGTCGATAGAGAAGATTGTTCATCGAATAGTCTCCTTTCCTGTAAATATCGTAGCAGGTGTTGGCACATTTGGCGATGTAGTAGCATAGCTCCACATCCAAACATACGTCACAACACAACCGAGAAGAATTATCAGCGCGAGCATCTCTCTGAGTTCTACAACACCAACGCGAAACATCCTCCAATGATACATTTGTGTGAACAGTCCTCGCTCAAGCCCGAGTAATCGCTCAAGTTCAGCACCGCGACTCCTGGTAACTTGCTGGGCACGCTGCAGAGCTCTGTCTGAGAGCCACACAAATACTGTCAACAGAAAAACCACAATGGGTATGGCTCGCAGAAAGGCGTCACTCGTCCAATGTTTTTCGGTAACCACCAGGAGTCTTGTGCTCGCAGAGAAAACGCCAAACAAAACGCCGATAGTAGTGACAAATATCCCTGCCAAGAAAAACCTTTCTCGCTGGAGCGATTGCCATACTGAGCCCACTACTGCATATTCGGTGCGATATGCTTCTCGCACTAATTCACTTCCACTCTTTTCTGCCATTATGCACCTCCTCTCATGTCAGAGAACAAAGTCCACTACCGTGGCCAGCACCATTTGAGCACAAGAGCGCGCGAACTACAAAGCAACCTCAAAGCGCGATAAAATATCGAGCTTTTCAAACCACTCTTTCCAGATTGGTTCCAGGGTCACTTCTCCGTATGGCATGCGAATTGATTTACCTTCCAGCAAGTCCTCCATCTGGTCGCGTGTGCACCAGAAGGCACCGTTCGTCTCATCGGTGCTCGGAGCAAGTTCACCGACTGCGTCAGCTTCGTATATCCGCCAGTGATGCCACGAGCCATCGGTGCATCTGCACGCGTTCTCTTTGCGACCCTCGTCGATAAGCGAGAGCTTGGTCGCCGTGAGGCCAGTTTCCTCTTGCAGTTCTTCTTTCGCAGCTCGCTGAAAACGCTCACTCTCTGACATGCCTTCATCTCCGTGAGAATCGACATGGCCTGCTGGTGCTGCCAGTCCAAAGGGTGGTCGCTTACGATCAATGAGTAGTAGTTTTGTGTCACGGAACACCAAAACACCGACACTCGTATGGTCGCATGTTTTATTAGTGGTCATAGTGATTATTCGTAGAGGCGTGACATATCCCCGTTCAATACAACAGACTGAAGCCCTCGCAACTCAACGATATTCGGTTGCTCTGGCAATGGGTTGAGAACGTATATTTTTTTCTCGAGCGCATACGCAAATCCCATTTCAAGAAAAGTGTTTGCTCCAATGTAGCCATCGATACCTTTTAGTGGCTCGTTGACGACAAGCACGGCATCAGACTTTTTGATTTTCTCGAGATGTGCACGAATCATTTGAGACTTATGTTCCGTTGCCTGCTCCTCGGTGAGCGAATCGTAGTCGCTGCTCTCGCCGATATTCGGGAGGAATACCTTGATACCCTGCTGTTCGAGCATCTTTCCTATCGCCACCATACGGTCGCTGTGCTTCATAGAACCGCAGATAGCAATGGTCATAACGCCAGACATATACGCAGTATACAACGCCCCGCCTCAATACGAATAGTAGTACTGCGGGTACTCGTACTGATACTGGTACTCATACTGAGGGTATTCGTACTGGTACTGATAGTACTGCTGCGGGTAATAGTAGTGCTGCGGATAATAATTTTGCGGCTGATAGTACTGCGGCGGTGTGTACGTGACTTGGCACGAGCTACTCCCACCCGGCCCCGCTACCACGAGCGTGTAGGTGGTGCCACTCGTGGGATACACGGTGCGAGTGCCGTAGGGTGCGACAGAGCCCACGCTCGGCGAGAGCGCAGCCGAAGTCGCATTGGCCGATGCCCACGAAAGCGTGATGCCCTGATTGCTCCCATACCCGCCATAGGTGGGCGTGTAGGTAATGCTGCACGTCGGCGTGGAATACGTGTAGGTGTAATTGTTGTAGTAATACGGGTACTGGTTTTGGTAATTTTGGTAGTACTGATTTTGATATCCGTAGTTGTACGGGTAGTCATACTGATACTGCTGCGTGTGTGCGCTTGCGGCAGCAGGGAGCACAAGCACGAGTGCGAGCACAAAGGTGAGTGCGAAATAGGTGTTTTTCATAGGTCGCAAAAAGGGCTGCTAATCGTCGGACCAATGGGTCGCATGGGTTACTAATAACCATCGGACCAGCTTATCTCTAGCATGCACCTGGTGGGAGGAAATGCAAG
>JBDKGA010000049.1:0-3960 GCA_039798465.1 Candidatus Parcubacteria bacterium | reverse complement strand
AATCAGATGCGTTTTCGGACCACTCAACCACATCTATCTTTTCGCCACCAAGTTCCGAGGTAACCACCGCGACGCGCACGCCGCGCTGACCTACGAGAGCGCCCACCGGATCCACGTGTTGGTCGGTAGAGTGCACAGCAATCTTGGCGCGACTTCCTGGCTCGCGAACCACTGCTTTGACTTCGACGATACCATTTGCCATTTCTGGAACTTCGGCCTCGAAAAGTTTATTGAGGAATTTTGGATGCGAGCGCGAGAGCACAATAAAGGTACCGCGCACTCCCTCATCTACACGCAAGAGCAACGCGCGCACGCGCTCACCCTGGCGATAGCGCTCGCCCGGAATCTGTTCGTCGTAGGGAAGGATGGCTGTCGCACGACCAAGGTCGATGAAAAGATTGCCGCGCTCAAAACGCTGCACGTGACCGGTCACGATATCGCCCTCGCGTGCACCGTATTCGCGAATGATAGAGGAGCGCTCTGCTTCGCGGACTTTTTGCATCACTACCTGCTTGGCAGCCTGAGCAGCAATGCGACCAAAATCTTCCTGTGTTTCGAGAGGGAAGGAAATCTCCTCATCAAGTTGGGCATCCTTTTTCATGCGACGAGCATCGGTAAGCATGATGTGCTGCTCGGGATTAAAGCGGCTTCGCTCGTCACCCTCTTGCGCCTCTTCGTCTTCGCGACGAACCAATGTTTCGTCTACCACAATCTTGGCTTGGCGGAATTCCACGTCGCCGGTTTCTGGATTAAAGGTTGCACGAACAATCTGTCCTTTCTTGCCGTATTCACGGCGATACGCCGCAGCAAGCGCCGTCGCAAGGGCTTCGACGACAGAATCGCGCGAGATGCCGCGCTCTGTCTGGAGTTCATCGAGAGCTGAATTAAGTGCCTTGAGGTCAAAAAGTGCCATATGGATTATGTTGTGCTAACCGTATAATTCCCACTAAAGAATCCGGCGCAAGCCGGATTTAATGCCCGCATCATACTCCGCTCACAGTCTCCAGTCAAGTTGTGGACGAAAAGCATCTAGTTTGTTGCTACAATATAAAGGTATGTACATCTCGGATACCCATCTCAAATCTTTTCTCTCCGATGCAGGGCTTGTGTCGCAGAAAAATTTTGACGCTGCAGAAAAAGAGGCGCAAGAGAGCGGGCGCCCGGTAGGGGAAATACTCGTAGGCAAGAGCCTCATCGGCGAAGATGAATTGCGCCGTACCTACGCTTACATTCTCGGCATACCGTTTCTTTCTCTCGTGGGCACCCAAATACCCATGACCACCCTCTCACTCATTCCCGAGCCTATCGCGCGTCGCAACAACATTATCGCCTACATGCACAAGGGTGGAGACCTCGAGGTGGCCATGCTCGACACCGACGATCTGGCAGCTATTGATTTCATCAAGAAAAAAACACAGCTCAAGGTTCTTCCGCGCCTCACCGACGCCGCGTCCATCAAATTCGCCCTCAAGCAATACCAGCAAGGCCTCAAAGATAATCTTGGTGATGTTATCAAGCGCGAGACAGAAGCTCTCACCCAGGCAGGAGAAATGAAAGATGAGGATTTGCACAAAGTCGCCGAAGGGGTGCCTGCGGTACGTATTGTGGACACACTATTGCGACACGCAAACGCGCAAGGGGCATCAGATATTCATGTGGAGCCACTCGAACAATCCCTCCTTATACGCTACCGCATCGATGGACTTCTACACGATGCAATGGAGCTCCCAAAAGCTGCAGCACCAGCACTCACCGCACGCATCAAAGTACTTTCCAACATGCGCCTCGACGAGCACCGCCTACCGCAAGACGGCCGCTTTGGTATCGAAAACAACGGTGAACGCGTCTCATTCCGAGTTTCTATTCTTCCCACCTACTACGGAGAAAAGATAGTTATGCGCTTGCTGCGCGATAGTATCTCGGGATTCACGCTCGAATCTATCGGATTTCACGGTGTGGCGCTCGACAGAATGCACGAAGCGGTACGCAAAACCACTGGCCTCATCCTCACCACTGGTCCCACCGGGGCCGGTAAGTCCACCACACTCTATACACTGCTCGATATCGTAAACACCCCCGACGTAAACATTTCCACGATAGAGGACCCTATTGAATACCAGATGCCTCGCATCAACCAGACCCAGGTGCGACCTGATATTGGTTTCACTTTCGCAAACGGCTTGCGCACACTCGTGCGCCAAGATCCAGACATCATCATGGTGGGTGAAATCCGCGACAAAGAAACAGCATCACTGGCAATAAACGCTGCACTTACCGGTCACCTCGTGCTTTCGACCCTGCACACCAACAGCGCAGCCGGTGCTATCCCGCGCTTGCTCGATATGGGTATCGAACCATTTCTCCTCGCATCAACACTGCGAGTAATCATTGGCCAACGCCTCGTACGCCGTCTCGCAGCAGATAGGGAACAGTACGAACTCTCGCGCGATGAGCAAGCACAGCTCGAACACATTGTCGAAGCAGGTACTGTGCTGCGTGCACTCAAAGAGGAAAAAGCAGTGGCTAAAGATGCCACATGGAAAAACGTTCCATTTTATAAACCAAAAGAAGGTGGCGCGACACCATCGGGCTATGCAGGACGCATTGGTATCTACGAGGTAATGCCAGTGACCAGCACCATAAAAGAGCTCATGATGAAAAATGGCGGCGGCGAAGAACTCGAAAAACAGGCGCGCTCCGAAGGAATGCTCTCAATGAGTGAAGATGGCATCTTCAAAGCTGCCCAAGGGGTGACTACTATCGAAGAAGTGTTGCGTGTAATTACGGAGTAGGGAACTTTACTTTTTTCTGAATCGGCGTAAGGTCTTCCGACAGGATCTCTTTTGAGAGCCTTTTCTATTATATGGACCTCCTTATCGATACATACGGCACGTTTATAGGCTCGACGAGCGAGCGGCTTGTGCTGCGTCTCCCGGGCAAGGGGAAAAAGCGCATTACCAAGGAATATCCGATTCTGATTTCGAGAAAGCAATCGCACAAGCAGAAGCTTTGCGTAAAACCATCGACCTTATTCACCCTGGAACTGGTGCCCGCGAACAGCTTCTTGGTGTAGAGGGATTCATCGCTGAAAAATATTGGGGCAGCCTGCGGCAGCTTCACCCATTTCCTGGCCGTATTCCGCAAGGTCGGGATAAGTTCAATAGCGCCATAAATTATGGTTATGGCATCCTCTACAACGAAGTCGAGCGCGCCTGCCTATATATCGGCCTCGATCCGTATCTTGGACTGTATCACTCCGAGCGCTATGGTAAACCCGCGCTTGTTCTCGATCTGGTCGAAGAATTTCGTGTGCCAGTCGTGGATTCTGCCATCTTCCCTCTCTTTCTCTCAAAACAGCTTGGCGGGCGAGGTGATTTCGAGAAAGTGAGTCCGACCGAGTATCGGCTATCTCCCGAAGGCAAGGCGAAAGTGGTCGAAGCAGTATTCAATCGACTAAACCAGATAGTAGTTTGGAATCGCAAGAAACGCGTATTAAAAGATGTTGTGTCAGATCAGAGCCAGCACCTTTCTCGATACTTTCTTGGATCCGAATCTGTGTACACCCCACTCGAGCTTTCGTTGCTACTGTAGCCATGAATAAACTGTTTTCCACCACTTTTGTATCGTGGCGTACACGAAACAAGAAGAAGATGGCGCGAATGGAGACATGGTGCGCAGATTATGGGCTCAAGCCGGTACAAAAAGCATTCCACGTGGGGGCACTGTCTGAGCGTGAGCGGCGGACACTGGAACATAAATTCAAGCGCCTGTTAACTGGCAAACTCGATAGGCACTGTATACTTGTACTGTGTCAGTCTTGCACAACAGGCTTCGATACAGAACATGATTTCATCGAAATCACTAAGCCATATGAAATCGTCTGAGTCAACTGAAATTCTAAAAAGCCCTCATTGTACGAGCTCCTGCATACCTGCGTCGCAAAAAGGACGTTGTGCAACT
>JBDKGA010000048.1:0-4828 GCA_039798465.1 Candidatus Parcubacteria bacterium | reverse complement strand
CATAGAACTGAGGAGGATGCGGTGCTCACGCATCATTTGAGCACGCTTGACGCGATTCGGTTCAGGAATCTTTTCGCATCGGTTGTCGTGTTCGGGCGCTCGGCTCTTCAGCCTGGTCGCGCACCGAATTGGAAAGAGGCATTCTTGCGTTACGTGCCGTTTTTTGACAAATCACTCTATTTTATCTGCAAGAACTAGCGTCGGCTCATTCAGGCTCGGCGCGTGATGAAGAGGATGCGATCCGCGGTTTCTTTGCGGGCTATCAGATAAGATTGTTCATACCACCGATACAGCATCGTGAGTAAGTGTTTCTCATTGAGCAAGAAAAGACGATTTGAAAACAATCGCCGTATGATTGCTGGGAACACACCCAGCGCCGTGAGGAATTCGACTTTTTCTACGACCAGGGACTGGCGCGTGCATATCGTGCGGAGCATCTCCTCGGAGAAATGCTGATAATGCTTGTGATTGGGCGCGGTCTTGTCACTCGGTACTGTGAGAATAAGGGTGCCCTGTGGCGCTAATGCGCGCACGCTCGCGGCTAGAAAATTATCGAGATGCTCTGGTGGGATATGCTCCAGTACTTCTATAAGCGTGACGACATCATAACCCTCCTCCGGAGCCGTCGCGATATCTGATTGCTTGAAGGTCAGGTTTTTCCCATATCCGAACGCGCGCGCAAAGAGAAGGGGGCGCTCCGAATAATCGAGCCCAACAAGCTCTGCGTCTGGTAGTGCGGAACGAAGCTCGTAGAGCAGTCGTCCATCGCCGCAGCCAACATCGAGCACTCGCTCAGGTGCGAGTGCCTTGATAGTACGACAGAGATGTCTTATGTAAGAGATGTAAGTATGGCCCCAGTATAAATGGCGCGAGAGAGAGAAGGCGCCACCCTCTAACGAAGGCAGATAGTGATACGGAAATGAATACTCGTCATCTTGAATCTTTTGTTTTTTATCCATGCCGGTAAGTATAGACTCGAACCTATGCTTTCGTGAATTGCCAGATTGTGAGAATCATATTACAGAGGCGATATATAACCTGCGCTGCTATGGCTCCCGCTAATCCGAACCAAGGAATCAGAATCAAGAGGGCCATGATGAGTACGATGGAAGATCCATTTGTGGAGATATAGAGCGCACGCGTCTTTTGGTGTGCGGTGAGAGCTGCAGCGAGAATGGGCACAATACTTGCTGGGAGGATCGAGAGCGCATACCATTGCGAGTAGGTTATTGCATCCGTATATATGGGGAACAGGAACACAAACAAAGCAGGTGCGGCACCTATATAGATCAGTACGACGATTGCAGTGCTACCGAGAACCAGGAATAATTTTCTCCATATGGTCTGTTGTATATCGCTTACCTCGCGTGCGGCGAATCGAGGAAGCGCAAGCCCATATAGATTTTTCGCCACGCCCTTGATCTGTTCTGGTATGGCAAGCGCAAATGCATAGGTCGCGAGCTGTGCTGGGCCGAGGAGAGTGAAGATGATGACACTGTCTATTTTGTCGGCGATGGCACCGATCACATTCATTGCTGAGAGGTGAGCGCTGAACCCGAATAGTGCCGGATCTTCGGTGTCATTACGCCGGTGCCGGTACGCCTTCCAGAAGCCATAGGCAGCAGCAAGCGTCTTCACGACGAAGTAGGTTCCCACGAGCATGATTGCGCGTTCGCCAAGAAAGAGTGCGGCGAGGAGTGCCAGGAACGTAATCGTATTCATGCCGATCGAGTAGAGCGAGCCGCGGACGAAATCCTTCTGTGCGTAAAAGAAGCTCGCGAATATCGACACGCTCGCAAGGACGGGTTGGAGGAGTGCGACGATCACGAGAGAGCCCGCGACGAACTCGTTGTCTGCTATCCATGAGTAATAGGCGGCAGTACCGAGTGTGACGAGCACGAAGGGGAGCGACCATCGTGCTTGCAGCCGCAACGACTGCGTGAGCGCTCCGTCGTAGCCCCGTGCGACCGATTGATTCATCGCATCGCCGAGTCCCGAGAGCGAGACTGCCGAGAGCAGTCCGGCGAGTGAGAGGATGTACTTGTAATTGCCGTACATGTCCTTGGAGGCGAAATGGCCGAAAGCGATCGCGAGCGCGAATGAAAGCGCCATACCCGCTGCCTGTTCCAAGACGAGCCAGAAGCCGCCTGATGCGAGGTACACCATATCGGTTTTGGTGTATTTCTCGCTCCAGCGCAGGAGTGCCACGATCCGGGCCTGTAGTCGCTCTCTCATCCTGCCTAGTCTAGCGGGATAGCGGCAGGAGCGCTAGCGCAGTAGAGACGAGGTGTTAGAATGCTCCCATGAAAACATTAGAACAGGTCTTGCGCGGCGTGGTGCTCGCCGGTATATACGCCCTCCCCTTTATTGTCTTTATCGTCGCCTCCTCACTCTTCTTTCCCTTCATTACGGGCAAGAATTTCGCGTTCCGCGTGATTGTAGAAGTAATCACGGCGGCGTGGCTCGCACTCGCACTGGTGTATCCGCACTACCGCCCGCGCCGCTCGTGGCAGCTCGCGGCGTTTGCGCTCTTTGTGCTGATTATGGCGATTGCCGATGCGCAGGGTGTGCAGCCCTTTAAGAGCTTCTGGAGCAATTTTGAGCGCATGGATGGCTGGGTAACGCTCGCGCACTTGTTTGCCTACTTCATGGTATCGACGGCAATGCTCGGCGAAAAACTCTGGAAGTATGTGTGGCACACGTGGCTCGGCGTTTCGGTGCTCGTGTCGTTCTACGGATTTTTGCAGCTCGCCGGCTTGCAGACCATCAATCAGGGCGGCGTGCGCCTTGATGCAACCTTTGGCAACGCGACGTATCTCGCGGTATATATGCTCTTTGCGATATTTATCGCCGCAGTGATGCTTGCGCGTGCGTGGGAAGAAAAGGGTCCAGGGAAGCGTACGGGAATAATCATGCTGTACGGCACCGTTATCGTGCTGGATTTCATCATTATGTTTTTTACTGCGACGCGCGGTGCGCTGCTCGGTCTTTTCGGGGGCGCGATACTCGCCGGCCTTCTACTCGTTGCCCAATCACCGCGTTCTCGTCACGCGTGGCGCGTCATGATAGGGGTTGGCGCAGCGATTGTACTTGCTCTTCTATTTTGGCTGGTGCGTGATGCAAGCTGGATTCAGCGTATAGAGCCGCTGCAGCGTATCGCGACGATTTCGCTTACCGACAAAACCACCGCTTCACGCTTTATGAATGCCGGAATGGCTATAAAGGGATTTGAGGAGCGTCCGCTCTTTGGGTGGGGTCAGGAGAATTATGCAATCGTGTTCGATAAGTATTTCGACCCGGGTATGCATGGCCAAGAGCCGTGGTTTGATCGCACGCACAATATTGTTTTTGACTGGCTCGTTGCTGGTGGTCTCCTTGGTCTCTTGGGGTACCTGTCGCTCTACGGGACTGCGCTCTGGGGTTTGTGGCGTACACGTGCATTTTCTGCCATTGAGCGCGCGCTCTTTTCGGGGCTCTTTGCAGGCTACTTCTTCTACCTCCTCTTTACCTTCGACAACCTGACAAGCTACCTATTCTTTGCCACCGTGCTTGCGTATATTGCGTGGCGAGTGAGTGATGATGTGCAGGCACCACGGCTGTGGGAAGGTGTTATCTCTGGCGGAAAGACTGTTTTGCCGGTAGCGGCAGCAGGCGCGGTGATACTCGCATGGGGTAGTGCATGGTATGTAAATGCTGACGCGCTCGCCCAAAACCGCACACTCCTGCAAGCTATCGCGCCCCAAGGAGATATCTCCAATAACCTTGAATACTTTAAGCAAGCGGTTTCTTACCAAGCTCCTGGTCAGCAAGAGGTCCGTGAACAATTGGTTCAGGCGACTTCTCAGCTCGCGGGGCGTGCCGATGTGTCTGCCGAAAACAAACAAGCCTTCTACACGCTTGCTGTCGAAGAGATGGTTAAGCAATCAAATATGTCGCCGCTCGATGCGCGCTTCCCGCTTTTCTTGGGTATTCTCTTTGATTCGTTTGGTGACCATGTTAGTGCGGCAAAGGCACTCGTTCGCGCACACGAGCTGAGCCCTGGCAAACAGGGAATTCTCTTCCAGCAGGCCGCCAATGCGGAGGTACGCGGTGATACAGAAGGGATGTTGGCATTTCTCAAAACTGCACACGAGCTCGCTCCCGATATTGCAGAGCCACGCATCTTCTATGCAGCATCTTTGATTCGTGCGCAGAAAGACGCAGAAGCTGATGCAATACTGGCGCCGCTTGTTGCGACAGGTGAGGCAGCCGAACAACGTATCGCCGCAGCATACGCGTCACGAAATCAGTATGGAAAAATCGCCACTTTGTGGGAGGCACGCATTAAGGCGCAGCCGCAAGACCTGCAGAGCTACTTTACGTTGGCCGCTGCGTACTACGCAGCAAAAGATTCTGCACAAGCTATCGCAACACTGCAGGCAGTGCAGAAGATAGACCCTTCGATTATGCTCCAGGCGCAACAGTTTATTGAGCAGATAAAAGCAGGGAAGTAGCACTTGCGCCCGCGGCACAACGCGTTATAGTGGTGCGGTGAGTGCCATTCAAGTGGCGCTTCCAAGAAAGTCGCGTAGGTCCCGCCGCAAGGCGGGATTTGCGTTTTCGGCCCGAGATTTCGGCGCACTATTTTTGGGCCTATTGCCTTGTTTTGAGTGAGTGGTACCATATCGCGTAGGAAAAGACCTAGCACGGAGGGCGGCGGCACTCACATATGACTTTCACTTTGGAGCTCGCACCCGCCTTCCATGCTGGGTCTTTTTTGTTTTATACAAAATATTTTTTGTTGGGCGAATGAGAAAATAAATTATTTTTAATGCAGATAAATTTATAT
>JBDKGA010000047.1:0-18236 GCA_039798465.1 Candidatus Parcubacteria bacterium | reverse complement strand
CCCCGTAGGGTCATAACAATCGGAACTGAATCCTGAAATGCATGGAGTGGTTTTGTCCGGGGTTCTGCCTTTCAGGCAAGGGCGGCGCGCCAGAAACCGAAAATAACAATACACTTTTTGTTCTTGACAAGACGTTGACCGCTTCTCTCGTAATGTCATACTTCAGATATTACTTTAGTTTTTCGAAAATATGGGCGGCCCAGATGAAATGAAGGAAGGAATGTACTCCGCGGATGCGGAGGTCGATAGAATGGCAGAGAAAATGGTGGCAGCAATAAAGCGCGCGGGAAGTGGTGAACCAGATTTTGGCGGATTGCCTGTGGAGAAGTTGCGCAAAAAGGCTTCGCTTGCAATGAAGGCTCATCCACATAATCCAAATGTTAGATTTCGCCCTGGAAGCAGACTAAGAACGTACACGGGCGCTCGCAACTCGGACGGCACTCTGAAAGATGAAACACATAACGGAGAAGCATATATTAAAGAAGGCACAACGATTTACAGAAACATTGATCCGATTCGCTACCCAGAAGAGGAACAAGACCCATCAAAACGTCAATTTCCCATAAAAGGCAAGTTTGAGGACGATGGCACTTTTGTAGAAGACATCATGGGACCCGAAACACTTTACAACGAATACGCGACAGATAATCCTGGTCACCCAAAAAAGAAATACGGCATTGAACCGAAGCCCGGAGTTTGGACAGAAGGAATCGCACAAATACCAAGTTATCTCGTTCGTATCCCAGGACACAAAGGTGAAGTGGAGGTAAATGCGGCAAACGGAAAAAAGATATCCGTCAAAGGTGGCGATTTTCTCGTTGTTGACGCGCTTGGAGATGGAAAGACAAGTGTGCAAGGAATAAAGGGAGATATGAAAGAAAATACTTACCGTTCTTGGGAGTAACAACCCTGAGCGGCTCGCTGTTCCTGATGAAAAAGTATTGTGGTCATCAGACTACACAGAATATCAACCGCCGTATTTTGTGGCACCATCCGTGCTTGATAACGATCGCACGCAAAAGAAAGGTGGTTGGGCAGGTCCAGAGCAGTTCCATCCTGTAAAGGAGGTGATAACAAGCCATGAAGACAGCGTCACATTCGACAAGATGGATTACCGATGAATCCACGTGGTCGAACTGGAATTTTGACTCTTGCGCATGAGTTTGAGGAGGAGGTGGGTGGTTAAGCTCGATTGGCGAGGCGCAAAGACGGTCTATCAAGGATACGTTGATGACCCACGTAATACAGACAATGCATGGATGGAAACAACTGTCGCGCATATGCATTTGACGCCGGATGTAGCAGAAAAGTTAGAGGCACGTGCTGGGGATGATGCCGCGGCAGTGCAATGGCAGGAAGTTAATGATCAGTTCTTGAACTCGATGTACGCCTCGCATGGGCAATTTGTGCGAAAGGCACTCGCAAATCAATAGCCCATCTTAATCTCGCACGAAGTATTTCGCACCTCGCCCCTTTCAAGCAACTTCGCACGCGCCGCGTGCGAAGTGTCAGAAATCTTTGCTAAAATGGGTTCGAGCAGAGGTCAGCAATTCATCAAAGTTCGACGCACAGGAGTGGTCTGCACCACTCCTTTGCGCGTATTGTGAAGACGGAGCCATGTTTCGCTAGCAAGCGAAACGGGCGAGTCTGGGGCTGGAAAATTTTTGAGCGACGGCGAGAAATTATTGTAGTTCAAAACAAAAGCCCGCGCCGTTTTGTGGTGCGAGCTCGATTTTTGTAGCCTGAAAAAGAGCATTCGTCTGGTTTGCAAAAGAGCAAATGGTCTGTTCGCTGAATCGAAGACGAACCTCATCTGGGGCAGCCTCCAAATTCGACAAGTGGTTTGGCATCCACGCGAGACATGTATCCTTGCTGATGCGATGGAAGCTCCTTTTTGGCGAGCTGCATTGCTTCAAGTGGTGTTTTGCCGACGACATATCTACCAGTGTCCACATCGATGATGACGACGTGGTCTGGCGGGTATGCTTTTTCGAGTGATGAACGTATTTTTTCGTACAAAGGTTTCCCCTTGGCAACGATATTTTTGTTCACTGTCTCAAAGAGCGCGATTTCTTCTTGAGTAGCCACGACACACCTTCCTTTCTCAAAGGTCTGACTCTTCTTACTTAAACACGGTCTACCCACTTCTACAAGTAGCTTTTTCATACAAAGGACCGACCTTTGTATTTTAGATTTCCCTGCCCTGTTGATTTTAGTTACTCACGCAGGTCCCCATGGCCATACTCCCTACTGGTGTTCCAAGAAGAGAGGCTGATTTCCCAAGAGTGGCCACTCCGCTTGTTTTGTATATCGTGTGAACAGTAATATATGGATCACCACTACCTTCCACAAATACAAATTTTTCGGGGCTATCAACAATCTTTATGAGAGAAACTTCCGATATTGTCTGTGTGGCGTCAATAAACTTAGCCTTTACTAGCTCCGCTTCGAAATCGCTGAATGTAATGATAATCGGACTGGTTTCGGGTGGGGGCAATTCATGCTTCACCTCTTCCCTAAAATAACTTGAATAAAGAGTTTGTGGGTAGGTGCAAGTGATATCGTTCGTCGTCGAAAGTGGAAGGGCGTAATGGTGTGTACTAACCGATTTGCTTACGGGAGAGTTAAGAGAAAAGATAAGCCAAGAAATCGATAGTGTTACAGTGACTACAGCTGCAATAAGGATATTTTTCTTCATAAAGTCTAATTAATCTCTGTGTTATTAGAGTCACGCAAATTATTTCAACTTAAACACGAGCCACTCTTCTCCGCAAGCTGTTTCTACCTCCTCCCCCACTCCTCATTCTATCGCACCAAAACAAGATACCCTGGATACCTTGCGGTACCCAGGGTAAGGATGGTGGCACGTTCCGTCGGTGTCTCTAATGCCGCATCATTCCCGCATCTGGCGACGAGGGATTGCACATCGAGAGCATCACGAACACATCGTATGGCCAGAGGTAAGGCCACTGCATTAGGGCGAACATAATAATCGCCGCGATGCTCATCAAGATATGCTCCACATTGAACAGGAGGCGCCCGAAAGCGAGTCCTTCTCCTCTATGGAGCGGTACATACGTCCTGACGACGTAGAGTGCGATGATCCCTACGAAATAGGCGACAGCAAGTGTGGTAGCCCATTCTTGCCAGTGCGTCAGTGCGACGAACATATACGCTTTCGCGAGTACGCCGATGAGGTGCAGGATGTCCTGCCACCAGACGAACGATAATCCGGCAATAATCCGGAACGCGAAGACGCCTGCTGACAGTATGAAGAATGCGACGCACCACGAGAACGGAAGGAACAATGGCACGATTCCGGCCATCACACCGACCATGTAGAGCATCCCTAGGTCGGGAATACCATGACCAATCCAATCAGCGATCGGATCGTAGAACGGCAATGCCTTTCTAAGGGGCGGGTGGACAGCGAACGCCGTCACAATGATGAGCGAACCGAGCGAGAATAGCCCGATCGCCACGAGGACTGTATACAAATTCATGCATGCCTCCATGTGCGAGGGCGAATCCCCGCAGGGCCACTATAAACACGCATTTTGATGTTTGCAAACAAATAAATCATTGACTCACATCTATCATCCGCATTATCATCCATCTTAGGGAAAGGTTAGCTTACGCTTCCTTCCTTTGACGAAACAACAAAGGAGAGTACCAATGGGGTGCCACATAACGGCTTCGGCTCCGGCCGGACGACCTCGGAACCTTGAGGAAATCAAGGCAGTGGTGAACGGATTCGATCTGTCACGTTACGCCAAAGACCTCGAGCACTACGAGGGCTTGAGTACCGAAGAGGCCGAAGCATGCACTTCGCTCTTCAGGAAGTTCTGCATCGTCGCTGCAGCAAACCCTGGCGTGCTGGTGTGGGATCATAAGGAGTCGGATCGACTCCTCCATGCGCTCATCAAGTACCAGCCGGAGTATCCGCAGTTTTGCGATGTGGTCTTCCAAGGCCTCTTACATCATCGGCCGATGCTTCCGGGCGACGAGCTCCCTGAACCTCAGGAAGCGACTATTGAGCGGACGCGTCGACTGTGGCGCGAAATCCACGGCGAAGACTTCGACGCTGTCGGCACCGTCTATCACTAGAACGGCTCTCAGGTTCTCGACTCATATGGGTGGATGCGCATGACGCATCCACCCATTCTTTATCTGATCTACGTAGTGTCAGGGAGACGTGCTGCGTGCCGTTCGACACAGTGCGAGCAACAGAGGCGCTTAGGAAAGCCTACCTCCTCCCCCACTCCTCATCCTGCCGCACCAAAAGTTCTTTTGCTTGTTCGGGGTGCGCCATCAATTCCTTCACGGCAAATTCCATGCGCATACCCTGCGAGCCTTTTATGAGTATTACATCGCCCTTTTTGAGCTCGCGTTTTATCTCGGCCGCAGCGCGCGCGACTTCGTTTTGTTCGTACTGGCGAATCTTGTCTTCGCCGAGACCATTGTCGAGCACGGATTCTGCAATCGCGCGGGCGCGGAATCCGCAGGTGGCAAGCAGAGAAACTATCTTTGCGGCGCGTTCGCCCACGGTGCGGTGTGCCTCGGTGCTCGCGCGGCCGAGCTCGAGCATGTCGCCCAAGAGCGCGATTTTGCGGCCTCTGTTTTTGATACTACCGAGCGCATCGAGCGCGGCGAGTGCTGCAGTGGGAGAGCTGTTGTAGGTGTCGTCGATAATCGTGGTTTCCCCTGCCCCCGCAATGAGCCGCATACGGCCGGGTGTTGGTGTCCAAGCAGCGAGCGCGCTGCTTGCCGAAACCGCATCGATTCCTAATTCGCGCGCAATGCCAAATGCGGCAAGCGCGGCGAGGATGCGCGGGTGCCCGAGCGTGCCGTGAATAAGTACGGGTACCGAGGAGCCGTTGCCCTCGAGGCGGAAGCGAATCCCGATAGGAGTACGTTCGACAAATTCTATCTCTTCATGACTGGCGCGAATGTCGGCATCGTCTGCAAAGCCATACGACACAAAAGAGGCGCGGAAAGAATTTTTGAGTTCGTCGGCGCGAGCATCGTCGGCATTTACAAACACCTTGCCGCCAGGGCGTAGATATTCGATGAGTGAGCGCTTTTCGCGGAACACATCGGTGGCCGATGCAAAATATTCTATGTGCGCTGGAATTTTGGGGACACCGGTGTATACGACCAATTCTGGTTTGAGCCACTGTGCAATGCGGCGAATATCTCCGGGCCTATCGGCGCCGACTTCAAGCACGAGCCACGCGGGGAATTCTCCAAAGAGCTGCATGAATCCGCGCACAAAGGTGCGTACCCATGCGACAGGGTTTGACCATGGATTTTCGAGGCCGAGTATCGCAAGCGGTACGCCGATATCGCTGTTGAAACTCTTTTGGGAAGAGCGTATTGAAAGATGCGGTGCGAGCACGGC
The DNA here is from genome assembly GCA_039798465.1 of Candidatus Parcubacteria bacterium. Taxonomy (GTDB): domain Bacteria; phylum Patescibacteriota; class Minisyncoccia; order Phycocordibacterales; family UBA2100; genus UBA10103. The sequence goes on along the minus strand of JBDKGA010000047.1, from coordinate 12,835 downwards.
GGCTACTGCATCTTTGGTGGTGGTTTTGCCCACGCTTCCCGTAATTGCAATAATGCGCGGCTTGTGGCGCATGAGTACCAGCCGTGCTTCCCACGTGAGGATATAGACGAGCACGACGCGGATAAAGGATTTCATACTAGCGATCAGGAGGGATGTTGTAATAATGTATCAGGAAATCCGCAAGTTTTCCGAACGGGTGCGCGAGCGATGCAGATGCGTATTCGACACCATGCGGCTCGAGCGCAAACAAGAAGACGATAAATTTTGCATCGTGCGCTGGGAAGTACCCAAAAAACGAGTGCAAGTATCTATCGGTATAGTACCCGCCACCGCCGGGAATACCTATTTGTGCGGTTCCTGTTTTTGCCGCTATCGAATAGTGCTCTTGCTTGAGCGCGCCTTTGAGGAGTGCGGTGTCGTACACTTTCACGAGCATGGTGGTGACAGTTTCTGCAGAAGCGGGCTTTATAACCTGTGTGGGCTTGGGGATGTCTACTGCGCGTGTGATACCTGTTTCGTATTGAATAGAAGACACAATGTGCGGACTCGGCATTGCGCCCTCGTTTGCAAGAATGGCAAGGCCACGAATCATTTCTATGGGAGACACTGCAAAGCCCTGACCAAAGGATGCGCTGGCAAAATCCACATCGGATTTGCCCGAGAGCGCGCGAATATCTCCCGAGACCTCGTTGGGTAAATCAATGCCGGTTTTGGTGCCAAAACCAAATTGTTGTACATAGCGAGCAAACACACTATGTCCCATTTTTTCGCTTACAAAAGTTGTGCCCAGGTTGAGCGATTGACTTAGTATTTCCTGAATGGGCACCACGCCGCGCGCTTTAAAATCGAAGTTGCAAATCTTTTTGCCGCTGCGGGTGATGCAGCCGGTGTCGTTGTAGGTAGTGCTCAGAGAGATGGCGCCAGTGTCTATACCTGCCGCTAGGGTAAGCGGCTTCATAATAGAACCCATTTCCCACCTACCTTCGATGAGTGGATTAGAAAAGACGCCGGGGTCTTTCTGTAGATTGTAGGCATTTGGATCAAACGATGGCGTTGCTGCAATCGCAAGAATCGCCCCTGTTTTTGGGTCCATCACGATGCCGCCCGCTATGCGAGTGCTGTAGGTGCGTGATACTTCTGCGAGAATATCTTCGAGCTGGTGCTGTACGGTGGGCTCGACAGTGGTAATCACATTTCCTTCGTGTGCTGCCGGATCAAATGAAAGCGCGGCGCTGATATTGGCAAATATTTCTGCAAATGGATTCACCGCACGCCCGGTGTTTGCCTGAGCAAGCGTGGCTTGATATTCCCGCTCGAGTCCGTAGAGGCCTGTTTTTGTGTCCCCTTTGTACCCCACAAATCCTATCGCGTGCGCTGCCAAATCATGCCCAGGATAAAAGCGCCAGGTGTCTTGAATAAGAAGCACGCCGGGAATCTTTTTTGTGCGTATTGGCGCTCCTGCTTCAAACGGCAATCGAAACGCGACTTCTTCGTAGGGGTCATCTGTTTTTGCGGCACTCGAGAAAAAGCGCTCTTTGTCGATGGGTGCGATTGCGTTTAGTGTGTCGTACGCACCTTGTGCGCTTTCGAGATCTTTGGGAACTATCGCAATACGCCACCCGCGCTGCATCACTGCGGCCGGTACGGTGGTGCCATCTTTTTGCGTAAAGAGAATGGTGCCACGTGCCGTTTCTGCCGCTGCCGTACCCACGTACTGGCCGAGCGCATCCGCTCGGTATCCTTCGCCGTGTACTATTTGTACAAAATAGAGGCGCGCGATAAGGAGGAGTGCGAGTGCACAAAAGAAGCCACTCCACACACGCATGCGTATTCGCGGATTAGTTGGCATGGTCTGCGCTTCCGGCGAGGCCTACGGTAGAAGGCCGATACACGTACACCGTATCAACAACTGGCGAAAGCCCGAGCGCGGCGATGGATTCCGAAGAAATAGATTGAGACAAATCAAAATAGCGCTGCTGGAGGCTTCCTACTTGACCTTCGAGCGCGGTGGCTCGGGTATTTGCTTCCTTGCTCGCAATAACATTGAGCGCAGTAGCGGCAACGAGGTATGCATAGGCACACAAAACGATAGCAAGAGAGATAGCACAGAATTTCAATATCAAAGATTCTGCCGGATGTTCGACAGAGAGTGCTGCTATTTTTTTGTTTATGACAGTGTTCATATTTTTTCTATCACACGCAGCTTGGCGCTACGGGCACGGCGGTTTTGAACGATTTCTTCGCGGGAGGGTACGATGGGCTTTTTTGTGATGCGTCTACCCAGTCCTTGTTTTTCCCACGACACAAAACGATTTTTTATGACTCGGTCTTCTATTGAATGAAAGCTAATGACAGCGATACGCCCGCGAGGGGCAAGTACTTCCCACGCGCCCGTGAGCGCTTCTTCGAGACTGCCGAGTTCGTCATTGACGGCAATACGGAGCGCCTGGAATGTTTTTGTCGCCGGATGGATTTTTCCATGACGAGCAGGTGCGGGAACTGCGGAGCGAACTATGGCGCCCAATTCTGCCGAGGTCTCGATGGGTTTGTGCAGGCGGTATTCAACGATTGCGCGAGCGATACGTCGCGCGAAGCGCTCTTCGCCAAAGCCGTAGATTACATCGGCAAGCGAAGATTCTTCCCACGAATTTACAACGGCTCGTGCGGTGAGTGTATGAGCTCCTGTTTGGTAGCTCATGTCGAGCGGTTCGTCGACGAGAAAAGAAAATCCCCTCCCGTCGGCGAGCTGGAAGCTGCTCCACCCTAAGTCGAAGAGTACTTTTGTCGGGACTAGTGCACGCTCGCGCACGGCAGTAGCCATGGTGCGAAAATTTGCGTGGACGAGTTCTACCCGCGGTGCGGTTTCGGCGAGTGCGACGCGTGCGCGTGCAATTGCCGCTTCGTCGAGATCAAATCCCACAAAGGTACCGTGTGCACCAAGTTTCTCGCAGATGAGACGCGAATGTCCGGCGCCACCAAGGGTAGCGTCTACCACCGTGTCGTTTGTCTGGATATCGAGCACCTCTATGCTTTCATGTAAAAGAACGGAGACATGCCCGTCTGTGTGTGCAAGACGAGACGCGGCCTCTGCTCCCCTACGGAGAGGTTCTGCTGAGGCCGTATTGCCAGAGGAGGGTATCGAATGTGTGCGCATGACGATATGAAATTCCTCTAGCAATACGACTTCACCAGCTCTACAAGGCTCCTATCTCACCAAGTTTCTCGGCCATTCGTTCGGCCTGACCCTCGATGCGTGCCTTGTACTCTTTCCACTGTGCTGCATCCCAGATTTCGACCCGGTCTGAGACTCCCGCAAAGACGACCGTCTTTTTGAGCGATGCAAACTGCTTGTGCACATCGCTAATGAGGATTCTTCCCGCCGAGTCTGCCTGTATTTCGACAGCGCCCGAAAGCAGAAAACGATTGAATCCACGGGTATCGGCGGCCGCAAACGAAAGCTCCTGCAGCTTCCCCGCTACTTTTTCCCAACCCTGTGATGAGAAAAGAAAGAGGCAGCTATCGAGTCCGCGCGTAAGAACCATTTTCTTACCCAATGACTTTGCGAAAGTTTTGGGCAACATGACACGCTTTTTGTCGTCGAGCGTGTGTTCGTATTCGCCGATAAGCATACTGTAAATGTGCAGTTGGGATTCGTGTTCCCACTTCCTCCCACTGCTTATGTATTCTATACCATTTATTACCACCACAAGACAGTTGTCCACACCCTCTCTCTGTGGTGTATAGGAGAAAGACCCCGAGGGGGCCTTGTGTGTAGACCGCCAACAATGCGTCTCCTCAAACACGGAATTTTCTTGCTAGAAAATTCCTCAGCTTCGCACCAACGTGCTGCAGAGGTTTTCGGAGACGTATTGTCGGCGGCCCTATTCTTTACTTTTTGTAGACTACAAACCGTTTGCAAACATAGTGATAGCTACAATGCCCAAGAAATTTGCCACAAAGGCAAGCGGTGCAAACATGGCACTGCTGAGGCGCGCAAATCCGAGCAAGGCGATGCCGAGTTCGTCTGGTAGTGGAGAAGCAATGATAATCGCGCCCAATACTAGTACGACCCAACGCAATGGACGCATGCGGAGCACTGCAGAGAGTCGATGCGCTTTCATTTCGTAGCGGATGAGTTCCTTGAGGTAATGCGCAAATCTGTCGCGCGCGAAGCGAAACATGATGAAATCACCAACGAGTGAGCCGAGTGAGGCAACAAGCGCCACCAGCCACATGTTTGCGTCTTGTGCGATGAGGAGAATTACGGCAATTGCCGGTGCTGCAGTAAAAATAGAGGTAAAAAATATACCCGCAATAAATGAGCCCAGTATCCACGCATCGCCAAAACTCACCAGCAAATCGTGTAGTGTGCCCGAGCGCGCGAGGAGTACCGCAGCTGCTATCGAAAGCCCAATGAGCCCGACGTCTTGAATGACGTCGGTGAGTGTGGTGCGTGTGGGACGCGGTGCCGCCATTGCGCATAAGTATACCGCATGGGTGGCCTGGAAGCTTCTTCCGTAGTACTCTCTTCCCATGGTTGCAGTATTCAAAAAAGCCACACCAGATACTCTCGCCGAAATAGCGGAAGAACTACGCGTGCGCCAAACGAGCAAGCTTATCGTGCTCTTTTCGATGGGTAGTCAGTTTGACCACCTCATCGTTCAGCAGCTTGCCAAGCTCGGTGTGTTTTGTCTGGTAGCCGACCCTGCCTGTGTGCAAGCAGCCGACATAAAGAAACTGGCTCCGGCGGGAATCATTGTGAGTGGCGGACCTGCATCGGTACATGCTGAGCCGCCGCCCTTCGACGCAAAGATTTTTGATATCGGTATTCCGGTGTTGGGTATTTGTCTCGGTTTTCAAATGATTGCCGCACACGTTGGTGCCAAGGTAGCCACCGGAGACAAGCGTGAATTTGGTGTGCATCCACTGCGTATCAGTAAGGCGGATCCCCTCTTTCGTGGCATGAAGCGCACGACGCCAGTGTTGCAGAGTCATGGTGATAAAATATTTCCGTCGCGGGCCATTAGTGTTTTGGGTAGTACGAGCAATGCTCCTGTTGCCGCGGGGAGACACAAGCACTTGGTAGGTGTGCAATTTCATCCCGAGGTAACCGACAGTGTCGAAGGTCCGACCTTGTTCAAAAACTTTTGCACGCACATCTGCGGCATTGTAGACCCCTTCCCCGCTCAAAGTGTCGCAAAGAGAAAAGTGCAAGACCTGCGAGCGCAGATTGGCGACAAAAACGTACTCCTCGCTCTTTCCGGTGGTTCGGATTCTTCGGTGGTTGCCTATTTATTGCGTGATGCAATGCGCGGCTCCACAGGAGAGCTGCACGGCGTGTACATTCGCGGTATCGACAGACCCGACGATGAGGCGTTTGTGCGCAAGTATTTTGGAAACAAACCATGGATACGCGTTCGGGTTGTGGATGCTACGGCAGATTTCTTGGAGGCACTCGCAGGCAAGCACACCATGAAAGAAAAGCGTATTGCGATGCGTAGCGTGTATCGCGCTGTTTTAGAAAAAGAGATAAAAAGTTTTGATATTGATTTTGTTGCGCAAGGTACGCTTTACACCGATTTGCGCGAGAGCGGTGCGGGGCACGCAACAGGCGCCCGCGTTGCTGAAATAAAATTGCACCACAATACCAATCTGGGCTGGAGTATTCCCGAACTCTCCCCGCTCGATGATTGTGTAAAAGACAGCGCCCGCGACATTGGTCGTGAAATTGGCGTGCCAGAAGATTTGCTCATTCGCCACCCGTTCCCCGGCCCTGGGCTCGTAGTGCGTATCGAGGGTGAGGTAACCGCCGAGACACTCTCGACAGCTCGCGCGATAGACGGCATCTATATCGAAGAACTACGCAAAGCAAAACTCTACAATTCTGTGTGGCAGGCGGGCGCGACGCTCACGCGTAGCGAACACACTGCCACCAAGGGCGACGATGCGGGCATGGGACACGTGGTTGCTCTCTGGGCAGTGTGGAGCGTGAATGGATTTACTGCGCGTTGGGCGCAGCTTCCCTATGAATTTTTGGAAGTAGTGAGTCGTCGTATTACCAACGAAGTGCGCTCTGTCGCAGCGGTTGTGTATCGCATTTCCGACAAACCCCCCGCCACTATTGAGTGGGGGTGATTGCTTCGATCTTTGCAAAGCGTGAGCAGTACGCACGGATTTCGTCGATGTTGTGGAGGTGAGAAATATGAGAGAGTAAACCGCTGCGCTCAAGAGCTACCTGTACAGGGTTGTTGAGGTATGCCACTGCAAGCTGAATATTGCGTCGCTGTAAATCGTGCGCCAGAGTGCGGAGCGCCTCTACACCGCTACCGTCGATGGTGTTTACGCCAGAAAAATTGCACACTACGACCCGCATGCGTTCGCTATCGCGTATTTCGCGTTCGTGCAGCCGATTGTACACTTCTTCCACAATACGTTCAGCATTTGCATATACAAATGAGTAATCGATTCGGACAATAAGTGCGCGGGGGAAGAAGAGCACTTCGGGATGCGTATCGCGCTGCTGGAGTGTCTGCCACTCGGGGTGGTATCCCACTTCTGGAACCTCGGCCATCATTACGGTTCGCAAAAAGAGCAGAAGCGCCACCACGACACCAATAAGTACCGCATCTTGCGGTTGCAAGACAAATGCCGCGGTACACGTGAGCGCAGCGATGATTCCATCGGTGCGCGAAACTTCGAAGAGTTGTGCAATGTCACGCCACCGTGCCATGCCCGCAACTGAGACAATAATCACCGCGGCGAGCGTCGCGTGGGGCAAGTAGTACAGTAGCGGTGTGAGTGCAAAAATAGCAACAACGATGCATGCGCCAGCCACGAGCCCTGCGAGAATAGTGCGTGCCCCGCTTTCGTAATTGAGTGCCGAAAGCGAGAATGAGCCACTCACCGGAAATCCTCCAAAGAGCCCTGATGCTACGTTTGCTACTCCCTGCCCTATGAGCTCCTGATTGGTGTCGACATGATCGTGTGTGCGTTGTGCGAGTGCGCGTGCAATAGCGAGCGCACTCAAAAATCCCACGAGCGCAAGAGAGAAGGTGTCGGTTCCTATCGTCAAAAAATCCCGCAGTTGTATGTGTGCGAGCGTGGGCCAGCTTTGGGGTATGGTTCCTATGACAGCAACTCCCCTCTCGGTAAAAGAAAAAAGAAAACTACACGCAGTTGCACACGCCATGACCGCAAGAGCTCCGGGGAAACCCTTGCCTAGTCGCTTTAAAAGCAGCAAGCCCACTATCGATGCAGTACCCACCACAAATGTGAGCAGATGCGTTTCGGTGAGTGAATGAAATATGTCTAGAATGTTGCCAAAGAAAAATTCGTGCCGCGCGATGGAAAATCCAAAGAGCGAGGGCAGCTGGGTTACTCCGATGACAATCGCTGCACCGACGGTAAATCCAGTCAGCACTGCATTTGGCACGATGCGCATAATAAACCCGAGTCGCAGTACGCCAAAGAGTATTTGGGTACTGCCCACAAATACTGCAAGAAGTATCGCTGCTGCAATGATGCGCGAAGGATCGGATCCTGCAAACGGCACGAGCGCGGAAAGGGTGAGCAAGCTCATTACGCCCACGGGACCAGTAATCATGTGGCGCGAACTCCCCCACAGTGTGCCACCCACAATACCAAAGAACGCAGCGTAGAGCCCATGTACTGGTGGGAGTCCCAAAAAGAGCGCGTACGCGAGCGCTTGCGGAATAAGGACAATCGCTACCGTAATGCCTGCAAATGTATCGGCACGCATCTGTACCTTGTCGCGCGGAAGGGCGTTTTGGAAAATGGTGGGAGTGAGGAGTGATGGCAAAGAAGACGCAACGGCGCGTACGTATGGAAGCATGAGAGCAGTCTAGCGCCTTTTCTCCATTAGACAAAAATGCTATATTCTGAGTTCGTTCGAGAGGGCCTATGGCGTAATGGTAACGCGCGGTCATGGCATGACTGAGTCCGGGGTCCGATTCCCCGTAGGTCCACACATATGGCACAGCACACTACTGGCTTTGTCCCCGCCCTTGCGGCGCTCCTTGGCAATGGCTTTATCGCCATCCTCAAATGGATTGGATTTTTTGCATCGGGTTCGAGTGCAATGTTTGCAGAAGCGGTGCACAGTGTCGCCGATGTGAGCAATCAGGCGCTGCTGCTTTTTGGGATTGTGCGTGCGCGCCGCGCACCCACGCCCGAGTTTGAGTATGGCTATGGTCGCGAGCGATTCTTTTGGGCACTCATCTCTGCGTGCGGGATATTTTTTGTGGGCGCCGGGGTGACGATTATGCACGGTATTGAGGCACTCACCACGAGTGCGCACAGTGCCCCTACCGCGTTTTCGTTTGGCATTCTTGGTGTCGCGTTTGTGGTAGAGGTCATTACGCTTGTCGTTGCACTGCGCGCTCTGAAGGCACGATTTCCCGCGCACACGTGGCAGTACGCGCTCGCACATGGTGATCCTGTCACTGTCGCAGTGGTGTACGAAGATACGGTGGCTGTGGAGGGTGTGCTCGTCGCACTAGCGAGCATGTGGTTGAGCGAGATAACAGGCGATGCGCATTGGGACGGCTACGGTGCGCTCCTTATTGGTGGCATGCTCGCCTTTATAGCGATAGTGCTGATACGCAAGAATCACCAATACCTCATCGGGCGTTCTATGCCCGAAGAAATGCGACGCAAGATACTCAAGATGCTTGCCGCAGACCCCATCATCGAAAAAGTCGTCGATTTTAAATCATCAACACTCGGGCTTGATCAGTATCGTGTGACGTGTGACATAGAAGTAAACGGCAGTGCGCTCTTTCGTGAAATGCGCGAGCGCCAGTTTGTGTCGGACCGCTTCGAGGACATGGGTGAAAGTGAAGAAGAATTTGTGCGCTTTTGTGTGGAGTATGCCGATCGCATTCCGCGCATCATCGGCGAGCACATCAATCGTGTTGAGGCCAAAGTGCAAAAGGCATTCCCGAGCATAACGCACGTGGATATTGAGTTGAATTAGAGAAGCGCCCAGACAAAATTGCCAGGGCGCTTCGGCGACCTCATAAAAAGAGGCCGTAGAGGGCGGGGGCGAAACATACGTGCACTTCTTGGCCACACCCGCACCAAAATTCCTCCGGCTTAAGGCCGATACTGTGGAATCGTTTGCAGCACGGGCATCTAATGCCGCTGGCGGTGGGATGCATGACTACCACCTGTGGACTCGAGTCGGGCCCTGACTTACGTTGGGGCTCGAAGCGATCAGGTCGTTCATATCGCATGGTGTTCCTCCGCTTTGTTTTAGCACAAGTTAAACTTGTGCAATAAGAACACAAACTTAAACTTTTAGCAAGACACACACATTGCGCTTTCCGCGCTTGAGGAGTGCGATGCTGGCGGCAAAATCAACATCTTGCAGTACGCGAGTTTCGTCTACTTTTTCGCCATTTAGGGTTACGGCACCGCTCGAAAGAAACTCGCGGGCCTCTCGCTTAGAAGATGCGAGGCCTGATGCGACAAGTACGTCGGCAAGTGATTCCCCTACTGCGGGTGTGTGTGTTGGTGCCGCAGTCGCAATCATCTGCTGCATGTCCGCGTCTACCGCTCCCTGCCAGCCACTCCCAAAGAGATATTCCGATACGCGTTCGGCACGCGCGGACTCTTCTGTGCCGTGCACTACTGCTGTGGCTGCACGAGCAAGCTCGCGCTGTGCGGTACGGGCGCCAGGATTTTCTTGGTGAGCAACCATGATGCTCGCTATTTCGTCGAGTGAAATGTCGGTAAAAATCTTGAGGTATTGTTCCACGCTCGCATCGTCTTGATTGAGCCAGAATTGATAAAAGCCATAGACACTCGTCTTTTCTGGGTCGAGCCACACCGCGTTGCCTTCACTTTTACCAAATTTCTTTCCCGATGCGTCGGTAATTAGTGGGATCGTGAGCGCGTATGCGCTCACATTCTCTTTGCGGCGAATGAGCTCAACACCTGCCATAATATTGCCCCACTGGTCGGAGCCTGATACCTGCACGTCGCAGCCGTGAGTCTTAAACAGGTGCCAAAAGTCGTATCCCTGCAAAAGCGGATAGGCAAATTCGGTGTAGGTGATTCCCTCTTCGCTCTCTAATCGTTTCGCGATTGCATCTTTTTTCATCAGACTATTTACTGTGAAGTGTTTGCCAATATCACGCAAGAATCCAATGAGATCGAGTTTTGAGAGCCAGTCATAATTATTGACCACCGGCACATCGCTACCAATCAAGCGAGACACTTGTGCGGAGATTTTTGCAGCGCGCGCGGCTACTTCTTCGGGTGGCGTGAGAGGACGCTCCACATCGGGCTTGGGGTCGCCAATCATGCCGGTTCCGCCGCCGATAAGGAGAATGACGCTGTGTCCGGCTGCTTTTATGTGCCGCAACATCATGTATACGGCGAGATTCCCAGCATGTATTGAATCGGCTGTTGGGTCAACGCCGAGATAAAAAGTGCGGCGTTTGCCAGCCGATGGATCGGTAATTTCTTCGAGTGTCTCACTCGAAAATTGATATACAAATCCGCGTGCGCGCAATGTATCAGCAAGGCTCATGGGGGAAACTATACCACGGAGGTTGTATTGAAAAAGGGCCGCTCGTTGGAGCGGCCCAGGTACGGGAGGAAACGCCCAAATTGGGCACGATTGCAGCGCATGGAGCAATCGATATTTATAGATTACACCCATCGCTCTGCGGGTCAAGCTTTTTCGGAACGCTTCTCTTCGCGCTCTCGCACTTCGTGTTCGTCCATTCCAAAGTGGTGCGCGTATTCATGCCAGACTGTTTCGGCGACGATTTTTCTGACTCGCTCAAAATATTCTGTATCACTCGCCTCCGGGCCCGTCTCTTCTTCGGCTGCTTCGAGTATGGGGAGTCGGTACAGAGTAATGGTGTCGGGCAAAACCATGCCAATACCGTAGCCATCGCCGCGTGCGGTGAGGGGCACGCCTTTGTAGAGACCGAGCAACGTTTCGTCGTTGTGCAAGCCCTGCAGCCTTCTATCTTCTTCGCTCGGCTCATCTGCGGTGAGGAGTGCGACATTTGAAATCTTTTCGCGCACCCACTGCGGCAGCTGCTCAAATCCCTCGGCGACGAGTGTATCAAAATCGTGCATGTCCATGTGAGGGAGAGTAGCACAAAAAAATAAACGGGTGGCAGCGTATCGCGCTGCCACCCGTTTTTCAGTTTTCTCTCGCAGAAAACAGACATAACACAACATACGAGACCATGCACACCACCACTGCTACTGACAGAAGCGTGAACGGTGTGGGATGTATACGCAACAGATAGACGCCGACAATTTGCACAATCAGGGCCCACAACATGCCATTGAGTACAGATCCAATCAAAACGGCGATAAGTTTTTCCACGGCACCTCTCCTTGATATTGGAGCCAATTTCCCTCTAATGTGTATTAGAACACATCTCCCCCTTGTGGCGCAAGGGCACCCTACTTCCCTGATTCAAGCGCGCTCGTGAGCTGCTTGAGAAGTTCGTTTGTTTTTCCTACTCCTGTATCCATGAATATGGTTTTGGCGTTTTCGGACATACCTACCGATTTTATGGTATCGAGATACTGCGTGAGAGTGAGGAGCGCCATGACGTCTGTCGCGTCTTTGCCGGTAGCTTTTCCAATGATACTCATTGATTCTTTGAGGCCGTTGGCGATTGCTTCGCGCTCGAGGGCGATACCCTCACCCTGCAAGCGCTTGCGCTCCTTTTCGGCCTCGGCCTCTTTGATTGCCTGAATTTTCACCGCCTCTCCCTTGTTCTCGGCGGCTTTGCGGAGCTGCTCGGAGGCGACGACCTGCGACATTGCGTCGGAAATTGCTATCGGAAAGGTTACCTCGGTAATCTGAAAACTTTTTATCACCATTCCCCACTCATCAAACTGTCGTTCCAAATCGAGCTTGATGTGTTGGGCGAGTTCTTCTTTCTTTTCCAAAATACCTTCGTGGGTCTCGCGTGCGATGTAGGTGCGAAGTGAGTTTTCGATAGCCGCTGCGATAGATTGGCTGCGATTGTCGAGTGCGTACACGTACTTCTTTACCCCATCCTCCCCTGCTGCATTTGCCGCGTAGATGAGGTTGGTGCCCACCGTCACTATCACTTTGTCTTTCGATGGGTAGTGGCCACTGAGCGCGAAGTTTTGTTGGCGCAGCGTGACGCGCTCACGGATTTGCTCGAAGAGTGGGATGAGAATATTGAGCCCGGCACCCATGGTGCGGCGGTATCTACCCAAGAGCTCAACCACTGCAACGGTGTTTTGTTCGACAATGCGGAGCGATGAGAGCACAAGCACGATAGCAAGTGCGATAAAAATAGTGAAAATATCCATAGTATAAAATCTAAATAATAATTATTGCCGAGGGCGCAAGAGTGGAAAGAGCTGTGTCTCGTGTGCTGGTTTATTTTCGAGGAAGGCAAAGAGGCGTTCCGAAAAACCAAAACCAAAGCTCGGCGGCATGCCATATTCCATCGCGCGCACGTAGTCTTCGTCGAGCCGCTGTGCTTCGTCGTCTCCCGCGTCGCGGAGTTTTTGCTGTTCTTCGAATCGTGCGCGTTGGTCTTGCGGGTCGTTGAGCTCGCTAAAGCCCTTGCCCACTTCGCTTCCTGCAATGAGAATCTGCACACGCTCTACCGTGTTTGGATTTTCGCTCGAACGCTTGGCCAAAGGCTCCATGTATACCGGCATGCCCGTGAGAAATGCGGGGCCAGTGATTGTTTTGCGAATCGCCTTCCACAAATGATCGACGGCGCGCGGAAGATTGAGTTCTTCGCCCACCGCAATTTGCGCATCGCGTACTGCCTGTATCGCCTCGGCTTCGGTGCAC
>JBDKGA010000046.1:0-6246 GCA_039798465.1 Candidatus Parcubacteria bacterium | reverse complement strand
GAGGGATATGACGCGATGACCATCTTGCACCAAGCGCGCCACTAGATTTGAGCCCACGAAACCTGCGCCGCCTGTTACCAAAATAGTTTGGGCCTCCATGCCGCAAGACTACACGGTATTCTCCCCTTCTTCAATCTCCCATTCCTCGTGTCGTGACGAGCGTAAAGACATGCCAGCAAGAGCGCCGACGCCCACAATAGCGAATACTCCCCAAAACCACGGGGACTGTGCCGGAAACACAGAACCTGCCGCCGCAACCTGCGCAGACGAAGACACGCGAGAAGACGTAGCTAATTCGACATCAGCGGGTGGAATATCACTCGTTTCTGGTGCAGAAAAATTCATTACGCGCGATTGTGGAGGTGTGCGCACCGCCACAGGCGCTTCTGGTATTGGCGCATCGTCTACTGTTTCTTGGATAACAGGGACTGCAGCAAACTGCGGAACACTCGTGGCTTCGCCAGCACCAAATGCCCTCACGCCATTTGGATATTGCAATTCAGTCACTGTGTCAGGCATAAACGCGAGAGTCTTTTGTGAAATGCGCAGAGACGCACCCGCAAGTAAATAACTTTCATCGGGCAGCATAAATCGCTGATAGCCTTTGGCCACTATCCAATGTGATAAATCGAGATCGCGACCAGCGTTGTTTACAATTTCGACACTCCCATCGTCGTGTACAACAAAACCAAGACGCGCAGGCTCTGCTGTTACGATAAGTCTGTCGGCCCCCGAATTCCTGTCTTGGGCCACGGTGAGCGTAACAGCGTAGCGACCAGGAAAATTGTAGTGGTGCTGCACCGACTCGCCTTCGGCAGTGGTGCCGTCGCCAAAATTCCACACGTAGCGAACGTTTTCGACTAGTGTCTGTGCGCGAGTGTAAGCACGGCCACGAAACACTGTGTCGGCTCCCACAATCTCGACTCTGTCTGCTCCCGCGTCGGCAAACAATGTTTGCAACGGCGGCGGTACATACGAAGATACCGGCGGCGTAACTGTTTGAGGTGTTGTTTGCGTTGTCTGAGATTGGGTTTGTGTTGTTGTGCTCGCTTGTGCAGCAGAGGAAGTATTTTGAGTATTCGATTGCGCCTGCACGCCAATCGTCATGACCTGCGAGGCATCAAGGGTGGTTCCCCACTCAGAAAGAGGCCACGCTGAGCACGCACGCGATTCTGATTCGGGCTTAAATGCAAGACGTACTGTAATAGTATGCGAACCTTCGGAAGAATCTTGGTAATAAAAATTCTTGTTGGTTGTGTTCTTGCTCATCGTGAGAACAGTAATTGCGTTCCAGGTACTCGCACTCGAAGAAAACCGCCCCGTTGCGGAACTAGAAGAAAGAGCCAGACATGCTGTTTGCGAAATTGGCGTAGCATCTCCCGCTGCCGTGCGCGCCTGAACAGTAAGCGCAGCAGAGATAGTATTTGCTGATATGGCCTGCGGATCTGAAGTGAACGCAACGGACGACACTTGCGCGTGCGCGCGCATGGGCAGCGCAACACTAATCGTCACGCAACAAACGACGAAGCATCTCTTCGCTAACTTCATCATGCGCACTATTATCGCGCGGAATAGTATCATCTTGTCTTGGTTCACGTGTCGATTGTGGATTACTCTGCGATGGCGATGCCTGCGGAACAGGTACTGGAATTTCTGCATGAACTACTTTGGGAGTCCCGGGATTAATCTGTGCTTTTTTTTCACGGAGCACGTCGAGTGGTGACCGCGCCGGTGTATCAGTGACGCGTGCTGCTGCGATTGCGTCTTTAAGCGAATTGCGCGCCGCATGTACCGCAGTGTCTGTGTGTGCCCGCGCCATGGGCGGCGCAGCCTGCGCCGGCCTCACCTCACGCTGAGGAGGTGCCTCACGCAAAGAAGGTCGCGGTGCTGCAGGCGGCACGGAAGGCACTGACTCCCGACGTATTTGCTCTGATGCACGAGGCGGCGGTGAAAACGAGGGACGTGGGGCTGAAGGGGTGCTGCGCTCAGGCTGAGGAGCTCGCTCATCACGATTAAATTCTGGACGTGGTCGCTCTTCGCGACGCTCGGGCCTAGGATTATCACGACGCTCCCCTTCCCATGGCTTTTTGGTTTTTTCCATTTTAGGGGGAGGTGCAAATTCACCTTGGCGCTGCATAATACCCGACTCTATATCTGCGCGCGTACGGGCGAAATGTGCGCGCGAATGCACAATGACATCTTCTCTGTATGAAATGGCTGGTGCTTCTATTGGTGGAATAGTCTCCGCAGAAAACGGCGGCGACCCAACACCGTCTATCATGAGCGTCAGATAGATTTGTCCGAGGCCAAGTCCCACCAAATCTTCGGCGACAAACGTCGGCTCGAACACTGTTTTTAATACTTCTGCATCAAACGGCCCCACACGAAATACAATGAGTGTTCCCACGTTGCCAAAGACTGCTTCGCGCACTTTTTCTTCCATTTGCTCTATGTATTGGTTTGCGAGTGTGAGCGCGAGCTTATATTTGCGCGATTCGGAAAGAATATCAGCAAATGCTTCATTCATCATCGATTGAAATTCATCGACATAGAAATAAAATTGCGGTAATGAGCGTAAGCGTGCAGCACTTTCATCTGCGCGACTCATGGCCGCCAAATAAATCTTCACCGTGAGCATCGAGCCCAAGAGCGAAGCATTGGTTTCTCCCATGCGGCCCTTTGAGAGATTAACGATAAAAATCTTTTTTTCATCCATTATTTTACGCAAATCAAACGTGGATTTTGCCTGTCCTACAATATTGCGAATGAGGGGATTTGCCGTAAATTGACCTATTTTGTTTTGGATGGCCGGCGTTGCTTCTTGGGTATACCTATCGGTAAAGCCAGCGAATTCTTCTGTCCAAAATGATTTAACAATCGGATCGGTAATCTTTTCAATTACGGCATTACGAAAATTCTTATTGGTGAGCATGCGGTTTACGTCGAGTAGCGTAGAACCCGGATACTCGAGAAGCGCCAGCAAAACATTTTGCAAAATGTACTCCATACGCGCACTCCACGCGTCTACCCAAATACGCTTGAGCGCACCCATAAGACCCGAGACAACGAGGTGGCGTTTGTCGTAACCAACATCTTCCATCACATTGAAACCTACGGGATACTCGGTATCAAACGGTGCAAAATAGATAACGTCCTTGAGGCGATCGTGCGGAACAAAATCGAGAAGCTTTTCTGCAGTACTGCCGTGCGGATCGATAAACGCAATTCCCTCGCCGTTTTGAATATCCTGAATCGCCATATTTTCCAGCATGGTTGATTTACCCATACCGGTCTTCCCAATCACATACACGTGCTTGCCGCGGTCTATCGCGCGTATCCCAAACATGTCGCGTTTCCCGCGCGTGTGGGTAGATGCAAAATACGTGATACGCGAATCGTCATTTGCAGGCACGGCGTGCTCTTCATGTGTGTGTCCATGACCATGGTCAGACATGGCTATAGTATACCTCGTCTGTGAATGGATTTCATAAGAGAAAGCGCGACCTTGGAGACAAGGACGCGCTTTCAAAACCATGCAGTCAGCACGAGAAGATGAACGCCATGATTCCAATCATTCCCATACCGGGAAGGACCATAAACATGGTGAAATCAGCCGTAGCCTCACCGCAGGTTTTCGATAACAGGCGATACATTACGCACCTCACAGAAAATAGCATCGCCACCCAACCTGACAAAACTCTAGCATAGACTAGAAAAACGAAAAAGGGGCTGGTTACTGATGTGAATCACCTCGCATCTTCCTTTCCTCGGTCTGTCGTTCTCCTTCCTTGCGACGCACTACAACGCCAAGGCCGATGATGATGATTCCTGCAAGCACCAAGAGCCACGTGTCCCAGCTTG
Source organism: Candidatus Parcubacteria bacterium (assembly GCA_039798465.1). GTDB lineage: Bacteria > Patescibacteriota > Minisyncoccia > Phycocordibacterales > UBA2100 > UBA10103. The sequence goes on along the minus strand of JBDKGA010000046.1, from coordinate 2,385 downwards.
CCGGAAAACCAAGAAATGAAATTGCGGCTACAAACGCTCCCGCGAGCATGATGAGTGTGTCGAGTGTCATATAGAAAAGTATACCCCTACCGATGCGCGATGACAACGAACTCGCCGCGCACGGCACCGCGCTTCTCGAGACTCGCAGCGAGCTCTGCAGGAGTGCCCACGATGAATTCTTCGTGCATTTTGGTGAGTTCACGGCCGATAGATACGCACTCAATGCCCACCGTCTCTAATTCCTTGAGCAACTTGAGTATACGGTGTGGTGATTCGTAGAGCACCGTGGGCATGTCCCGCGCGACTATTTCTTTGAGCGCAGTCTGTCTCCCTTTTTTGTGTGGCAAAAAACCAATAAACACAAACGCATCCGATTCGAGTCCCGCAATCGAGAGCGCAGCGGTAAGCGCCGAGGCTCCTGGTATCGCATCAACGCGGTACCCTGCGACACGCACCGCCGCCACCAAACGGGCACCGGGGTCTGATATCCCCGGTGTGCCTGCATCCGATACATACACCACCCGCTCGCCTGCTTCGAGGCGCTCGATAATCTGCCCCGCACGCTTGCCTTCCATAGCAGCATCAAGGCGCTGCAGCGGCTTTTGTATTTCGTAGTGCGCCAAGAGTTTGGAAATAACGCGTGTGTCTTCGGCGTATATGACATCGCACTCTTTCAGCACTCGCAGCGCGCGCAGCGTGATATCTTCGAGATTACCAATTGGCGTAGCGACGATAGAAAGAGTTCCCATGCGAGAAGAGTGCCTGTATTGCAGAAAAAGTCAACGAACGGGGTCTTTCTGGTATTATGCGCACAAGAAGCAACTCATATGTATCCACGGCGGCAAAGCGTTTGAAAGTGACAAAGATTGTTATACATATTTTAGAGAGTCGTGAGCGCTTTTTGCAATCAGCGTTTCCAGAGCTCCTCGCAAATACCATTGAGTGACTCTGACTACTCTTGCGGCTCTGTAGAAAGTAACTGACTGTATGCAGCGTACAGCGAATCCAGGTAGGGTTTTTGTTTATCTTCCTCCACAAAATTTTCAATAAAAAGCTTGCAGGTAAGGAAGAGGGCTCCTGCGTTGTATCTCAAAAGCCCGTCGTCTCCTCTACTCTCTTGTGGATGTTTGATGATATCAAAATCTACGGCGAGCGGATCAATCTCGGGCACGAGCACGTGTGCCGGAACGCGGAAAAAATACACGTCGGATTGGAGTTCTATATGATTCACGGTCGCACGACGCACCTGGCTGCCGCGAATAATGTTCCCATCGGCGGAACGTTCAAGTGGTTCGATAAAAAGTGTTTTGAGCACCCAGTCCCAGTTTGCAACACCTTCTAGCCCTTTTTTCTGGAGCGACTCGGATCCGATACTCCAATTTTGCATATTGCTCGAGATGACGTATATCTCATTCGAGGGTTCCTGCTTTGTCTCCCACAGTTCAATCTCTTCTAGAGAACGTACTTCTCGTGGGATACGTAAATCTGTCATGACGAGAGCATTCTGCTTCAAAGCTCCCCTAAAAGTTGGGGGCACATTCAGACCTGCATCTCGGCAGATATCGTAAAGACTAAACGCTACATTAGCCGCGCTTTCTGCATAATACACTTTCACCACGAGGGGAAACTCGTATGCACGTTTTCTATCCTCGAACGGTGTGCCTTTCTGGGGATCATCGGGACGCCGAGGGAGAGAGCCAATAACACGCGCACGAGCAGCATAAATAACCGCTCGAGTGCCCCTGCCAATAAGATGTATGGAGCCAGGGACAACAACAACCTCGTGCTCACGCCGCTTTTGCGGATCAAGCTCGGTAGTAGAGGCCATGAATCGTTCTGGGCACGGCGGCACTTCTCTTTGTGCTAGTTGCTCACGAAGCGATTCAGGGCCTTTTCCCGACATCATAATTTATTTGACAAGCTCGTCCGCCACTTTATATATATCACCTGCGCCCATTGTAATGATGACGGTGTCTGCCGGTTCGGCGAGGAGCGCGTCGCGTATTATATCGAAGCTATCCATCGCCTCGATGTGCATCCCTGCCTCCGCGAGCGTGTGGTTAGAAACGGCATGCACTGTTTCGCTACGCGCTTCGTAAATGGGGGCGACAATCGCCCTATCGGCAGTATCGAGTGCAGCGGCAAATTCTTGTAGAAATGATTCGGTGCGACTATGCAAATGTGGATGGAATGCAACAACAATCCGCTGGCCCGGGAATTTTTCGCGTGCAGCCATAATGGTTTTGTGTACGGCAGTGGGATGATGCGCATAGTCGTCGTACACGATTGCTCCCTGCGGAGTCTTGCCTTTGTATTCAAATCGCCGCCATGCACCACGAAATTGCGAAAGCGTGTGCACGCCCGCCTCGAGCGAAAGCTCTGGAT
>JBDKGA010000045.1:0-10909 GCA_039798465.1 Candidatus Parcubacteria bacterium | reverse complement strand
CTTGGCTCGTTGCCTGATTTCTCGACGCTCGCGTTTGAGATAAACGGCAGCAAGTTTATGTACGGCAATTTTGTAAATGCGTTGCTTTCGTTTGTGATTCAAGCTGCCGTGATTTACTTCTTTGTAGTGAGCCCAATCAATAAGCTCATGGCAAAGATGAAAGCTGCTCCAGCCCCAGCTGATCCCAGCAGCAAGAAGTGTGGCGAGTGCTTGAGTGAGATTCCTCTCGCCGCAAAGCGCTGTGCACACTGTGCTCAGCAGGTTGCCTAAGTGGTTTTGTGTAGCTGAAAGGGAAGCGGCGCCCCAAAGGGGCGCCGCTTTGCATCCCCACAAGGCACTAGACGCCCAGTGCAGAGGACGTTACCCTACTAGCAGAGATTTATTAATCAGATTTTTATTCTATGTCTCCTATTCTTATACTCGCATCAGGTATTGCTGGCGTACTCATCGGTATGGCGTGGTACAACCCAAAAGTATTTGGTACCGCCTGGATGCGTATGGCAAACATCACGCCCGAACAAGCAGAGAAAGGTCAGAAGCGCATGCCGCTCATGGCATTTATTGGTTTTCTTGCCGCTACGTTTATGGCGTGGGTGCTTTCGGTGGTATTGCAGACGTTTGGTGCATACGATTGGCTGAGCGCCGCCGATGTCGCGTTTTGGATTTGGGCCGGATTCGTTGCCCCTATTCTTTTGGGGAGCTTTTTGTGGGAAACAAAGCCGTTTACACTCTATCTCATCAACGCATCATATTGGCTGGTTACACTTCTCGCGATGAGTGTGATATTGGTGCAATAGCATGAGTACTCGTGTCTGGTGGGGAGTGCTCGCGCTCGCAATCTTTTTGAGTGCGTGGATTGGAGCACGCGCTCTGCCTGCGCACGCGCCTGCTACCGATGATCTTTTTCTCTCGACAGGGAGTAGCACTATTCGTGTCGAGCTTGCTACGACCACTGCTGCGCGTGCCCAAGGTCTCAGTGGGCGCGCTCCTCTGCCTCCCGGGGAAGGATTGCTGTTTGTGTTTCCACGCGACGGACAATACTCCTTCTGGATGAAGGACATGCGTTTCTCTATAGACATGCTCTGGATTGCAGCCGACGGCACCGTGGTAGATATGCGCGAGAACGTGGCCCCGGAGACATATCCCAGCTCATTTACTCCTCGAGCGCCGGCTCGTTTTGTGCTCGAGCTCTCGGCAGGGCATGCCCGGTCCAGCGGCATTTCTATAGGGGCGCGCATACAGGGCATTCCCGCTGGTCTTGCGTCGGAGTAATACTCGTGTTGTTGAGCGAGTCTGAAAATCATCTTTTTTTGGCTCAAAAAGCCGCTCTTTTGCACTTATCAACACCTGTGTACAACAGAGCAAAAACCCCCAGAGCTACAATGAACACATTAGAAAAGTAGGTAATTGCGCATGACAAAACTCGCCACCAAAACAGACGAGGGTGTAAAGCCAGCCCCCCAAAAGTACGATAGTGCTGCTATTCGCGTTTACAAAAAGTATCTTCCGCAGATTCAGAAACGTGATGGTCGCGTGATGCCGTTTGAATTTGAAAAGATTGCCGAAGCTATTCACAAGGCAATGATTGCATCGGGAGAGGGCTCCCAAGACGAAGCAGAGGTGGTGGCGCACAAGGTGGCTGGAGAAATGATGCGTATTGCCAAGACCTACAAAAACTTTATGCCGACAGTGGAAGGCTGCCAAGACGAAGTGGAGCGTCAGCTCATGCTTGCAGACTACGTAGCCACCTCCAAGGCCTACATTCTCTATCGCGCAAAGCGTGCCGAGATGCGCAAAGAGCAGGGAGAAGTTCCGGATCATGTGCGCAAGCTCGCTGAAGAGTCCGCGCAGTATTTCAAGGATAATCCGCTTGGTGAGTTTGTGTACCTCCGTACCTATGCTCGCTGGATAGAAAGCGAACAGCGTCGCGAGACGTGGGTGGAAACCGTCGATCGCTATGTAAGTTTTATGCGTGAGAACTTGGGCAAAAAACTTACCGATGCAGAATACGCAGAAGTGCGTGAAGCAATTCTCAAGCAAGAGGTTATGCCCAGCATGCGCGCGATGCAGTTTGCTGGCGCACCGGCACGCAAGTGCAACACCTGTTTCTACAACTGTACCTTCACGGCACCAGTAAAGCTCGAAGACTTCGCAGAGATTATGTATCTCTCGATGCAGGGGTGTGGTGTGGGCTATGCGGTAGAAAGCCAAAACATTCAGCAGTTGCCGCAAATCGAAAAGCAGACCGGCGAGAAACACGCAGTACATGTGGTCCAGGACACCAAAGAGGGCTGGTGCGACGCGCTTACCCTTGGTCTCAAGACCTGGTACGCGGGCAAGGATGTCGACTTCGACTTCTCGATGATTCGCCCTGCAGGTGCACGCCTCAAGACCATGGGCGGCAAAGCCAGTGGCCCAGAACCTTTGCGCTCACTTCTTGGATTTGCTCGCGAGCGTATCTTGCGCCGTCAGGGCCGTCGCTTGCGCAACATCGATGCGCACGACATCATCTGCAAAATAGGCGAGTGTGTGGTCGCTGGTGGCGTACGCCGCACTGCGATGATTTCTCTTTCCGATCTCGACGACGTCGAATTGCGCGATGCAAAGAAAGGCCAGTTTTATCTCACCGACCCGTACCGCTCTGTAGCCAACAACTCTGCCGTATACGAGACCAAGCCAAACAACACCGAGCTTATGGAAGAGTGGGTGGCACTCATGAAGAGCGGCTCGGGTGAGCGCGGTATATTCAATCGCGGCTCTCTCGAGAAAACCATGCCCAAGCGCCGCATCGATTTCCTCCACAAGAAATACAAGGGGAAGCGTGAGGGCTACATTGGACAAATGGGCACCAATCCGTGTGCAGAAATCATTTTGCAGAGCAAGCAGTTTTGTAACCTCTCCGAAGTAATCGCGCGAGCAGGGGACAACGAAAAGACTCTCTTGCGCAAAGCCCGCCTCGCATCGCTCCTCGGCACCTATCAGTCGACACTCACGAAGTTTAACTACATCTCGAAAGAGTGGACAGAAAACTGCGAACAGGAGCGCTTGCTCGGTGTTTCTATCACCGGCCAGTGGGATTCTCCGGCAGTACGCAACGAAAAGACTCTCCAAAAGATGCGTGATACGGCGGTAAAGACCAACGCTCAGTTTGCAAAGCGTTTTGGTGTGCAGCAGTCTACTTCGGTAACAGCAGTCAAGCCGTCGGGAACCGTGTCGCAAACCTTTGACTGTTCTTCGGGCCTGCACCCGCGCCACTCGCAGTACTACATTCGTCGCGTGCGCATCAGTGCCACCGACAGTCTCTACAAGCTCATGCGTGATCAAGGCGTGCCACACCACCCAGAGGTGGGTCAGGCAGCCGGCGAGGCAAACACGTACGTACTCGAATTCCCAGTAAAGGCCCCGCACGGCAGCGTGTTTAAGAACGACCTCACTGCACTCCAGCAGCTTGAATACTGGAAGCTCGTGAAGCTCAACTTTACTGAGCACAACCCTTCGGCCACCGTTTCAGTGGGCGATGACGAGTGGATTGGTGTTGTGGCGTGGGTAGAAAAGAATTGGGACATCATTGGCGGACTTTCATTCCTTCCACGTGAGAATCATGTGTACCGCTTGGCTCCCTACGAAACCATCGACAAAAAGACCTACGAACGCCTCGCGGCAAATATGCCAAAGGTAGATTACTCAAAGCTCATTCTCTACGAGCGAACCGACGAGACCGATCAGAAAAAAGAATTGGCGTGTGTGGGTGGTACGTGCGAAATCGTGTAGAGTTGTTCAAAATAAAAACATCCCCGACGTTTTGCGTCGGGGATGGTCGTGTTGTAGGGAGTTGGGAGTTACTTGCACTCAGCCTTCAAGCTCTTGATGAGCTCTGCTTTATTTTGTGCAAGCTTTGCCGCTTCTGTAGCAGGAAGACCAAAGGAGGTCTCCAGGATTTTGGCGATTGCCGCCGAATCCTTTGCAGCTTCGATTGCCGCAATGGTACTTGCGCACCCGTCGCCAGCACGGACCGAAGCCGTTAAAGCGATGGCAAGACCAGCTATCAGAAGCATGGCGCTTTTTTTCATCAACAATCTCCTCTTCTGCCAAGACCGAGTGCCTTGGCACTGTAGCCTCCAGTGAGACTACTAATCTAATTATACTATATAAAATATAAATGTCAAATCAAAAAGCAAATATTGCTTTCACTTTGCTCGTTTCGCTGCGCCAATATGAAAATACGATATCGGCTTGTTTGCTCGGAAATGCAAACGAGCGAAACGCTTGTTTGCATTTCGCTCGCTGCACTGCGCCGATAAGCCGGGTTTTGTCGGGGACAATCATATATCTGGGATAGCTATTACTAGCTACCTCAAGCGGCTCTCTCATCTCAACACGTGGTAGAGACGAGCACGGCCTTGCACGCAGGTAGGAATTTTGCCGTTTCACCCGATGCGTTTCCGCATCGATTCATCCTTGCGGATGCCGTTGCCTCTCGGCTCAGGCGTCTCTGCTCGCATCCCTGTCTTACGACGATGGGTGTTACCCACTACCGTTCTACCCCTCGATTACCTCGGGGTGCGTGCCCGGACTTTCCTCTGTGTCTTACGACACAGCGATTGTCTGGCGCTGTCAATACTATACGCTACGCACCTCGTGTGTGCAAATGATAAATACCACAATGTGATACGATTCCCGCATGATACGGCGGTTTTTTGGATATTTATCGCAGGAGGTGAGAGGTCTTCACGCTGCTGCCTATATCCTTGCCGGAGCGGCGCTCCTGTCTTCTCTTCTTGCTCTTGCGCGCGATCGTTTGCTGGCACATACCTTTGGCGCGGGTCCCGAGCTCGATGTGTACTATGCTGCATTTCGAATTCCCGATCTCATCTTTATTGCAACCGCGGCGCTTGTTTCTGTGTATGTGCTCATACCTGAGCTCGCACGACGCTCAGAAGATGCCCAGCGTCGATACATCGACACGGTACTTGCTGCGTTTTCTCTTTTTGCGGTGCTCGTTGCGGGCGCTGCGGCATTGTTTGCGCCAATACTTCTAAAAAATCTATTTCCGGTTCTCATGCGGACCGATGCGCCCGAGCTCGTGCTTCTTACGCGCATTCTCCTGTTGCAACCAATTTTGCTCGGCCTGTCCAATATACTCGCGGCTGTCACACAGTCTCGTGGCCGCTACACACTCTATGCAATGTCTCCGCTGCTCTACAATGCCGGTATCATTGCGGGTGTCATGTTTCTTTTTCCGCGCTTTGGTATGCAGGGCCTCGCATGGGGAGTAGTCGTCGGCGCACTGCTGCATGTCGCTATACAGGTGCCAAGCGTGTGGCGCGATGGCTTCTTGCGCCATATGCCACACGTATGGGATATGGCGAGTGTGCGCAGTACTGCGCTCGTATCGTTGCCGCGCGCGCTCACGCTTTCGATGACCCAACTCGGATTTTTACAACTCCTCGCGCTCGCAAGCATGCTTGGCTCCGGCTCCATTGCAGTATTTGTGTTTGCCTACAATCTACAAGCTGTGCCGCTCGCCATAATCGGCGCGAGTTATTCGGTAGCAGCATTTCCGACGCTTGCTGCAGCGCTTTCAAATGGAGAGCGAGAACATTTTCTTGATCAGGTGGCGCTCGCAGCGCGGTACGTGTTCTTTTGGTCGATGCCAATCATCGCACTCATTGTAGTCTTGCGTGCGTACTTGGTTCGCGTGGTTTTGGGGACAGGTGCGTTTGACTGGACCGACACTCGTCTTACGGCCGCTGTATTTGCACTCCTCTCGCTTTCGCTTGTTGCACAAGGATTGATGCTTCTTTTGGTACGTGCCTATTACGCAGCAGGGAAAACACTTGTGCCGCTTATAGTGGCCACTGCTACTGCAGTCGGCATGATTGTTCTCGCGTTCGATATTCTTGAATCATTTAAAAATCCGCTGTTATTTTGGGCGACAGAGGCGCTGCTTCGCGTGCAAGAAGTTCCTGGTTCGCGTGTACTTGCGCTCGCAATTGCATTTTCTATCGCCACTATTGCGGGTAGCATCGCTCTGGTGTGGCATTTTGAAAACACATACAGAGGATTTGTGGGGCGAGTGCAGCGCACCTTTTTGGAAAGTGTATGTGCGGCACTCCTCGCAGGCGCGGCAGCCTACGCAGTACTGCTCTTCTTGGGGCCTCTCGATGTGGGCTCTACAACAGGCTCGGCCTTTTTCAAGGGCTTTGCGGGCGGTGTGGTAGGCAGTATAGTGGCTGGACTTGCCTACGCGCTTGTGGGGAGTAGGGAATTCGGCGAACTTGTTGCTACCGTGCGCTCGCGCATGCCAGCCCCTGCCTTTTTGGGACGCACTCGCATCACCGTAGCGTCTTCGGCCGAAGACCAATCACAGACGCAGTAGGAGTACCTCTATGGCTCAACACATCAGAAACTTCAGCATTATTGCCCATATTGACCATGGGAAGTCTACGCTTGCAGATCGTATGCTCGAAATGACACATACCGTAGAAAAGCGACGCATGCAGGATCAGGTGCTCGACAAAATGGATCTCGAGCGAGAGCGTGGCATTACTATAAAAATGGCCCCTGTGCGTATGAAGTGGCAAAAAGGGGATACTGAGTATGTACTCAATCTTATCGATACACCCGGACACGTGGATTTTTCGTACGAAGTGTCGCGCGCGCTCACTGCGGTGGAAGGCGTGATATTGCTCGTGGATTCCACGCAAGGCGTTGAGGCCCAAACACTCTCTGTTCTTGCGGTAGCCAAACAATTGGGACGCGTAGTTATTCCGGTGGTTTCAAAAATAGACGCGCCGCACGCACGCGTAGAAGACATTACCAGTGAGCTCGCTCTTTTGCTGGGTGTAGAAGAATCAGAGGTGCTTGGTGCCTCGGGCAAGACCGGCGCAGGCGTTGCTGAGGTGTTGAATGCTGTTGTCGAACGAGTGCCGTCACCCACTGCCTCGCGTGAAGGGGCGCAGGGTCTCATTTTTGATTTTGGCTACTCTGATCATCGCGGCATTATCGTGTATCTGCGCATTTTTGGCGGAGAGTTTCGTAAAGGTGATTACTTGCAGTTTGTGGCCGCAGATGCAGAATTTATCGCGCTTGAAGTGGGGGTGCTTACTCCCGACGAAACACCCGTGAGCATGCTCGGCGAGGGAGAGATTGGCTATATTGTTACTGGTATCAAGCGCCCCGGTATTGCAAGCGTGGGTGACACGATTACCGTGAGCAAGAGGCCCGCACCCGCACTCTCCGGCTATCGCGCGCCAACGCCAGTGATATGGGCGAGTGTGTACCCTGAATCTCAAGATGATTTGATTGTGCTGCGTCAGGCGCTCGATAAGCTCAAGCTTTCGGATTCTTCGCTCTCGTACGAAGAAGAATCATCGGGCGTTATGGGACGCGGATTCCGCTGCGGTTTTTTGGGAATGCTCCACCTCGAAATAATCATCGAACGATTGCGCCGCGAATTTGATATGGAACTTGTCGTGACACAGCCAACCACCGTATACGAAGTGACTCGCACCAACGGCACGGTAGAAGAAATTTATGCACCCGCGCGCTTGCCCAACGACGGCACGGCCAAGCTCGTGCGTGAAATGTGGTCTGATGTCTCTATCATTACGCCGCCAGACTATTTGGGCGGTATCTCTCAATTGTTGTATGAGCATGAGGCAAAGGTGGGTGCCACCGAGACACTACCCGATGGCAAAACAGAATTGCATGCCGAAATGCCGCTCCGTGAACTCATGCGCGGGTTTTTCGACAAACTCAAGAGCGTATCCTCCGGTTTTGCATCGCTCTCGTACAAACTCACCGGCATGAAAGAGGCAGATGTCATACGCCTCGATGTGCTGGTTGCCGAAGAATTGGTGCCTGCGTTTAGTCGCATCGTTTCTCGTCGCCGTCTAAATATTGAGGCCGAGGCATTGGTAGAGAAGCTAGAGGAATTATTGCCGCGACAGCTCTTTGAGCTCAAGATTCAAGCAAAGGCAGATGGCCGCATCGTGGCGAGCAAGCGCAAATCGGCAATGCGCAAAGATGTAACTGGGTATTTGTATGGCGGTGACGTATCGCGCAAAAACAAACTACTCGACAAGCAAAAGAAGGGGAAGAAAAAGATGCTCGCTCGCGGCAAAGTAGATATCCCGCAAGAGGTGTTTCTCAAGGTTGTGCGCGAGAGTTAGAGATTCATGAGAAACTCGGGGATGCCTGGCGCGAAGAAGAGCACCATACCGACGATAACCAGTACCGCTACCACCACCCACACTGCGTTGATGAATTTCTTGGTACGCTTGTCAAAAAGGAAGCTCATAGGTTTTGTTGCTTACTGCTAGTGCGGTAGAGTATAGGGCAATGCGTCCTCATAGGCAATACAAGATAGTAGACCCGCTACGCCTCATGTGGAGACGTCTCTTCACCCTCATTCTCATCATGCTTACCGGCATGGGTCTGTGGGCTGTCTGGGGCTTATACAACAAGGAAAAAGAATCTGCGGCGCTTCGCACGCAAGCCGAAAGCAAAATGAAGTCCCTCGAGGAGCGTTTTGAGGAGTTGTCGGTAAAAACCGATGCTCTGGTGTCGGATAGAGGCAAGGAGGAGGTATTGCGCGATACCTACGATGTGGGGAAACCGGGCGAAGGGCTTATTGTGATAGTCGAGAATCAAGCATCGGGCTCGACGAGCACGGCACCCGCCACTCGTCCTTGGTGGCGTTTGTGGTAGGAAAAAGGGGAGAATGATAAACTTCCCAAGTTCAGCGGGATTCGTTTAGTGGTAGGACGACTGCTTCCCAAGCAGTAAGTGGGAGTTCGATTCTCCCATCCCGCACCGCAGTATTTATACACACCCCACCAGCTTGACGGGCATGGTATACTTATAAGCGATTAGTAATAAGGTATAGATGCGTATGACAACACCAACTGTCACAATTTATTCGACCCCCACGTGCCATTTTTGCCACATGGCAAAAGATTTCTTCGAGGCAAACCACGTAGCTTTTACCGACTACAATGTGGCCACTGATCTCGATAAGCGCCAAGAAATGATGCAGAAGAGTGGACAAATGGGTGTGCCGGTCATCGATATCGGCGGCCAGCTTATCGTTGGCTTTGACGAACCTCGTATCAAAGAGCTTCTGGCACTCTAAGCAGAAACGTATTCAGTGCCTACAAAGGGCGTGCTAGAGTACTGGCACGCCCTTTCGGCGTAACAAGAAATAAAGATATCCTTGTTTTGATTCATGCCCCCCTGTAAGCATAGCTTTCGGGGGCGTCGCTCGTCAGAAGTGAGAATGTGTTATCCTCACTTCGTGCCTCGCTAGCCCCCGTAGCTCAATGGATAGAGCAGTCCCGTCCTAAGGGAAAGATGTAGGTTCGATTCCTGCTGGGGGCACCAGTGCATAACTCACCATATCTCTCTCTGGTGGCATATAATGCTCCTATGCCTCCCACAAACGAAAAGCTCGACGAGATTTACAAACTTACGCGAGAAAACAACCGCATGCTGCATGCGATGCGGCGTAATGCATTTTTGGGTACGATATTTAAGCTTGTGTTGTATGCGGCGTTTCTTATCGTCCCTCTCTGGCTCTACATGCAATATCTCGCCCCTATGCTTACGCAGATGCAAAATACAATGCAACAAGTGCAAGGTACTGGTGCACAAGCACAGGCACAAGTGCAGGGCTTGCAGCAAGTGCTCTCTGGACTCAAAGAATATATACCTGCGTTGCAGCAGTAATATAAAAGTCAAAACAGGGGTCGCGCTGCGACATTGGTGCCTGGGACCAGGTTTGCACTGGTGACCCTTCGCTCTTCAGGCGAATGCTCTACTAACTGAGCTACCCAGGCGCGTGAGACACTATAACACACTAGAAACCAAGGGAAAATGTCATTGGCTTTGCGTCGGGCAAAAGCCAGCGAGAGGTATCGAGTTTTACTTCCTGAGTTCGACCGAGTTCTTTGAAACGCACCGAGCCATGCTCGAGCGCGTGGTCGAATACGCGCTTAGTAATCTCGACGTCTTTCAGGCAGTACTCGCGGAGCTTTTTTATGTTGCCCTCTTTCCACCAGGTGATTGCATCAAGCCCGCTGCCGCTCTTTTTGGTGCCCAATGTGCCAGCGGCTATTGCGTCGAGCTTGATGCGACGACCGAGAGAATTTTGTACCTCTTTGAGCAAATCGAGACTCTTTATGTTGGTGAGTTCGCCCGAGTAGTATTTATTGAGAATGGGGATATCGAAGTGATCGGAATTGTACCCGACAAGCATATCGGCTGTTTCGAGCACGCTCCACAAGCGCGGCAAATCTTCTTTGAGAAAGGAATCATAGGAGTCTGTCTGGGAGTCATGTATGCAGCAAATAGTGAGCTCGAGTTGGGAGGGGTCGAATCCGCCGCGCATAGAACCGGCCGTTTCAATATCGAAGGTAATGATGCGCATGGGGAGGAGTATACCAAAAAACGAAGGCCGTCGCAGAAGTGCGGCGGCCTAATCGCTGCTAATCGTCATAGTACCCACAGAATCCACGCCACCAGTACGCACAGAATGCGAGGAGACTTACGCTAAACAAAATCAGACTGGCGCGCTGGAACCAGGTGTCCACTGATTCGTGGCCTATGTATTCAGCCAACCCCACGATAGTGCAACCTGCACTGAGACACAGCGAGACTAGCGCGGAAAGTAGGAGCCAGGGAACTCGTATTCGGTGATGCGGTATTGGCTGGCTTTCCGCAATAACCAAGTCAGTTTTTGCAGGTATCAGTGCCTTGGAGGCACTCGGTTTTTTTGCGGCACGTTCGAGACGTGCACTGTCGAAGTCGACAACAGTCATGGAGCCCTCCTTAGACTCAAGTTTATTTTCTATCAGCAATGTAGCACTAGGCGTAGAAATCCTCAACCGAGACTTGCGAACAAGTGTTC
>JBDKGA010000044.1:0-15137 GCA_039798465.1 Candidatus Parcubacteria bacterium | reverse complement strand
GTTCCCGAGTCGCGTGGTTTGATTCTCTCCACGAGAAACCACAAATCGTGCTGTGGTGTGCATCAGAGATGGATGATCCAAAGCCATTTGTCGACGAATTGGCGCGACTCGGGAACCCTGCAACGCTGGTACAGGGGGTTGGATCGGTCCACAAGAATCCGGAAGGAGCCTTGTTGCGCTTCCGGTCGCTCATTGCCGCAAAACCGGCAGATACGGTTGCAATCGTGTATGTCGGTCGGAGCAATGGTGCAGGACCCGTCTTTGCGTGCGATACGCATGTGCCGGTAATTACGGTATCGCCGACAGTTTTGAAGAACCCAGAAGACATCTGGTCGTCTCTAAACGTGCCGTCGAATTGTCCGCTGAACGTGCAAAAATATCCCGCAAACGCTGTGCAAACAGCGCTCGGGATTTTGGCTGCACGAAGTCCGCATGCCTATCTGGCACGGCGGATGATTGTTGAGGATGCACATCTGTCGTCAGCAAACTCGCCGAGCTACGGTAAGAGTTGCTAGGTCGCTGAGACCAAGAAATGATCCCGCGGAGCTTCTGTTCCGCGGGATTTTTATATTCCTACTGCCCCACGGCTTCTTGGCCTTTCAATTTATAAAACACACGGTTGCCAAAGCGGAGGTCTACGTACTCGAGGTTTGCTAGATTATTTTTGAGCGGCTCGGATTCGAGCACCAATTTGAGATTGCGCACGAGCGCGGGTGGTTCTGCGCCAAACGATACGTACAAGGTAAAGCCCGAATCAAAAACAATAGATAAATCAGTGTCGGAATCGATACTTGCTCGCACAGGGGTATATCCTGCTTGTCCGAGTGTGCGCATGATAGAAAGTGCCGAAGGAAATCGTGCTGGCGCGACGTACTCACCAAGCGGTGTTGTGGTGCTCATTACTCCACCAAAAAAGATAAATGTTTCAGCAAATGTTTGTGTGCTGGAGGCGAGCAGGGAGTCGAAAATAAAACCAGTCTCGTCGATAGCGTAGCACTGCTGCTCGGCAGTACACCAGCGTGCAAACGGCGCGCGCTCATCGATAGTCACCCGAAGTGTTGTTGAGAATAAATCGTCTCGCGAAACAGAGGCGCGCGCTATGTGAAAAACATCCGATTCGAGTGCGGAGCGTATTTTATCTGAGTCGTACCACAAGAGATTGCGTGGAGAGATAAAGCCACCGTCTTCTCCTAGTGCCCCGTAGACACGCTGTTCAATTTCTCGTTCATCAAGCGTACTAATACCGCTTACTTCGATATGCTGAATCGTGTATTGCGGTAAGTAGGATAGCCAGTGCACCGCGTATGTGGCGAGTGCACAAAATACTACAAAAGTAGCAAGGAGCGCCCATCGCTTGCGACGACGACGTATACGCAGCGGTGCACGCCGCACGTCGCGGAGCGGTTCTTTGGGAGTAGGGGCACGTCGCTGTGGTGCGCGGACTGGCGCTTCTTGTTTTTTGCCCTTGCGAAGATCGACTATGCGTGCCATTCGTCGATTATAACAGCTTGTTTAGCGGGCCGTGCCCATCACTGTTTTGCCCATGTACGGCACCAGAGCTTCGGGGACGCGGATAGTGCCATCGGCTTGTTGGTAGTTTTCGGCAATGTGGCAGAGAATGCGCGGCATAGCGAGTGCGGTGTTGTTGAGCGAGTGCACGTAGCGCATGGTACCATCGGTGTCGCGGTAGCGGATATTGAGACGGCGTGTTTGGAAATCGTGGAAGTACGAAGAAGAATGAGTTTCGCGATACTTGCCCTCGGTGGGCATCCACGCTTCGATGTCGTACTTTTTTACTTGGCCCAATCCGATGTCGCCGCCGCAATTGATAACCACGTGGTATGGGAGCTTGAGCTCTTGGAGGAGTGCTTCCGAATTTGCCGTGAGCTCTTCGTGAATCTGCACTGATGTCTCGTGCTTTGCTTCGCACAAAACCACTTGCTCGTATTTTACAAATTCGTGGATGCGGAAAATGCCGCGCGTATCTTTGCCATGACTCCCCGCTTCACGACGGAAGCACGGGCTCCAGGCAAAGAATTTGATAGGTAGCTGTGAAGCATCGAGCACTTCGTCCATGTAGTAGCCCATGGTACCCACTTCAGCGGTGCCAGCGAGGTAATCGCCGTCTTGTGTTTTGTACAAATCTTCTTCGCTCTGGGGTAAGTAGCCGGTACCGACAAATGGTTCGCGGCGAATCATCGATGGTGCAACAAGCGCGGTGAAATCTTTTTTCATAAAGCGGTCGATTACAAAGCGCTCGAGCGCCCACATGAGGAGTGCACCATCGCCTTTGAGGAAATAGCCACGAAAGCCGGCGACCTTGGCACCGCGCTCATAATCCACCATGTCGTTTTCGAGCAAAAGGTCGACGTGATTTTTAGGTGTGAAATCAAAGGTGGTTGGCTCGCCCCACGTGCGGACCTCTTTGTTGTCGGCGTCGCTTTCGCCATCGGGAACGGACATGTCGGGCACGTTGGGTACGCGGAGCATCAAATCGCGCCACTCTTTCATTACTTCGGCGAGTTGTTCTTCGGCGGCCTTGAGCGCCTCCTTTACCGAACCCATGCTTGCGATAATGGACTGCTTTTCTTCGGGGGTTGCGGCAGAGACGACGGCATTTGATGCAGTGTTTTGTTCGGTGCGCTTTTCGTCGATGAGTTGCTGCAATTCTTTGCGCTTGTCGTCGAGCGAGATGAGCTTGTCGAGGTCTATCTCGATGTGCTTTTTGGTGGCACCCATAGCCACGATGTCTTTGTTTTCACGTATGAATTTAATGTCGAGCATAGGTGCATTCTAGCACTCGAGCGCGATGCTGCAATTCCTAGCCGATGACGATATTGATGAGTCGTTGCGGCACATAAATGACGCGCCGAATGGTTTGGTTTTCGAGGTGTTTTGCGAGCGGCGCGTGCCCTTGCACGATAGCAAGTACGTCTTCTTGTGATGCATCGGGCTGGGCGCTTACGGTGCCGCGTACTTTGCCATTTATCTGCACAGCGATGGTAACGGTGAGGGCCTGCATCTTTTTCTCGTCCCACTTTGGCCATTTTTCGAGGTGGATAGATTTTTTGTGGCCGCCTGCTCGCCAGAGCTCTTCGGTAATGTGTGGTGCAAAAGGTGCCAAGAGCTTGAGTAATGTTTCAAACTGGCTGCGCGATATGCCGTCGCGCTCGGCCTCGTTTATAAATGTCATCATTGCCGCTATCGCGGTATTGAATTTGAGAGCCGCGACATCTTCTGTTACTTTCTTGATCATCTTGTGAAGCGATGATTCGAGTTCTTTGAACACTGCAGGCTTGCCTGTAGCATTTTCGGGCTGGCCGAGCTTCCACACGCGCTCAAGGAATCGGCGTACACCCACCACGCCATCTGGGTTCCATGGATAGCTGCCGGTTTCGTTGAATGGTCCAATAAAGGCAAGGTACAAGCGCACGGTGTCGCCCCCAAGTCGCTTCACTATTTCATCGGGGTCTATTACGTTGCCGCGCGATTTACTCATCTTTTGACCATCGGGCCCCATAATGAGCCCGCGATTCATGCGGCGTGTGTAGGGCTCGGGCTCATTGACTAGCTTGAGGTCGTAGAGTGCTTTGTGCCAGAAGCGCGAATAGAGTAAGTGCATGGTGGTGTGCTCCGCTCCCCCGCTGTATAGATTCACCGGCGTCCATTCCTTCATCTTCTTTTTATCGGCAAACACTTTCTTATTTTTGGAATCGGTGTAGCGCAAGAAATACCACGACGAATCGACAAAGGTATCGAGTGTGTCTGTTTCGCGCTCCGCCCATCCCTTGCACTGTGGGCATTTCACTTTCTTCCATTTGTCGGCTTTGGCCAGTGGCGATTTGCCATCGCCGCTCGGGAGGTAGTCTTTTATTGCAGGAAGTTTTACTGGCAAGTCTTTGTCGGGCACGGGCACTGCGCCACACGCAGCACAGTGAATCACCGGAATCGGCACACCCCAGTAACGCTGGCGACTCACTATCCAATCGCGCAGGCGGTAGGTTTTCTTGGGGGTGCCGAATGCCGCGGTTATTGCTTTCTTTGCTTCGATCCAAGAGATGCCCGTATAGGTTCTTGAATCAATAAGTGGACCGCCCCCGCTCCAGCATCGCTTCCCGGCTACAATCTCGGCAACAAGAGCATTATTTTTTTGTTTGTATTCTGGGTCGACAGTCATCTCAGCTACTGTTTTGGGATAAATGACACATTTAATCGGCAATCCAAATTTCTGCGCAAACTCGAAGTCTCGTTCGTCGTGCGCAGGCACTGCCATGATGGCGCCGGTGCCGTAGTGCGGGAGTACGTAATCGGCGATGTATACAGGAATCTTTTCTTCTTTCGCAGGATTTACGGCGTCTACGCCCTCGAGCTTCACGCCCGTCTTCTCTCTATTCTCCTGCCTATCCAAATCGCTCTTGCGCTTCGTTGCACCGACATACTCCTCAATTTCTGTCGTGTTTGCGCAAGTCTGATTTGCGCAAAGCTGCGCGACCATAGGGTGTTCGGGGGCGAGTACGAGATAGGTGGCACCAAAGAGGGTGTCGGGACGTGTGGTGAAAACACGGATGCTCCCTTCTGTGTTATCTATTTTAAAATCAATCTCCGCGCCTTCGCTCCTCCCTATCCAATTCTTTTGCGAGTCTTTTATTTGCTGTGGCCAGTCAAGCGCGTCGAGATCATCCACGAGCCTGTCGGCGTAATCCGTAATGCGCAGATTCCACTGGAGCATCGTGCGTTGCTCTACCGGTGAATCGCAGCGTTCACACAAGCCGCCCACCACCTGCTCGTTGGCAAGCACCGTTTTGTCTTTTGGGCACCAGTTTACGGGAGTTTCTTTGCGGTAGGCCAAATCTTTTTTGAGGAACTGCGTAAACATCCACTGCGTCCAACGGTAGTAGTTGGGATCGATGGTTTGGACTTCGCGTGACCAATCAAACGACGCGCCCATGCTCGCCATTTGTTTTTTCATGTATGCAATATTTTGCAGCGTCCACTTGCGTGGATCGAGGCCGCGCTTTATGGCAGCGTTTTCTGCAGGAAGACCAAACGCATCGAAGCCTGCGGGGTAGAGCACATTTTTGCCCTGCATGCGTAGTGCGCGTGCAGCAATGTCGGGCACAGCAAATGCGTACCAGTGGCCCACGTGGAGATTGCCCGAGGGGTACGGGAATTCGGTCAGGAGGTAGTGATTCTTTTTACCCAAGACCTTGTCTTTGGTTTTGTACAAACCCTTTTTGGCCCAGTCTTTTTGCCACTTTTTCTCAATCTTGGTGTGATCGTACTTGTGCATCGCTACACAATACCGCAAAAGGAGCCGCGAGCAACTTTGTTAGAAGAGTGCAAGCACAATAAATCTCCTGTGTTCTTCTTCGTCTAGGAGTTCTACGTTTGTCCCAAAGCGCCCGTAGGCATCATTGGCAGCTTGTACCGCCTCTGTGAGATGTTTTTTAAACTCTGCAGTCTCTGCTCCCGTCACTGCAAAAGTTAGTCGAGCCGGGGCCTCGGCAACATCTATGAGCTCATAAAGTTTATTTTCTGGATCTGGTCCATAGATTCGACTTAAAAATACATCGATACCATCAATTGCCGCCTGAGCCGCTTCTGGTGGACGCAAGAAGAATGCTTCTTTAGGAAGCTGACCCCAGGGCCCCTTTTCACTACTCATAACTGATTTTTATTTTTTGTTGTAGGGCGGGTATCTGTCTGGATCAATAGTGCGCTCGAAGCATGTATCCCCGGCCTCATGTTTCCACGAAGAATCGTAGAGATCGCCCGCCATGGGGTACGGCATCGAAACTCCGCGTGCGCTATTTCCGTAGGCAGAGTTTTCTTGCATCTCGGCATTGAATGTCGTGCAGAGCTCAAAGGTATACGGTGCCTTGGCGATACGATACACATACGGCTCGCCTGTTTGTGGATCGCGTGGCGCAGTGAATCCGCCCAGCGGATCTTCCATTTCGGCAAGCGCTTGCGGCAAGCGCTCCTTGGTTTGCCAGAAATTTAACACTTGATACTGGATATTTTGGAGGTCGCCGATTTTTTGATCGTCGAAGCGATACAGGCGCACTTGGCCTGGAGTGCCCATGATGAAGAATCCAGCGATAATTGTTACAAGGACTACCGCGCCTGCTCCCCAGCCCACCATGCGTGCGTACTGCGGATTCTTTGTCCAATATCCCCAGATATCTGCAAGGAAGTGCATAAAGAACCCTGCTGCAACGAGAAGGACTACTGCTACTTTGAGTATGAATCGTGTAGAGAGTTCACCGCCGAGGAAGTAATTGATGAGAGTGATCAAATCTACTGCAACAGCAAATCCTGCGAGAAACACCGTGAGCATAAGCGCCCAACGGCGTATCCATATGTCACCGCGCGAAGGATCGTGCTCGATATTTTTGCGAATGAAACGCATGAGAAGAAGCGCCAAGGGAAAGAGCACTATGAGCGCAGCAATAGAAGCGCGCATGCCGCTTGAGTAAGGGTCGTAGGAATAGTCGAGCGCATCGGGATATGCCGAATCGATATAGGAAAATACCAGCGCAATAAATGAAAACACGCTTACGTAGAGGGCTATCATGGCCCCAGCCCAGAGAAAGAAATCTTTGGGGGTTATGGTGGGTTTGTTCATATACCCATAGCGTACCGCGGACACCAGAAAGTACAAGTGCTGCCTCAAAAAGAAAAACCGCGGGGAACTATTCCCCGCGGTTGCCCAAGACGGGCAAGGAATGAATGCTACTTTGTCGGCGCAGTCCAGCCGATGATCTTATCGAGCATCGCTTCGAACTGTGCCTGTTCGCCTCGCGAAAGAGCCCCGAGGATGCGGGTATTTGCCGCCTTCGCCGGCCCTTGGTTGCGCAGAATCGCGTGGCCCTTGTCGGTCAGGCTCACCGCATACGCGCGGGCATCCTCGCGGGTGCGCCGACGCTGGATGAGCCCCTTCGAGACGAGTCGTCGAACGATGTCGGCGAGCGTCGAGCGATCGATGCCGGTCTTCTCGACCAGCGCCGTTTGACTCGGCCTTTCCGAATCAGCAATCGCCTGCAGGACAGCATACTGGCGAGGGGTTACCTCACTCTCTGCAGCCGCCGCGGCGAAAGCCTCGTCGGCAATCTGGCTTACACGATGGAGCTTATGGCCTACGCTCATCTATGTAGTCTCCTTTGTTGTTCATGGTTACAGCTACAGGCAATCCAAAGAACCCCATAGCTCTAAGCATTATACCACATCTATTTATTTTTACCACCCAAACTGCTTTCCTACTTCTTCGGCTGTTTCGCGCTTGCGGATTACCTTTATTTCACCGTTTATCGCCATGAGCTTGAGGGGCGACGAGAGCAAACAGTGATGAGAAGCGAGAGAATCTTGGTAGGCACCTGTGTCAAAAAATGCGATACAGAGGTCTTCGGAATCCTGGAGTCGTGGCAGTGGGATAGACGAGCCGCCGTTGGTGTACTTGTCATCGCTATCGCACGAGCTGCCGGCGAGCCATACGTGATCGTATTTTGGGTGGCGCAGGTGATTGATTGGCGTGACGTGCCACTTTTGCTTGAGTGCCCATGTATCGATGAGGTCGTTCATAAAACTTCCGTCTATCACATACCACTTGTTTTTCCCTTTGTTTTGCGCGTCTTTTTCGGCAAGAATTTTGTAGACGGTAATTTGTCCGGGTGCGACCACGTAGCGCCCCCACTCCACCACGAGATTAGGGTGTTTGATACCGAGCGCATCGGCCTGCGTTTTTGCCGCCTTTACTATACGCTGGATGAGATTTTTACTTGAGTAGAATCGTTTTGATTTGTTGTAGGGCACACCCGCTCCCCCGCCGATATCAAGCGTGTCGAGCGTTGGATTTTTTTCTTTGAGCTTGGCGTAGAGCTCAAGCGCGCGCTTGAGTGGGGCCATAAATCCCTCGATGTTTTCTATCTGACTCGATATATGGTAGTGCAGTATCGAAAGATTGCGAATACGACCCATTGCGAGAATATCGTCTTCGGAAAAACCAAAACGATTGAAGCGTTTATCCCAATGCGACTTTACTTTGACCGAGAGATCGACGCGGATACCTACTTCGCCGTTAAACTTTTGCAAGCGCTCAAGCTCGACGTAGTCTTCGATGATGGGTATCACCGTGAGGCCTTTGCCGCGGAGCTCTTCGATAAGTGCTATGTAGCGCTCTGTTTTGGGGCCATTGCAAATAACGCGGATGCGGCTATTAAACTTGTCTTGCTCAATCATGCGCTTCACCAAAAAGAGTTCGTTTGCCGAAGCTATCTCGAGATTTGCGCCCTCGGCGACGATGGGCAACACAAACTCCTTATTTTGATTTACCTTCATCGGGTAGTGATAGTAAAATTTACCCTTGTATCCCAAGACCTTGATATAGGCGTTGAATGTTTCGATGAGGTCGCGTACACGAGCCTCGACGATTGCGGGAAAAAGAATTTCTGTCGAGGTGCCATATTTTTTTATGACCTTTGCAATGTTGTATTGGTAATTTCCCTCGCGCGCTATGAGTTCGCCCTCGGGATTGATGTCGAAGTTTCCCGTGTTGCACTCATCAAAACCAATTCGCCAGAATTTGCGAAATCCATTTTTTTGATTCTGGGTTTTTTTCATACTCATTTATGAGTGCAGGAAGTTCATGACGTCTCCATCTTTCACGATGTATTCTTTCCCTTCTGAGCGTAGCCAGCCCTTTTCGCGTGCCGCAGCATAGGAACCTGCCTCGAGCAGCTTGTCCCACCCGATTGTTTCGGCGCGGATAAACTTGTCGCGAAAATCAGTGTGAATAGCTGCGCCTGCCTGTGGAGCAGTGCTGCCGCGGAGTATTGTCCAGGCACGTGTTTCTGTCTCACCGGTTGTAAAAAATGAAATGAGATCGAGCAGCGAATAACCGGCCTTTATGAGATCATCGATGCCGTTGTTGTTTACGCCGAGTTCACGACGAAATTCTGCGCGCTCATCGTCGTGTACGTCCGAGAGCTCGTGTTCTACTCCCGCATCTACAAACACATAGTGCGCGCCGGTTTCGTCAAAAAATCGCTTGAGGTGTTGCCATCGCTCTCCGCCCTCGGCGTCTACGTTGACCGCCCCGCTCTTCCTGTTGAGCACGTAGAGAATTGGCTTCATGGTGAGAAGCTGAAATGTTTTTGCCATGGCAAGCTCTTTTTCTTCGAGTACTGCAGTGCGTGCGGGCTTGCCTTGCTGCAAAACAGGGACTATTTTGCGGAGTGTATCTCGCTCGAGGATGATATCTTTGTCGCCGCTCTTGCTGTCGCGCTCTGCGCGCTCAAGGCGTTTTTGTGCCGATTGCATATCGGCGAGAATGAGCTCCAGGTCGATAATATCGATATCGCGCGCCGGGTCTGCCTCGCCGTGTACGTGGTGGATGTCTTCGTCGTCGAACATGCGTACGACTTCGGCGATAGCGTCTGTTTCGCGAATATTGGTAAGAAACTGGTTGCCAAGTCCTTCGCCTTCGGAGGCTCCCTTTACCAAGCCGGCGATATCGACAAACTCTACGGCAGCGGGAACAATCTTGAGTGCTTGTGACATGACCGCGAGTTTTTGGAGGCGATCATCCGGTACGGCAACGACCCCTACAGAAGGGTCGATGGTGGCAAAGGGGTAATTGGCGATGAGAACGCTCTTTTTGGTGAGCGCAGAAAAGAGCGTGGATTTCCCCACGTTCGGCAGGCCGACGATGCCGATAGAAAGCGCCATAGTGGCACGAGTGTAACACACGGGCTCTTATTGCGCGACGCGTAGGGGTGTCTATAATGCTCGTATGTATAAGAATTCTCGCGGCTTCACCCTTATTGAGCTATTGGTAGTAATCGCGATTATCGGCATACTTGCCTCGATTGTTATGGCGTCTCTTGATAGTGCGCGCGTAAAGGCACGCGATGCTCGCCGTGTTTCTGATATTAATCAGATACAAAAAGCCTTGTCTCTATACGCCTCTGATACCAACGGTACGTATCCTGCATCCGCGGCCACTACGTCTCTCATTGGCACCGATGCTGTTTCTCTTGCACTCGTTGCGGCGGGCTCGATGGGTTCTGTGCCCAAAGATCCACGGAGTCCCACTTACGACTACGGCTACAAAACATATAATTCCAATACCACCTACCTCCTTTCGTTTTGTCTCGAAACGAGCGGTATCAAAAATTTCTCCCAAGGCTGCAACAATTACGTGCGCCAGTAGAAGGAATTAGTCGTTGTCTTTGTAGTGAGTTGAGTACAAGTCGTCACCCTCGTTTTCGTGCAAGGAGTCTTCCTCGTCTTCCGTTTCTGCGGGAGCAGAAAGTTCCTCTGGCTCGAGCTCTTCTTCTGGCGCGGGTGATGTGTATTCCTCTGAAGCAAGTGGCGCAAGCATTCGTATGAGGTGATCGAAGATATTCATACAAAAACTATAGCAGACCGCTTTCTTTTGCACCACGGACGCGCGCCAACTCTACAAGAACATCGGGATTGTCGTTTGGCGCACTTTTTATTGAGCGTTCTGCATGACACACCTCGCAACGATGAATGAGTATGTACCCCGGCGTCGAGCCTTCTATACGGATTGGTCGCATGAGGCCGCCACATGAATGCGCTCTATCGCCGGGAGAAATGTCGACATGTTTGCTCCAGAGGCAGTGCGGACAGTGATTGGTATAGCCATTGCCGGTGACAGCAGTGCCACAGTGCTCACAGGAAAAGTTTTCCAATTTTCGTATGAAAACCATACTACTCAACGGTCACTTCTTGTGAGGAAACGTATAACGTGCCATTTGGCATGGTGCAGGTAAGCTCAAAGCGTGATGTGCCTGTTGGAAACTCGCGCGCTACAACAGAACGGCTGCCTTCCGAGCCTTCTCCTAGTACGCGGCTGCGTTCGCGCACAGTACACACTGGTGATGAGCGCATATTGAGTGATGTCCAGGAGAGGTGGAATGACCCCTCTTTGCTTGAGCGAAGTGGCTGCACGATAAGCTGCCCGACAGAAGGGGCATTAGGAACATGAGCAGGTGTGTTGGGTTGTTGTAGTGCTGTTTGGAGATTAGTGGCTGCAGGATTGCTCGAGACGGCGCTAAAAGGCGAAGCAGGCCCGATCTGTTGACTTACGGGCACAGCACCCCCGCCGCCTGAAGAACCAGATCCCGATGAAGCAGGCACCGGAGAAGCAGAGGCATACGGACTGCCTGCGGGTTGCATGGGATAGTAGGGGTTGGTGCCTGAACCAGTGGCGACATTTCCAGGCCCTCCGGTATTGCCTCCTACATAGCCACCATCAGTAATCATTGGTCTATCTACTTGGCCACCTACCTGCAGCCAGGTACTAGATTTGTTGGCACAGAAAGCGGATTTATTAACCAAATTTATATTTCCACCGTTGCGATAGTCACCATACGCCACGTCGAATTTCTGCATCATGATACCGCAGGTGTTGTACTTGGCACAGCCACTCGAATTAAAGGCAGATCCAGTGTCGTGAACAAAACCAAGAACATTGGTCATTGTGTACTCGCGGCCATCCTCTACGCTTACGTAAGTAATAGTCCCCATATTGAAGTATTTGTTGTAGTTTGCCTGATTGCCAGCGAGGGTTACATACCAGCACCCGCGGCGTTGTAAGCGAAAATCATCGAGTGTACAAGGAACTGCTTTCCCGTTTGGTCCGGTGCGAGAAGTTTCAAACAGCCCTTCCATTTTAGGGTCATACCCCGGCCCGTAGCAGGTGACACGAACAGGCGTGGGGTTGCCATTTTTTGGCACGCCAGGATCCGCTATTTGTGAGATACCGTTTATGACGGCAATTGCCGGAGAGGGCAAGAAAAGTAGAGCCAACAAGAAAAGAACACTGTGTTTGCTCATTGCGCTTAGTATACCGCTCTTTAGTGCTTCGGAGATACTGTTGTGTGAAAAACTACAACAACACCACTGCCCTCCCCTGTGAACATTCGAGAATGCCGCTTTCGATGGCGAATTCTTTTGTTGTGCCATGCGCATCCTTGATGCGCGCGGTTCCCTTTTTGAGGGTAGTTACAAACGCCTCGTGCTTTGGTAGAAGAGTGAATTCACCATCTGTCCCAGGGAGTGTTGCAGAAGCAGCGGCGCCATCGAAAAGTGTCTCTCCCACCGACGCAACAACGAGTCGGAATGTGTTGACGTGCTTCTCCATAGAGATTTAGGCTGCCTTACCCGCCTCGATAACTTCATCGATGCCTCCCTTCATGTAGAAGGTTCCCTCGTCGAGTGCGTCGTGCTTACCATCGAGAATTTCGGCAAAGCTGCGAATTGTGTCGGCGAGCGAGACGTATTTGCCGGGCTTGCCAGTGAATACTTGTGCGACGTTGAATGGCTGCGAGAGGAAGCGCTGGATTTTGCGCGCGCGGTACACGAGCTTTTTGTCTTCTTCGGAGAGTTCTTCGATACCGAGAATAGCGATGATGTCTTGCAAGTCCTTGTAACGCTGTAGCACGCGCTTGGTTTCGTTGGCCACGCGGTAGTGTTCTTCGCCCACGATATGCGGTGCAAGCGCGGTCGAATTTGATTCGAGCGGATCGATAGACGGATAGATACCAAGTGATGCAAGCTGACGGCTAAGCACCACGGTAGAATCGAGGTGAGAGAAGGTCGTGGCTGGTGCTGGGTCGGTGAGGTCGTCGGCGGGCACGTAGATTGCCTGCACTGAAGTGATAGAGCCCTCGGTAGTGGAAGTAATGCGCTCTTGAAGCTGACCCATTTCTTCAGCAAGGGTCGGCTGGTAGCCCACTGCTGATGGTACGCGGCCAAGGAGCGAAGACACTTCGGAGCCTGCCTGCACAAAACGGAACACGTTGTCCATAAAGAAGAGCACGTCTTTACCGCCCTCGTCGCGGAATGCTTCGGCCATGGTGAGGCCAGAGAGCGCAACGCGTGCACGAGCACCGGGCACTTCGTTCATTTGGCCGAACACGAGCGCTGTTTTGTCGAGAACGCCCGAGTCTTTCATTTCGTGGTAGAGGTCGTTACCTTCGCGGACACGCTCCCCCACGCCGGCAAACACTGAGTAGCCGCCGTGTTCAGATGCCACGTTGTGAATGAGCTCTTGGATGAGCACTGTCTTGCCCACGCCTGCGCCACCAAAGAGACCCACCTTTCCACCCTTGATAAACGGTGCGAGAAGGTCGATAGCTTTGATACCTGTTTCAAATACTTCTGCTTTGGTGCTCTGACGGATGTACGGCGGTGGATCGCGGTGAATCGGCAAGCGGGCAGCGTTCTTGGGGGTGGCTTCTTTGCCATCTATTGGGTCGCCAATCACATTAAACATGCGACCAAGTGCTGCAGCGCCAACTGGTACGGAAATAGGTGCGCCAGTGTCTTTGACTGTTGTCTCGCGAGCAAGACCAGCTGTCTCGCCCATAGCGATGCAGCGTACACGATTGAGGCCGAGGTGCTGTGCTACTTCGAGCACCAGCTTGGTGCCCGCGTGATCGATTTCGAGCGCGTTTTTGATAGTCGGGACGCCGTCTTCAAATTTGACGTCGACGACGGGGCCGATAACTTGGGTGACTGTGCCTTTCATAGAATTAAAGTCTGGTGATAGTAACAAAATTAACGCATTGCTTCAATGCCGCTGGTAATCTCCGAAATTTCACGCGTAATTGAGGCCTGGCGGATTTTGTTGAAGGTGCGGGTGTACTGTTTGGCGCGCTCTTTTGCGTTGTCGGTGGCATTTTTCATCGCAACCATGCGTGCCGAGTGCTCCGAAGCCTTGTTTTCGAGGAGTGCATGGAATATAGCGATATTGAGAAGCTTTGGGAGAAGTACGGCGAGCACCGCTTCTGCGCTGGGCTCAATGCTATAAGGCATTGTTGCGTGCGAATCAGTAGTGGCTTCTGTTGGGGCATATTTACCGCGTGCAGGACGAATATGCTGCACGAAGTCACGCATGGTCTCTGCGGTAACAGGCACTATCTGGCGCATGCTCGGATGCTGTTCGAAGGTGGAGATAAAGTTTTGATATACAACCAGAGCGGTGCCTACTTCCCCGCTTGCGTGTGCCGCGATCAAGGTATCGGTGATCGAGCGTACATCTGTTTCAGAAATATCGTCACTTACGTTTTCGTGGCGTACGCGCACCTCGTATCCGCGATTTGCAAAGTAGTCTGCGCCGCGGCGACCAATCGCTATGATAATCGTCTCGGCCACGGAAAGCCCGCGATCACGAATTTCAGTTTCTGCTTTTTTGATGATGGCGCTGTTGAGGGAGCCCGCCAAACCTTTGTCGCTGGTAACAACAATGATTACCGTTTTGCCTGGATGCGATTGCATGAGCGGGTAGCTCGACATATCTGCGGAACCCGCCAAGCGCTCAAGTGCCGAGAGCGCTGCTGCAGCAAACATGCGAGTGGAAAGAGCACGCTCCTGCGATTTGCGCATCTTTACGGCCGAGACGGCCTCCATGGCACGAGTAACGGTCGACGTCTTTTTGACGCTTATTATTTTCAGCTTGATGTTTTTCAAGCTCGCCATAGATTATTTGGTCTCTGCAAACAATTCCTTGTGTGCAATGCGGAATTCGTCGTTGGCTTTGTTGAGCGCGAGTTTGGTGTCGTCTGAGAAGAGGCCGCTGTTTTTGATTTCTGCGAGCACCGAGCTGTGATTACTGTCGAGGAAGGAGAGGTATGCCCCCGCTGCTTCGCGTACGCGCGCAACAGAAACTTCGGCAAAGAGCTTGTGCTGTGCAGCGAGCAGAAGGGCTGCCTGCTTTTCCATAGGAAGTGGCTCGCCGTTCTTTTGCTTGAGAAGCTCCACCATGCGCTGACCGCTTGCTATACGATCGGCGGTTGCTTTGTCGAGGTCTTGTGCAAACTGCATAAACGCTTCGAGTTCGCGGAACTGTGCGAGTTCCAGCTTGATGGTGCCTGCAACGCCTTTCATTGCTTTTGTTTGAGCAGCAGAACCTACGCGCGAAACAGAGATACCCACATCAATTGCTGGGCGCAAGCCCTTGTTGTAGAGCGATGCATCGAGGAATATCTGACCGTCGGTAATCGAGATGACGTTGGTGGGAATGTAGGCAGATACGTCGCCTTCTTGTGTTTCGATAATCGGAAGCGCCGTGATAGACCCGCCGCCTTTTTCTTCGGAAAGGCGCGCCG
>JBDKGA010000043.1:0-15033 GCA_039798465.1 Candidatus Parcubacteria bacterium | reverse complement strand
GCGTATTTCTCGCCCTACGAATCGCCCTATGATGCATACATTGCGTACATGAATGCATTGTCTGACTTGCGTTTGCGACTCGGTGTGTCCGATAAGGCATGAACAGGCGAGCTGGGTGGATAGATTTCCTATACCTGCTCGTCGTTTTTGTATCGGCGTTCTTGTTGTTTTCTGTTGAGTTTGTCCTTGGCAAACAATTACTTCCCCCCTTTGGAGGAGCTGTTTTTGTGTGGACCACTGCGCTTGTATTTTTTACGAGCGTACTTGCCTGTGGATATGGGTATGTGTATTGGCTCGAACGCATGCCGGTATCGCGGCAAAAACGTATGCATGTGGCGGTGATAGTGTCCGCGCTCCTGGTGCAGCTGTTTGTGGCTGGGGTGTGGGGATTTGGCACGCAGCTTTTTGTGCATATCGCGCAGTGGCCTGTGCCAGTGTGGGTACAAGTATGGTGTGCGCTCGGGCTTTCTGCCGCGCCTGGCTTCTTTGTGCTCGCCACAACAGCACCCTTGGCGCAGTACTGGTACAGCTTTGGTGGGCAGGAGCCCTACCGGCTCTATGCATTTTCTAACGCGGGTTCTTTTGCGGCGCTTGCCCTCTATCCATTTGTCATAGAGCGTACGCTGCCGCTTTCGCTACAGCGCGAGTGGTGGCTGGCGGGCCTGGTCCTCGTTGGTGTACTGGTATGGCTCATTGCTCGCACACTCCCTGCTGATGCACTGGTATCTAGACCGGTGCACGCTCATATTTCTGTACGACAAGCAGGATGGTGGCTATTTTTTGCTGCGCTCCCTGCTGCGCTCCTCATCACCGTAAGTGCCCATATTACGCAGGTAATTGCGTCGCTCCCTGTCGTGTGGACGGTGCCACTTGGACTTTACCTGCTTTCTTTCATTCTCGCTTTTAGCGGTCGAGGCAGAAGGGTGATGCTTTCTTTTGCGACCCTTCTCTGTGTGGGCGCATGTTATGCACTTCTGCTCCCCGGATTTTCTTCGGGCGCGGTGTCGCGGCAAATGCTCGGCGTGCTGTGCATGTTTTTTGTGGTGAGTTGGTATATGCACATGCTCCTATATAACAAGCGTCCGGTAGTAGGTATTCCTGGATTCTATCTCTTTGTCGCACTTGGTGGTGCGGTGGGGACTGCACTTGCTGCGATTGCCGCACCGCTCTTTGTTCCGGATATGGCAGAATTTCCCGTGCTTCTTGGTGTGGTCGCGATTGTTGCTCTCTGGGACCTTACAGGTTCTCTTGCGTTCTCTTTGCCGCAGTTCTCAAAAACCGTACTGCGCACCGCTCTTGTGGCAGCGGTAGTGGTAGGTACGGTGTATGCCATACAACACGCACGTCGTGATGCGCACTATGTTTCTCGCACACTTTACGGCATTGTGTCGGTTCGCGACACACAAGGTATACGATTCCTGACGCACGGAACCACTATTCACGGCTTCCAATTTCTCGACGAGGAAAAACGCTTTAAACCCATTTCATACTATGGACGTGAAAGCGGCGTTGGGAGGGCACTCCTCTTTGAGCAAACTATAGCGCGGGGAACACCGATTTCTGTCGGTATCGTTGGTCTTGGAGCGGGGGATTTAGCGGCGTACTGTAGGGCGCAAGATAGTTTTGTGTTTTATGAATTAGACCCACGGATGGAGGAGGTGGCGCGTACACAGTTCTCGTATTTGGATAATTGCCCTCATGCGAAGGTGCGTATTGGCGATGGACGCCTCTTGCTTGAGCACGAACTTGCAATGAGTCCCCGTGGCTACGATGTGCTTGTTATAGACGCTTTTAGTGACGACACAGTGCCCGCGCATTTACTTACTGCGGAAGCATTTGTTTCGTTTTTGGGGCACTTAGCGCAACCGCGCGGCATCTTGGCTCTTCATGCGTCGAATCGATACATATCGCTGGTACCGGTGATTGAGCGAATTGCTCGCGAATACGGACTCCCGATTCGAGTCATAGAAGATGCCGGAAATTTTGAAGCAGGAGTCTTTCCTTCGACATGGGTTTTGATTACTGCGCATGCAAGCACCTTTGAGGCAAATATATTTGCGCAGGTCCCCACGAGTACACCTGTGTTTGAAAGTGCGCTCTGGACAGATGATCATGCAGACATTGTTGGTGCAGTGCACTTGCCGGCACTGTACACACGTCTCACCGACGAATGAGAGCCTCAGAGGATATACTAGAGGAACATGCGCTCTCTTATATTAAGTAATGGCGAACTCTGTGTTGCGCTCGATGAAGTGGGGCGCGTACGCGATATCTATTACCCGCACGTGGGACAAGAAGATCATGTGCGTGGGCATTATATGCACCGCGTGGGTGTGTGGGCCGATGGTACGCTTTCGTGGCTGGGTGAAGATTCGCGCTGGGAGATTCAGATTGGATGCGAAGAAAACGCGCTCGCCAGCTCTATTGTGGCCCGCCACAAACAGCTGCGCGTCGAACTACACTTTACCGACGTCGTTTACAACGAGCGGCCACTTTTTGTGCGACGTGTTCAGGTAAAAAATACCACCGATTCTTCGCGAGATATAAAGTTGTATTTTGCGCATCAATTTGAAATCTACAAGTCACATGGCGGTGATACTGCGTACTATGATCCCCTCACGCGCTCGCTCATTCACTACAAAGGACGTCGTGTATTTCTTATAGGGGCAGAAGTTGATCGTGAGCCGTTTCAAGATTACGCAACCGGCCGCACCGGATTTAATGGCCAAGAGGGGACGCATCGCGATGCCGACGATGGTATGTTGTCTAAAAATCCGGTAGAACACGGCCCGGTGGATTCGGTACTTGGCTTGTATGCTCACTATGAGCCAGGGCAAGAGCGCATGATTGATTATTGGATAGCAGCCGCAGAAACAATAGAGCGCGCACACGAACTAACCGCCTATGTCCGCGAAAAAACAGCAGCACACCTCGTGCGGACAACGAGTGACTTTTGGAAAGCATGGGTGAGTGCATACGATTGGCACTTGCAAGGGCTTTCACGAGAAGAGCACATGCTTTTTAATCAGTCGCGCATGTGTGTGCGTGCCCACGTAGACAGAGGTGGGGGCATACTCGCAAGTCTTGATTCCGATATGCTTCAGTATGGTATTGATACCTATAGCTATGTGTGGCCACGTGATGCGGCCTATATTGCGCTTGCGCTCGATGCGGCAGGGGACTCGAGTGTTGCCAAGCGATTTTTTCAGTTTGCGGCGGCCACGATTTCAAAAGAAGGCTACATGTGTCACAAGTATTTGCCCGACAGGAGCCTCGGCTCTTCGTGGCACTCGTGGGTGCGTGATGGGCACCCTGCACTCCCTATTCAAGAAGATGAGACCGCGCTTACCGTGATTGCGCTCAACAATCACTTTTCACACAGTAGAGACGTGGAGTTTTTGGAAAGTATGTATAATCCGCTCGTAAAAAAAGCGGCTGAATTTATGCTCGAGCACCGCGACCCTATTGCGCGCCTGCCCCTCCCTTCATATGATTTGTGGGAAGAAAAATGGGGGACTCATACCTACACGGCTGCTAGCGTGTACGCCGCTCTGGCTGCAGCAGCCGACATGGCGCAGATTTTGGGTAAGCGCGACGACGAGGAGCGCTACCGTGCTGCTTCTGCTGAGGTGCAAAAAGGCATTATGGAGTATTTGTGGGACCAGGAGCGCGGTGTGTTTATCAAACATATTGATAAAAAAGACACCCTGCTGCGCGACACTACTATTGATGCTTCGAGCGTATACGGAGTATTCCTTTTTGGTGTCTTGCCGCTCAACGACCCGCGACTTTCTCGGGCCTGGGAAAATACAGTACGAAGCTTGAGCTACGGCATCACTATTGGTGGCCTGGCTCGCTATGAGCGCGATAATTATTATCGGCAAGATGAACAATCTGCGGGGAACCCGTGGGTGATTACCACGCTCTGGTATGCGGAGTATTTGATTGCACGTGCAAAAAAAGAACACGACCTCGATCAGGTAAAAGCCATGTTTGCGTGGGTAGTGAAGCGCGCGCTTCCATCGGGTGCGCTTGCAGAGCAGTTTCATCCGACAACCGGCGCCCCACTCTCGGCAACCCCGCTCGCATGGAGTCATTCTGGCTATGTACACGCTGTCATCAAATACCTCGACAAGCTAGAAGAGCTCGGTTTGTGTAAGGAATGCAACCCGGCACCGTAAGCGCTAATTACTGCGGCGCAAAAAGAGATAGATATCCTCGAGAGCCTTTACGGCGTCGCCCGTTGCGATGTTGTTTTGGTGGTAGAGGCCGTCGGTGCAATCACCAGCTGCCCACACGCGGGCCACTTCGAGCGGCTCGCCCTGTATGGCGGGATCGTTGGATGCGGCAAGAAATGCGCGCTGTGATTTTGGATCTACGATTACATGACCTCCTTTTGTGAGCGCTATCTCGGTGCCGAGCCAGGTTGTGTTTGGGATAAGGCCTATTTCTACAAAGATGCCCTCCACGGCGAGCTGTTCTTCTGTCTCGCTGGTAGTTAGTTTGTACGAAAGACTGTTGACGAATTGTGTGCCACCGACAGCAGTGGGAACAACATTGGTAAGGAGCTTAAAATTCTCATGCTTTTTTGCTGCTGCCACAGTGATTTCGTCTGCGCGGAATACATCGCTACGATTCATGAGAGTGACCGTCTTGCAGTAGGCGAGCAACTGGAGCGCTGTTTCAAATGCGGCATTGCCTCCACCAATCACCACGACGTTTTTGTCGGCAAAGAGTGGACCATCGCAGGTGGCACAGTAGGTGAGACCCTTTTGATCGTATTCGGCGGCACCAGGTACATCGAGCTTGCGACGACCGGAGCCCGTTGTGACGAGTAGTGTTTTGCCAGAGAGTATCTGACCATCGGATAGGGACACTTCGACATGATCGTCGGTATTTTTAAGCTGCGTTGCACGTACCGGAAAACGAATGTCGAGATACTCGCCACGGTACTCTTCGACGTGTGTTTTGAGGCTCTCAGCGAGCTTCGCGCCCGATATGCGCGGGGTGCCTATCCAATTGTATATTTCGGCAGATACGGTGCTTTGGCCGCCCCATTCTGCAACGACCAAGACCGTCTTGAGTCTTTTGCGTGCGGCATATATTGCTGCTGCAGAGCCTGCGGGACCGCCTCCGACAATAATGAGATCGTACATAGAAACAGATGTTAGAAAGATGTTAGAGAATAGACACGAGAATGCCTAGTGATTTTAGCACAGACCCAAGCGGGAATGTTATTTGCGGCGCAAGAAGGAAGGAAGACCGCCCCATGGGTCCTCATCGGCAGTGGAGGTTTCTGCTGGAGCCTCGTTCTTTTCTTCAATTTTTGTGGGCGCAGCGGGTTTTTCGGAACGAATCTCAGGCTTTTTTTCTGCCTCCTCGCGCGCGAGTCGAGGAGAAGCCGGAGGAACATCAACGTCTTTCTTGGGGGCAACAATGCGCTGTGTTGGGGTGCCGGTGTTGAATGAAGGGGTAGTAGCGCGTACCGCAGGGCCTTCGGGGAAGCCTGTTGCGATAACGGTAACGCGCACCTGGCCCTTCTTGAGTGTTTCGTCGGTGATAGCGCCGAAGATAACTTTTGCGTCTGGTTCGATAGCTTCGGTAATAACCGCGGCAGCATCTTGTATTTCGAGCATGCCCAAATCATCACCACCAGCCACAGAGAAGAGTACACCCTTGGCGCCGGTAATCGATACTTCGAGAAGCGGAGAATTGATAGCAGCGCGCGCGGCTTGTTCGGCACGCTTCTCGCCGATTGCTGTACCAATACCCATGAGTGCCGAGCCTGCATTGTGCATGATGGCGCGGACATCGGCGAAGTCGACATTGATGATGCCTGTCTGTGTGATGAGGTCGGAGATACCCTCCACAGCTTGTTTCAAAATATCATCGCACATGGCGAATGCATTCTTGATGCCCGTATCACGACTGACGATAGCAAGAAGCTTATCGTTGGGGACAACGATAGATGCGTCGACGGCCTTTTTGAGATCGGCAAGACCCTGATCCGCCAAGCGGAGGCGCTGCTGACCTTCAAAACCAAACGGTTTTGTGACCACACCTACTGTAAGAGCGCCAAGTTCGCGTGCAATCTTTGCAACAACTGGTGCGGCGCCAGTGCCAGTGCCACCACCCATACCACAAGTGATAAACACCATGTCGGAGCCTTTGATAGCTTCTTGTATTTCTTCACGGGTCTCTTCTGCTGCTTGTTTACCGAGCTCAGGATTCATGCCCGTACCCAATCCGCGAGTGAGTGTTTTGCCGATGTGTATTTTTTTCTTTGCTTTTGATTTGTGGAGGTCTTGGGCATCAGTATTTACTGCAATAAAATCAACACCCTGTACGTTGGAGTTCACCATGTGATTGATGGTGTTGCCACCAGAACCACCGACGCCAATGACGCGGATGCGCGCAAATGACTCAATCTCTGATTTAACTTGTTTGCTCATGATGCAGACACTATAGCACAGGACGCACGCCGGTCAGTTGCCATGGTCCCTGATTTAGGGCCTAGTATTTGGCTAGGGAAGGAGAGAAGAAAGCGAGGATTTAAGCGATTTCCAACCCCCCCGAAACACATCTCCAAAGGAATTTCCCTCGTGTGCTTCCGCTTCAGTGAATCCCCAGCGACACAAGCCGTATGCCACTGCCCAGGTGGCATCAATACTCGACGAGCGAGGAAGCATGCCAATCTGACTTACCTGCGAAGGTAGTTTCAAAATGCTTTTTGCTATCTCTGCAGATGTCGCAATACCTGATCCGCCACCGGTAATTACAATGCCTGCCGGAAGCAAGCGATGTTTGCCGATTGTTTTGAGATGAGCGGCAATGAGCGTAAACATATCCTTCATGCGATTTTGCATAACGGTTTGGAGCTTGCGTTCGGGGATGTCGGTCCCAGATACGGCGCCGCGCTTGAGCTGCTCCGCTTCGGGGAGCGGCATTTGGAACGACAGTGCAACGGATTCGGTAATAACATTCCCGCCAATCGGAAATACTTTAACCGACACGGGCGTGTCGTTGTCGTAGATGATTATCGAAAGAGTTTCAGAACCAATGTTTGCGAGTACGACACCGGCCATTTTTTGAGCCTTGGTAAGGGTAACAAAGCTTGCGGCAATCGGACTCGCCATAACACCCTCTACTTCGACGCCTGCAGCCTCTACGGCCTCTATGACGTCGTCGTAGTGTTTAGAGAGCATGGTGATAAGTAGGACGTCTACCGAGAGTTTGGTGCCTTGGAGGCCAAGGGGGGAGCCAAAGATAGGCATGCCATCGATGCGATACTCGAGCGGTATCGCGTGGAGTACATTTTTGTTTGCCAATTTGGTGCTTGCACGCTTCTCGCTGTCTTTGAGTGCGCGCTCCAAGTCTCCTTCGGAGACGACACCGCCTGAGGGGGTGAGAGAAATGTCGCCGGTACTACGCAGGTCTTCGAGCCCAACGCCACCAATACCAACACGTGCCGACGTGACCTTGATTCGTGCCGCGCTTGCGGCGCGCTCGAGTGCTTCCCGGACGCTGTGTGCAGCTTCTTTTACATCGACTATGTATCCATGACGTAAACCTTTTGAGGCCGCCGTGCCAGTGCCAAGAATTTGCATGGGCACATCGTGCCGCTCGGGAGGAGCAGCGATAACCACTTTCACGTGGTAGGTTCCTATGTCGATGCCAGTGTAAAAGGTTTTTTGCATATATCACAAAGCGCTACCGCCGCTTGTGATTACAACAAACCACACGCGCGGAGAGTGTTCCGCTCCAGTCTCTCCATTGTACCGCCATGATCGTGTCCCTTCAAATGAAAACACCCGTGGACAAGTAGGAGAGCCATACGTTTTTTTGCAGTAGTTCCCAGTGCGCGCGCTTCGCGCTCAGCTTTGCGGGCATTCAAAAATATTTCACCTGAGGTTTTTGAGTAGGGGAAAGAGAGCACATTTGATGCGTATGAGCGCGGGCGTTTTGGCTCATTTTTGAGACGAGATTTACGGTACTCTTTGTACATGCGGCGTGCGAGGTCATCGCCACAAATAGTAAGTGAAAGCTCATACGTGGCCCCTAGGATGCGCCGAGCGATAGCTTCATACGGAATATCCGCCGCGCCGGAAACGGTGCGACGGATATCGATATGCGCGTGAGAATTCATTAGCGAGCGATAGGAGTGCTCTCACCGAGGCCTGAGCCGGTTGGGCGAGGAGCAGGAGTTTCGCGTACAAATGTGCGGCGCTGAGCCGGCTCTGCAACCTTACCCTCCTTTATTTTCTGGCGAAAATCGGCACGACGAGTAATAAGCTTGAGTGCGCGCTTTTTCATTACTGTCTTAGACTTGTCGCGCTCATGGTAGCGTTTGGCGCGGAGTATCTTTACGATACCAGTGCCCTGCACGCGGCGTGAGAATTTGCGAATAGTGGAAAGGGCGTTTTCAGCCCCGCTCTTCTGTACTTCTGCGTTTATCATGTGGGAGAAAGATACCATGCCTCGGTATACGTGGCAAGGGGGTTAGGCAGTGCGGGCTGCTATACGGCGCTTTTTAAGGTACCCGGGCAGCTCAGGAAGGGGGATAGATTCCTGGAAATTGGTTGCAACTTCGCGAACGATAATAGAATCCTCGACGGCCTCTTTGTGTCCCAGTATCAGTATGAAAGGGACGGCAAGCTTACGAGCCTGTGCCATTTGATCGCCTAATCGTTCGTACGTAAGAGACTGGTGGACAGGAATCTCGGCTCCGCGCAAGGTCTCGAGCACCGAGAGAGATTTTCGGCGACTCTCAATACCAATGTGGGCAAAGAATATCGAAGGCTGAGTGTGTGCGGGAAGCTTTGGCTTCGATGCTCCGCGCACCTCGACCGATACGGCTATCATTGCCGCAGAATCCGGACGCTTGGCAAATCTACTCGCCAGAGGATCGTAGCGACCGCCAAATGCAAACGGAATACGTGCGCCGGTCTCCTCGTCTTGAGTAGAGAGTTCGTACAGTGTGTGCGACCACACGTCACGACTGCCGAGCACGTGCCCGTTGAGCTCATAGGGAAGACTTGCCATCTCGAGATATTCCAGAAATTCCCAGAAGCGGCGGCGCTCTTCTTCGCTCAAGTATTCGGTGGCCTGTGGCGCGCGGGTAATGCTCGGGTGTCCGCGTTCTATGAGCTGTATGAGCGAGCCAATAGGGTCTTGTGCAATGCGTGGGCGTAGGGCGGGAGAAATAGACTCTAGATGCTTGCGCAAATAGGTGCCCACTTCACGAGAGTACCTACCGGAACTTTCGTTGGAACCGATATTGTTTATAGATAGCGTGCGCTTGTGCAAGCCCGCACGTTCAGCAATTGCGTTTGCAACAACAATCAACAATGCTTCTGCCATTGCAGAGGCATGTCCGAGCACGTGCAGCTCAAAGGACACCGAGGAAATGGCACCAGAATTTTGAACGATACGATATCCGAGTATGCCGTGTGGTTCACGCACGAGGAGTGGGGCTTTGCGCGCAACAGAAGAAAGACTCTTCTCTTCGCGACGTGCAAACGAAATCATGTCCTCGACCTCATCAATCGTTGGGATTGGGCGCTTCGTATCTTGCACACGCGGCACTTCTTCGAGCGGTGTAAAACCGTAGTACCGAGCCACCTGCACTGCATCTGCAAGGAATCCTGCTGTCGACGGATATCGGGAATCACGCAAGCGTATCATCGTCGTATTTCTAACTAATAAATCAGTAACGCGCTTCTCCAGGGGAAAGTGCAATCGAGGTAAATGGGTAGAGGCGTACAACAACGCGACCAATGATGTCTTCGCGCGGGAGCGTGCCCCACATGCGAGAGTCGGCGGATACGCGGCGATTATCTCCGAGGACAAAATACTGGTTTTCACCAAGGGTAGTGCTCATGCTCGAGACGCCGCCTAGGTTTTCGGCAGAGAGATACGGCTCAGAAAGCTCAAAACCCTGCGGATTTTCGGTGTTTTTTATGCGCACCACATGATCTGCTATCTCGACTGTCTCGCCAGGGAGGCCTATCACGCGCTTGATGAGGTCGCGGCTTGTCTCTTGCGGCAAACCAAAGACAACGACATCTCCGCGCTGTGGCTCGTGGAGTCGATACGAGACCCTGTCTATGATGAGATAGTCGAAATTATTGAAGGTGGGCTCCATCGAAGAACCCGACACGATGAAAGGAGTAGCAACAAAGAGACGAATTGCTATTGCACAGCCGAGTGCGACCAATGCATATCCAAATAGAGATTTATCATTGCTCGATTGAGCAATCGGTGAAGAACTTCTTTCGATCACCGTATCGTTCATGTGCAGGCATTCTACTCGCACACGATTTTCAATGCAAGCTTTTTTGCATCATGCGCATTTTTCTAGAGAGAAGTACATGCATGTGCTTGCACTTTTTGCGCGATAGACGATACTTGCATGCAATGGCATGGGTCGTTGTTGGATTAGGAAATCCAGGAGAAGAATATTCGAATACGCGACACAACGCAGGGCGCATGGCGCTTACTCATTTTGTGAAGCAGGTGGGTCTTGGTGAGTGGAAAGAAGACACAAAAAAGAAATACACCATAGCGCGCGGCATGGTGGGGAAGGAGGTAGTGGTCGCTCTTGCGCCTGATACCTACATGAACAAGTCTGGTGCGGCGGTTCTGCACTTTATTAAGAGCCAAAAAGCGGCTGAAAAGCTCATTGTTGCGTACGACGATATGGATTTGCCGCTCGGCACCATAAAACTCTCTTTTGATAGAGGTTCGGGCGGTCACCACGGGCTCGAATCTATTATGCGTGCTGTAAAAACAAAGAAATTTACCCGTATTCGCATTGGTGTTTCTCCGCATACTCCCGGAGGGAAAACAAAAAAGCCACAGGGAGAAGAAGCAGTGCTCAAGTTTATCCTCGCAAAGTTTAAACCAGCCGAAGTCGATGAGCTCAAAAAGGTTTTCAAGCGCACGACGGGCGCTATCGAGATGTGTGTTGCTGAAAATCCTTTCGCCGCGATGAATGAGTTTAATCGAGGATGATTCCGGGCGAGGCGTTTGATTTTGAGTGAGTCTAATGTTAGCCTGCGCGACAGGTCATTGTTCGGCCTGTCTCACTGAAACTTGCGGAGGATCAAGTGACAAATATTTGCGACTCAACGTTTACAAAAGTTGGAATGCTTTCACGTCGCGTGGCGCTGGTTTACAACGCTGCATTGAGGCCCTATGGAATCACCGCTTCGCAGTATGTGCTTCTGTGCGAGATTGCCCGCAGTGGTGAGAACGCGCACGACATGGCTCAGAGACTTGTAATTGAAAAGTCGACCATGTGTAGGAATCTGCGCTCTCTCGAGAGACTAGATGCAATTAAGCAGGGACCGCGGAGTGGTCGCCGTGGTCGGAAAATTGAACTGACCGAGAAGGGAATTCATCTCGTCGAAGTATGCGCTGCGCCGTGGCGTAAAGCCGATATCACGATGGAGAGAAGTCTTGATGAGTTGATGAAGCTCGGACTCCTCGCTGCCGCAGAGTGATAGATAGGCACTTAACGGCCTTATAACAAAAACCGCCCCGTGCAAAGCGTGGGGCGGTTTTTCTTTGTCAGCTTCTTTCTATTTTCTACTGAATCGGCTTCAAGGTCATGCGACGATCTTTTGCCTCGAAGAAGGTAATAGTGAACGGGTACACCATACCGAGCTGGAGCTTCGCGCGGAGGTCTGCCTCGCTGCCGTACTCGGATACATGTACCAAGCCTGCAACACCTTCCTCGATAGAGGCGAGCGCACCGTGCTTGTTGTACTTGATGACCACGGCTTCCACCTTCTGGTCTTTGGTGTATTTGGCTGCAGCGGCTTTCCACGGGTCTTCTTGGAGTGCCTTGATAGAGAGCGATACCTTGCCCTCCTTGATCTCGATAACTTTCACCTTGACGTGTTCGCCAACCTTGTAGCGAGCCTTCGGGTTTTCCACAAGAGCCCAGTCCATTTCGGAAATGTGCACCAAGCCTTCGAGTCCTTCTTCTATCTTCACAAAGACACCGAAGTCTGTTGCACCAGTAACGACACCGTCGAAGACATCGCCCACCTGGTACTTTTCGACGAGGTTTGCGCGCTCGGTAGAGCCGGCACCCTTTTCGGAGAAGATAAGTTTCTGCTCCTTCGGGCTTGCGGTGATTACCTGCACTTCTATCTTGGTGCCAATGAGCTTTTTGAGCTCAACAAATATCTTGTCTTTGTCGCCATCTTGTACGCGCGGGTAGTGTGTTGGTGCAAGCTGAGAGGCGGGGAGAAAGCCCTGAATACCATTCCAGGTGATAATAAGACCACCTTTGTTTGCGTCGGTAATGGGGAGCTCGAAGACGGTCTTCTTTTGCATTGCCTCCTCTGCTTCGCCCCAAATGAGAGCCTGGCGCGCTTCGCGGAGAGAGAGCTCGATGTAGCCCTCTTCGTTGTCTTCGCCAACAACTTTTGCGGTAACGAGATCGCCCACGTGCACGTTTTTGAGCGTGTCGCGTGCCGAGAGGTATTCGCGACCGTAAATAATACCGGTGCCAAACGGTGCCAAATCAACAAATACGCGTGCGCGACCGATAGCAACGACCGGTCCTTCTACGACATCATCTATCTGTGGGCGCTTTGGCGCTGCCTCGAGGACAATGTCCATCGGGCCTTGTGGCTTCTGCACCTCTGTCTCATCACCAACAACTTCTTTTGTTTTTGCCATTGTGTTGTGCGGGTCTCGGGGTGGAGCTCATCGCTCGATTGATACCCCCTCGAATTTATCCGCGCTAGCTTATAATCGGGCAAAGCCCTCGTATCGTTTGCGTTCGC
The DNA here is from genome assembly GCA_039798465.1 of Candidatus Parcubacteria bacterium. Taxonomy (GTDB): domain Bacteria; phylum Patescibacteriota; class Minisyncoccia; order Phycocordibacterales; family UBA2100; genus UBA10103. The sequence continues at coordinate 2,233 of JBDKGA010000043.1, read as the reverse complement.
TCGGGAATGAAGCATTCTTCATTCCACTCGGCTCACTTAACGATAAAATGCCCTTGCGGGCACCTGCGCACTATATATGAAAGGGGGATGGAAGGCAAGGTAAAGTTGTGGCCCCCAATGCGCGAACGCAAAGGGGGCCGATACTAAACCATTGGAGTCTTCTCCTCTAATGAGCGGTTAGCTCATGCGAGCCGACGCCGGCCGGTTAGCGCTTGTTGCGCTTGTCGCCAAAGTTCTTCGAGGTCTGCGAGTGGCCGAGGTTGTCCGGCTTCACGGTTTTCGAAGAGGTCGACGAGGACGGGTCAAGCGACTTATCGGACGAGGTCGTTTTCGTAGAGCTCGAGCTCATGTGGTGTTCTCCTTGGTTGAAGGTATATCTCGGCAAACCCGAGATAACGTCTCAGTCATCCTGTAAAAAGGTGAGACGTCCGGGGTTTATACACTAACGATATTTTGTTGTCAAATTTTGTGTTGAAAAGTGACAGCCCCCGAAGCACTAGTGCTTCGGGGGCTGAATGAGGGTTTCCATGCCCTCATGTTGGAGGTTGCCGAATGCCGGCTAGATGACGTCGATTTCCGCCGGAGTGAGGCCATCGAACGGATCAGCGATCAGTGCGCAATTTCCGGTATCTTCGGCGAGCAGGACGATGCCTCCGTCAGACGTGTCGGCGGCGAGACTGAGGACGATGACGCCGGTGTCATTCGTGGCTGCTGCCAAGAGCGTTCGGACGTCGGTCGTTGCCGAACCAGAAGCGATTGCGAGACAGCTGCCAAGCATAGTCATGCCGACCGCGGCTGCGAACATCTTAATGCGCGGAAGGCCTCCGAGGAGGCCGTACAAAGCTCTCATGTCGTTTCTCCAAGTTTGTGATGCCTCAAAGCGGAATACCTTGAGGCCAGAACACGCACAGACATCCTTGCGGCTCTATGCGTTCGGTATTTATACGTGGCGAGCTTTCTTGAGTCAACGCGACTCCAGGGCTATACTGTGGATATGATAATCACGTACCACACTGGCGCATGCGTCAAAGTTTCTGCAGGAGACACCTCACTCGTCTTTGGTCCCGTCTCAAAATCATCAAAAAACTTTAAGCCCACCAACTTTGGTGCCGATGTCGCGTTTGTTTCACTCAAGCACCCAGATATGAATGGTGTCGAAGAGGCTGGCCGCGGCGACAAGCAGCCGTTTGAAGTATTTGGCCCCGGTGAATACGAAATAAAAGAAGTAGTGGTTGCGGGTTTTCAAACAAAATCAGAATACGCAAAAGAGCAGCGCCTCAACACCGCATACGCTGTCGATTTCGACGGCTTGCATGTGTTGTATTTGGGAGCAGTGAGCGAAACTGCCCTGCCAGCAGAATTACTCGAGATGGACAGCCCCGATGTTCTCATTATCCCGGTGGGCGGAGAAGGAGTGCTCGCTCCTGCAGAAGCGCACAAACTTGCCGTAAAGCTCGAGGCAAAGATAGTGATTCCAATACTCTACGACGACAAAACACTCAAACAGTTTTTAAAAGAAGCAGGAGCCGAAGGCACCAAAGCCGAAGACAAACTCACCATCAAGAAAAAAGACGTAGTGGATAAGGAGAACGAGGTCGTTGTACTTTCGGTGTAAGATGAGGGGATGGTAGTGCAGAAATCCATCAACAATCTCAAAGAACGACCAAAAGACGAGCGACAAGTAGTCGCTATCGGATTCGCTGGGGTGGTTGTACTTATCCTGGTAGTTGCCTGGGGGTTTTTCTTTTTGAAAGATTTACGCAAAGAGCAAGCTGCCAGCGGGCAGCTCTACGAAATAAACCAAGACACGGGGAGTGTACCGGTAACACAAACCTATCAGTCCTACGACACAACACCCAAACAAGATCAATTTGGTTTGCCGGTTCAAAACTAATACTCTAGGCGGCTATTCCAGATTCAAAAAAGAATGGCCCAGCTGCGAGGGATGCAGCTGGGCCGGGACACTGAGGGACCAGTGTCAGTTGAGCGCGTAGGGGGGACGCAGCTCAAGCTTCAACCACTATACTGTCTTTTTGCAAAAAAGCAAGGGCACCTGTGGATGAGTATATAATAGTGCAATGCATACTCACGCATACCTTGCCGCGGGTAACCCAGAGAGCATCGGTGCTGCCCGAACATTTTTAGACAACCTTGGTGCCGACACCAGAGACACCTTTAGCGCAATCTACTCCGATATGGGGATAGAAGAGGCGCGCGATATTCGTGAGCGAGC
>JBDKGA010000042.1:0-18938 GCA_039798465.1 Candidatus Parcubacteria bacterium | reverse complement strand
ACCATTCTCTCCGGATCCAATCGCTACCTCAACTTCGCCACTACCACCGGCTCCACCGGCTACGGCTTCCGCGACAATGGCGGCACCATGGAATTCAAAAACTACGGCGGCACCTGGCAGGGAGTAACGACGGCGACGACGGGGCCGAGTTTCAGGGTACACAGAAATGGGAGCGCGACAACAACCGTCGCGGGAGCCACTGTGGTCATGGATTGGACCACAGAAGCATTTGATACCAACAACAACTTCAATCTAACAAATGACACCTTCCAGCCGACAGTACCAGGTAAATATATCTTCACTGCCGGTGTCTATTGTTCCAATTCTGTTTCCTACTGTGAGGTTTTCATAAAAAAGAACGGTACGACTTTTGCAACAGCTCTTGATAGGGGAGCAGCGGGGATGGTGACACAGGTAACGGGAATCATTGATATGAACGGTACGACCGACTATGTCGATGCGCATATAGCGACGAGTGGAACATCACTTGATGGAAATCCAGCATTCAGCAACTTCTCCGGCACCATGGTAGCCCCAGTGAACGGCAACAACGCTGCCGGCTGGGCCAACGACGGTACACAATCATTCCTCCTCGACAATGCCGACAAGGTGGGCGTCGGTACTTCTACACCTTGGGCCAAGCTTGCCGTACAGGGAGACCTTCTCCAAACCAACCCCATCTTCGAAGTCGCTTCTTCATCCTTTGCCACCAAATTCCTCTCTGTGGCAGGCTCTGGCTTCGGCACCACTACACTCTCCGGTCTCAATATCACTGGTCAAGCTACTTCTACTTCAAATGTGGGTCTCCATATCACCTCAAATGGTTTGCGCATCTCTTCGTTACTCTCATGCGACACGATAGACACCGACGCTTCAGGAAATCTCGTGTGTGGCACCGATGCATCTGGCGGCGGAGGAGGATCCGCATATCCATTTACTGTCGGAACCAACTTTGGCCTCACCACATCGGCTACTACTTCAGCACTCTTTGCACAGGGCGGGCTCTTTGCTTCCACTACCGTTGCCTTTGGCAACGCAGGGCAATCAATGTTCTTCTTCAATGCTGCGACGGGCAATCTTGGTCTCGGCACCACCACTCCCTTTGCCAGCCTCCAAATTGCCACGACGACCGGCAAGAACCTCGTGCTCTCTGACTCGGGTGCGGGTACCAATAGCAAGCACTGGCTGTTCTCAAGCATGGGCGGCAATCTCTACGTCGGCACGACGACGGATCTCTTCGCAACTTCCTCACCGAGCGTGTTCTCAATCACAAATAGTGGTCGAGTTGCTATCGGTAGCGCAAACCCAGCCCTAAGACTAGATGTTGCGGGGCCTTCTGGGAACCTGGGCATCACAAATGCAGGCGCATTGATGCAGCTGAACACTACAGATACTGCGACTGCTGGAATCGGGGGCGGAATCTTATTTGGCGGCTCTTATACAGGGACGACACCAACAAGTTTCGGTTATATTGGCGGGCAAAAAGAAAATGCGACTGACGGTGATTATAGTGGGAAGCTGGTCTTCGGTGCCCGTACAACTGGTACGGGAGGAGCAGATATGACGCGTATGACCATTCTTGGCAGCAACGGCAACGTCGGTATTGGTACCACCACTCCTTGGAAAACTCTTTCAGTTGTCGGGACGATGGCCGTGAACGGCCTTTCAAGTTCCGCAACCGGCAACTACGTCTGTATAAATACTACTACCTGGGAGGTAACCCGTGGCAACGGCTCGGCGTGTACCACCTCCTCCCTGCGTTTTAAGGAGAATATCGCGGGGCTTCCCTATGGCCTCGCATCGGTTGAGGCGATGCGGCCTGTATCATTTACCTATCGTCCTGAGATGAATATGGGTACTTCGACACACATAGGATTTATCGCCGAAGAGATGCGACTCATTATTCCCGAAGTGGTGAATATTGAGGCCGATGGCCAAGTTGGAGGCATTGATTATCCGTCGCTCACAGCAGTGCTAGCGCAGGCGATAAAAGACATTGCGAATATCACTGGAGTTTTCAAAGACAATCTGATTGCGTGGCTGGGGGATGCGCAGAACGGCATCGAAAATCTTTTCGCCAAAGAAATAGTGGCGGTGAATGTAAAAGCCGACTCAGTGACTACCAGCACGCTCTGTGCCAAAAAATCTGACGGCACCGAGGTGTGTGTGACAGGGGATCAGCTGGCGGCACTCTTGGCGAGCGCTGGTGCGAGTGGCGGCTCTGGCGGTTCGGGTGGTGGCAGTGGGGAGGGAGGGGGAGCAGGAGATACCACGACACCGGTGCTCAGCTTCAACGGCGCGGCTGCCTCGAGCACCATTACTATCGGCTCTACGTATGTAGACCCCGTCACCGCAACAGACGAAACTGCTCCTGCAAATCCCGATGTATACGCAAGTGTCAATGGCACTACCCCCGTGCTTGCAGGGACTCTCACACTCGACACCTCCACGAGCACTGTCTATATAATTGACTACACCGCGACAGACGCAGCAGGGAATGTGGGGACTGCTGAGCGTACTATAGAAGTAGTGCCACAGCCATGACAACCATATATACTAATCGGGTGAAATGGATTTCGTCATACAGCACATCCGCGGCGCTCATTGTGGTGGGTATGGTGTCTGGGTATGCACTCGGTGCAGGTTTGTTTACAACCACTGAGTCGTGGCGAGAAGAACGCGAGCAGGGCACGCGCTACACATTTATTAGCCCACTGCTTTCATGTGATGCAGCGGCACTTAGTAATACAAGTACTGGTGTGCTCAAGACGCTGCGCACCTCTTTGCAGGAAAAAATTACCACACAAAAGTCACGAGGTGACATTGTCCGTGCCGCGGTGTATGTGCGTGAGCTCAACGACGGCGTGTGGCTCGGTATCAATGAGCGAGACGAATTTACACCAGGGAGCTTGCTCAAAGTGCCGGCGGTTATGAGCTTGTACAAGTATGCGCAAGAAAAAGACCCGACCATCCTGTCGCGCCAATTCGAATTTGATGGCGGGGGAGTGGGGATTTCCCAACAGTATCCGCCGCCCGAAGCACTGGTGCGCGGTACGGTGTATTCGGTGGAAGACATGGCGGCCCATGCGCTCAGATATTCAGACAACGATGCCGCGTCTCTTATTGCGCAGAGTATCGATGCCGAGTATCTCTTTGATGCATATCACGATCTCGGATTTACCGCCCCCGCGCTCGGGCAAGATTATGTGATTCGCGTAAAAGACTACGCAGCGTTTTTTAGACTCCTCTTCAATGCTACCTATATATCGCGCGATGCTTCCGAACACGTGCTGCAATTACTGTCCCAATCATCTTTCACAAAAGGACTCGTCGCCGGAGTACCGCAGGGGATTATTGTGTCGCACAAATTTGGTGAGCGCGAGGTAGGCGGTAGTACGCAGCAGCTGCATGATTGCGGGATTGTCTATGCGCGCAATCCGTACATTATTTGCGTGTTTTCCCAAGGACCGTCGTTTGAAAAGCTGGAGCAATTTATTCAAGAGGTGTCGCGCGCTACCTACGAGGTCTTCAAATAGGTGCGCGCAAGGTGGTATACTGGCGACAATTAATCTAGGCAACTTCATCATGGTACGCATCGGCATCAATGGATTTGGTCGCATCGGGAGAGCATTTTTGAGGCTTCTTATACAGGAGGGCAGAGAAGCGGAGGTAGTCGCGGTCAATGATTTGGGCGACGTACATGGCCTCGCGTACCTTCTTAAATACGATTCTGTATATGGCAAGGCACCGTTTGAGGTGCGTGTAGAGGGGAACGCGCTTGTGGTAAACGGCAAAACAATCCAAGTACTTGCCGAAAAGGATCCCGCCAAGCTCCCGTGGGGAACGCTTGGCGTAGATGTGGTAGTAGAATCTACCGGCCTCTTTACGGATTTCGCAAAAGCAAAAGCACACCTCGATGCTGGCGCCAAGCGCGTGGTGATTTCTGCGCCAGCAAAGGGCGAAGTGGGAAGTGGAGAAACCATTCTCATGGGCCTCAATGAAGACAAGCTCTCTACCTGCCAGATGACATCCAATGCATCATGCACGACCAATGCCGCCTCGCCGGTCATAGCGATTCTCGATGCAGCTATCGGCATCGAAAAGGCAGTACTCAATACCACGCACTCGTATACCGCTACGCAGGCTATTGTTGACGGTCCTTCGAAAAAGGGTGTGCGCGAGGGCCGCGCAGCGGCCCTCAACATGATTCCTTCTTCTACTGGCGCCGCTATTGCAGTGACGCAGGCGTACCCTTCGCTCAGCGGAAAGTTTGACGGCATTTCGATTCGCGTGCCTACACCGGCAGGCTCTATTGCCGACATCACGTTTATCGCCAAGCGCGAGACGACTGTCGAAGAAGTAAATGCGGCACTTCGCGCCGCCGCTACCGATTCGCGTTGGCAGGGGATATTTACCGCGACCGACGAAGAACTCGTCTCGCACGATATTGTGGGCGATACTCATGGCTCTATCGCAGACCTCACCATGACCCGTGTCGTGGGTGGTAATCTCGTAAAAGTTTTGGCATGGTACGACAACGAAATGGGGTACACGCACACGCTCGTAGAGCATGTCATGAAAGCCGCACGCTCGTGACGTGCCATATCTCGCTCCACTTTGTCCACAGCGCCGCGTTCGAGTACAGTACCCTCCTCTCAAGAGAGAGTATACTTATTTATAAGTATGTATATTTCTCACAAGAGCGTTACCTCATTTATTATAGCGGCGTCCTGCGTTTTTTCACTGCCTTTTGTTTTGTATGCCCAAGAATCTTCAGAAGATTCCGCGCAGACCGCGCGTACCGTCTCTGCGCCAGGAGTAGTTTCGTGTTTCGACTACTATCGTTTTGGTTCTGTACAAACCCGCCTCACTCCTTCTGTGGTGAGTGCTGTATCTGGCGCACCTATCACTTTTGATGGTGTCATCGAAAATGAGAATCCGTATCCGATAGTCGACGGTGTTTTGTATGTAAAGGTGTTTCGCTCACGCGGCTCGGTGAGCGATGCAAACGGTCCGGATGTTGTTGATGCTCGAATTGTGAAATCCGATATTGTGATACCGGCACGCAGTAGCGTCCCCGTATCCTTTTCGTGGAACGTGCCAAGCAATGCTATAAGTGGTGACTATCAGGTGGCCACATTTTTTACCACCTCAAGAAAATTTAATCTGAGCGGGCTTTCGTTTACCGACGATGTCATTGGGAACAGTGTGTCATTTTCCGTGACAGGGGAGCGTACCACTCTTGTTTCGATAGACAAGACCTCGGTAAGCGTAGATGAAAATCCCTATCTGTTTGCCTCGTTCCCGCCTCGTGTCGACAAGACTAAGCCCATCAAGGTGAGTGCTCTGGTACGCAACACTACGAGCGAAGAGCAGCGTGCAGTGGTGAGCTGGACTGTATACCAGTGGGATGCGCAGTTGCGCGAGAATGTAGTACAAGAAGAAAGCACAACCGTTACGATACCGGCGCGAGGTACGGCACCTATTTCAATTGTGGTAGCAGATGCGCAATACCCGGTGTATCTCGCCGAAGCGACACTCACCTGGAAAGACACCAAATCAATCATTGGCGTACGATTTGTGCGCGACGACACTGATAGATTGCGTATCAATTTCCCCAGTGTGACTGAGTATCCGCTGCGAGCAGGGAAGACCAATGTGATTTTTTCCTGCCTTCATAATTCGGGCTTTTCCGATGTGGTGCCAGGCGGTCGTCTCGAAATCACTCTTTCCGACATGAAGGGGAACGAGATTCATTCGTATACTTACACTGGCGAAGTAACAGGAGCAATGATGGGTGTTGCCGATGGATTTATGCCAAAGCGTGACTACGACCGCTTCGTGCTCGATGCACGTCTCTACGATACAAATGGCTTCGTGGACGAAGCGCACCTTGTGTACGATTGCGCGGCTGGCTTGGGAGAATGTGCGGCAGATATCGAATCAGGAAACGATTTCGTGCAAGATTCTCTCCAGACAATCTCTGAATCGCCGCAGACGCAGTTTGTGGGCATTGCGGTAATCGGTGCGTTTCTCCTACTTCTCCTTGCTCTTGGTAGAAAACTTGTCCGTCGCAGCACTATAAATTCATAAGTATGAACATCTCAACAAAACAATCAGTAGTGTTTGCGCTTGGTGTGCTTGGATGTGTTTCTGTGTTCTCTACTCCAGTGGTCCAGGCCGCTGAGGTAGTGTGGAATGCAGCGCCGTATGAGCGACTCGGACACCCTGCCACTATTGGCACCTGGGGACTAAGTGGTGTCCAGGTGCGGGTGAGTTATCACGCGAAAGTTGTGCGAACCGATACCGGAGTAGTCATACCGTGTGGTGGTTCTGTATCCGCTGGTACGCCACTGCGGTTTTCTTTTGAGCCTCATACTTACAACGACGTGTATTGGGTAGGATCTGGATACAATGCTGACTCCCCCTATGGAGACTGGGTCGCTGGCTCAGCGCTTCCCGCTGGCAACATATGTGTAAGTAAGAATTTGGTGAGTGGTCCACAGAAACACACCTCTCAGTATTATGGCACACTCTCTGTCGCCCCTCCTGCCAAAACCATAGCTGGCCTGCCATCGGGCTGCACCACAGCGGCGGACGGAGTTTCAAAAGCTTGTACCCCAACTGATACGGGCACTATTTCTGCCGCGTTTAAATTCGCGCCAACGACAGGAAAATTTTATGGAACGGGGGGTATATTTGGTGGCTCAGACGCAGATAAGCGCGGAGGACCTCTGTACTGCTCAAATGCTCCACAGCTAACCTTGCAAAAGAAAAACCTTTCGACTTCTTGCGTGATAGAAGATGGTCGATGCCCTGTGTCTTGGTTTGGCGGCTACCGTGCCGGCAGTCAAACGACATGCCGAGAATGGATTGATAGAAATCCCAATGCTCACTACTGGATGGCGTGGCAGACTTCCTATAGACACGAAACCTGCACTACATCCTACACGTATGCAAATCTAAATGTAGAAGTGCCGGCGCAGTCTATCTCATGCCCCATCACGATTACACCCGCTGCCACCGGTGGCGCTCCCACCACACCCAATCTCGCAGCGGGTGCTGCAGCGTGTGTCGTCGGCACCCCGTACTCATTTACCATGACGTCGAACGACCCCGACGGTGATCGTGTCCGCTACGGTATCGATTGGACCGCCGACGGCACCATCGATCAATTCGTTCCACCCTCCGGTTACATGACTTCTGGGCAATCGACAACCACACGCCGCACCTTTAGTACCGCGGGCAACAAAACAGTCCGCGTACTCGCACAAGACGAAAAGGGAATGATGTCGGGCTGGTCGTCCTTGTCGTTCAACTGTACTGCTGCAGATATCACCACCGCACAAACCATCACATCCGAAGACGACACTCTTGGTGGCGGATTCACCGATGATGGTGGCGCCGGTTTCGGCATTGGTACGGGCGGCGGTACGGGCGTCACACTTGCCGACCTTGTCTTGCGTGCCGTTCCGTCTCTCATTCGCAGGGGAGAGACCACCAAAGTCACCTGGAGTGCGGCAAATGTTGCCTCGTGTACCGTGACTGGAGAAAACGGTGATTCATGGACAGGTCTTGTCTCTCCCGTGGGTGGTCGCATCTCTCGCCCTATTACTCAGCGCACCACCTTTACCCTCACATGTCTCGGCGGTGGCAACACGCTCGTGAAGACTGCTGTCGTGAATGTGTTACCAAATTGGGAGGAGCAGTAATGTAAAGTAATTATCCTATGCGTAAAAACATAATACAGCCCTCAATTGCGCTAGTGATACTTTTCGCACTGCCCGCAACGCTCTCCGCCTGGACCGACCCCTCTGCAGCACCGCCAAGCAGCAACGCCTCCGCTCCCGTAAATATCGGCACGAGTGATCAGGTAAAAAACGGCGGTCTCTCACTCAATTCTCTCGCCATCTTTGGCAACACCCTTCTCTCGGGGACTACCAACTACCTCAACTTTGGTACCGTGGCAGGAGTGACGGGGTACGGAGTGCGCAATAATAGCGGCATCGTTGAGGCAAAGAGCAGCGGCGCATCATGGGGGAAGGTGTTTACCGCCGATACCGAAATGACCCAGACGCGTGATAATGCAGGCTTGCGTGGTGATGCTGGTGCACGAAGCGGTTTTTTTCAGACGTCTGCTCCCGTCAACTATCCCACTGGTGCGAGCAGCTGGTGGCACCTTATCGAGGCTCGTCATACTAATACTGCAAACAACTACGCTTTGCAGATAGCCGGTAGTTTTTTCGACCAAAATTTGTATTTTCGCAAGGTGAATAATGTTACGACCACAGCTTGGAATAAGGTTGTTTCTGAAAATACTAGCGGAGATGTAACGATAACGCACAACGTTACCGCTGCTGGATATTTCCACTCGTCCGACGAACGTCTCAAGACCAATGTCAAGACATCTTCTGGAATATCTCTTATTGAGAAGTTGCACGGCGTGACATTTGATTGGAAGAAAGACGGTGCACCAAGTGCTGGCGTCATTGCCCAAGAAGTCGAACAAGTTCTACCAAGCGCAGTACATACCAGTGAAGACGGGATTAAATCTGTCGAGTACGATCAGCTCATTGCTCCGCTTATAGAAGCGGTGAAGGAACAGCAGGCAGAGATAGAATCACTGCGGCATGAAATTGAAATTCTCAAGACAAATCATTAGTACCGTCATCGGTGTCGCAGTGCTTACGGCGGGAACTGTTTACGTCGTCGCCTCCGACGGCATGACAGCGGCACAAAACACTCCTGTCTCAATCACCGGTCCCGATGGGGTGTGCAAAAAGGTTACCAACACAAGCCCCACTGGCCTTTCGGCATACGTTCCCACTGCGAGCACTGCAGAGTGGCAGAGTTTTGTGACGAATCCGCCAAGCGGGGTGTCTCTTGCTTCGTGTGTCACACCTGGTTCACAGACCTATTCGACCCCCTGGCACGTACTCGTTTACGGTCCCTGCACACAATACGCTTACAGTTCAGGTATGGGGTGGTGGAGGAGGTGGAGGGGCAGTTGGGGTGAGTGACGCTAATTATGGCCCGGCGACTGCTGGTACTGTATCCAAGTGGGGTAATGGTACGCTAATTGCCAATGGTGGTGCAGGAAGTATCGCATACCATACGGTGGGCACTGGCGGCACGGCGTCTGGCGGCACGACCAACATCACAGGAGGAAACGGCACAAATCCCGCATCGTATCAGAGCGGCGAAGGCGGTGATAGCCCGAGCGGCGGCGCGGGCGGTACGTTTGTATCGTGTCCTCCAGGGACACTTGGCAACGATGGTACAGCACCAGGCGGAGGTGGAAGTGGTTCGACGCAGAGTTTCCATTTGGTCTGCACGGGTGCAAGTGGCGGCGGTGCTGGCGGTTATGCGACGAAGACATTCAGTGCGGGCACCTACACGGCCGGAAGCAGTGTCACAATCCTCGTTGGCTCTGGAGGAGCGGGCGGTGCCGGCGGCCCACAAAGTCTTCCTGCTGGGACAGGCGGTGATGGTGCCGATGGCAGGGTCAAGATTACATGGAACTGATATTATGGATTGTGCTGTAGAATATTAGAAATTCTTGCATGCCCCGTTACATTAGCTATTAGTTACTGAACAGGCAATCCTGTCCCAGGAAGTAGTGGTTCTTTTTGGTCTATAAAAACATGCATACCATAAAATAGCCCCGCATGCTTTTAGGGAATCAAGCTAGCCGCTTTTGTTTTTGTCTATAAGGAGTAGAATGAGTACATGAAAATTTTTCTCGCATCTTTGCCCACGGTCTCTAAGATTTATCCAGCTTAGTATAACATTCACATGCTACTCATTTTCTTACTCTTCTTCATTCCGTCTTCAGCTTATGCTGAGGTTAGCTCGGGTATTTTCGCACCCAGCACAGCTCCTGAAACTGAACAAAAAGCCGCCCTCCAGAAGCTTGTAGTCCTCCTCACCCAACAGCTCGTCGAGCTAATGGCACAAAAGGCAGCTAACACCGAATCCGCAATAGTCCCTACGGCCCCGCTTGCCCCTGGTGTCAACGATGCGACCACCGGCGGTGATGTATCTCGGCTTCAGCGTTTCCTCACTGAGACGGGTGATTACACCTATGGTGAGATTACTGGCTACTATGGTTTTGCCACGCGCGCTGCTGTTGAGCGCTTTCAAGTCCGCGCCGGCATAGTCTTCTCTGGCACTCCCAATAGCACAGGATTCGGTGCCGCAGGCCCCAAGACCCTTGCAGTCATGCGTAATCGCTCAAGCAGTATGTTTGTATTTCACTCCATATCCGCACCCTCTTCCACGACCCAATCACCAGGGGGTATTGCGTACACTCCGTCGTACGGGAGAGGAGACGGTGTTACTGACGTTGCCGCATCTTCTACGCCATATATTGCGCCTACATCGCAGCCTGTTTCAAATAGCGTAGCTGGGAGTACAGGAAACACGTCTTTAGGCAGCGCTGCGGGGAGCTCGAGTGGAGGAGGCATCTCTGCATCACTTTTCTGCATCTTCAATGGCCAGGCAATTGCAAACGGCGCGAGTGCGGTGGCATATCAGGCCGCTGCCGCTCCTTCAGGCTCTTCCTGTGTGAGTGAAACGAGGACGTGCGTGGGAGATGTCCTCAGTGGTTCCTACAGATATTCAGGATGTATTCAGAGTCAGAATATCGCCACAACATCGCCTCCTTCGCCAGCAACCACGACGATTTCTTTCTTTTCCGAGTATCTAAAAAAATATCCAGCGGATTCGCAGCGAGCTGCCGAAGCACTTATGAAAAGTGGCAGCCAACAGCTTGTGTTCGATGATGCTTCTGCCGGTGCGCCCATCAAAGTTTTGAATCTTTCTGTTCCAAGCAACACGGAAGTACTTATTAAGAGTGGTGTTGTGCTTATGGCAGGCCCATCTTCGAATACTGCCGACAACATCTTTCGCATAGAGGATGTCTCGCACGTCTCAATCAGAGGCGAGTCAGGTGCGCGGCTCACTGCCGACAAGAGTGCGTATGCAAACGGAGAATGGCGGCATCATATATTCATCACAAGTTCAGAATACATAACAATCTCAGGGCTTACAATAGAGAATTCTGGGGGAGACGGTATATATATCGGCAGTCGCTACAAACTTTCTTCTACATCGGGCGAATTCATAAACAATCAGATTAAAATCTCAGGAAACAAGATTGATAACAATTCGCGCAATGGCATATCCCTCATACAAGGGCGCAACATCTACATCGAAGACAATATCGTATCGAGGACGCGGTCTGAGCCTGGTACTCAGGTAGCATCTCATGGTCCGCACGCTGGAATAGATGTGGAGCCAAACGAATCGTTCGAACAGTTATACAACGTACGTGTGACCAACAATACGTTCACCGACAATCAGGCATTTGGCATCTCGTTATCTCTCGCCGCGGCGCGGGGAGGAACATCTCCACTTAATGTCGTGCTCGATGCGAATATTATTTCTGGATCAAACATCGGAATCAGCATATCTGCGCCTGTCTTGAATCCAGGCCTCATCGCTCTGCGCGGCAATTCAATCAAGGCGTACGGAAGACAAGCAATCTGGATCTCTTCGAAATCACTCGCTGGCCCAGAGTTAGTCATATCAAGCACGTCAATAGAAGACTCGCTTCCCGAAACATCTTGGCTTTCGGGTGGTATTCATGCGCCACTCGGGTTTTCCAAGACATCAAATGCCGAAGCCGATGGTGGCATCTCGGTCCTGGGAACATCGATACGATCCAATAAAGGCAAATACCTGTACGTTGTAGATAATGCGACACTGATTCCGTACCAGAATGTGAAATTAGGTTTTATTCTCACCGATAAACTTTCGACGAAGGCTGTTTATAAAGGTAGAGGATACACCGAAAGTGCATTTTCAGTCTCAGTACAATAGGGAGAGTGTAGCGTAGTTAGAGGTCTGTAGAGTCTTCCTCTCGGACCTAGCGTTGACGGTGCTAATTTGGTGTGTCACTATAACGTGGGACTAAAACTGCGAGTAAAAACTGACAGTGTTTAGGTTAGATTATACCGCTCATCTACACAAAAAAATACAGCACTTTCGTATTTTTCTGGTAGGAGTACAATGCTTTTATGAAAATTTTTCTCGCGTCCGACCACGCAGGTTTTGCTCTCAAAGAGGCTCTGGTGCCTTTTATACTATCACTTGGTCACGAGATAGAAGATTGTGGTCCTGCAGCATTTAATGAAGGTGATGACTACCCCGTGCTTATTGCCGTTGCTGCGCAACAGGTGAGTAAGCAGCCTGCTGTGCGGGCGATTGTGGTAGGTGGCTCAGGTACCGGAGAAGCTATCGTGGCGAATCGGTTTCCGGGCGTACGTGCGGCAGTATACAACGGCGCATCGCTCGATACGGTGCGTCTTTCTCGCGAACACAACGACGCAAACGTCCTCTCGCTCGGCGCGCGATTTATTTCGGTAGATGAGGCACATGTGGCGGTGAAGCTGTGGCTCGACACATCATTTAGTGGTGAAGAACGCCACCTGCGTCGAATCGATCAAATAGAAGAAGTGACGCGCGCATGATAGAGATACTCCCGACGGTGGTCCCGAAATCAGCTCGTGCTGTTGAAACGTTTGCCGCACGGTGGGATGGTATTGCATCGGTGCTGCACATTGATGCGACCGATGGTGATTTTGCATTTCCTACCACCTGGATTCCAGTCCCGGGTGATTTGTTGCCGGTGCGCCCCGTGTGGGAAGCACATGTCATGGCACGCAATCCGCGCGCAGTTGGTGAGCGATTCATTCGCGCCGGTGCGTGGCGCATTATTGGTCATGCAGAAGCGCTCGAAGGAGAAGAAGGTGAAGAGACACTGCAGGGCTGGCGTGCCATGGGTGCCAGAGAAGTGGGTATCTCGCTGCTCCTCAATACACCTCTTGTGGAAGCTGCACATCTGGCTCCGCATGCAGATGTGGTGCATCTTATGACCATACGTAAGATAGGTGCGCAGGGACAAGAATTTGTGCGTGACGCGCTAGAGCGTATCGCAGAGGCCAAGCGATTATTCCCGCGCGCAGTGATAAGTGTCGATGGTGGCATCAACGAAAAAACTATTGCGGATGTGGTGCGTGCTGGCGCCACTCGTATGTGTGTAGGAGCTGCACTTGCGAGCACCCCTGATGCACAAGAATCATACACACATCTCAAAAGCCTCGCTGAGAGTGCGCTACAATAAGTGCATGCTCACTGATGCACAAGTTGCTCATCTAGAACAAAAAGCCGAGAATGTACGCGAGACGATTATCGCGATGCTCGTCGCGGCGGGGAGCGGACACACCGCTGGCCCGCTCGACATGGCAGATATTTTTGCAGCACTCTATTTTCATATACTTCAACATGATCCAAAAAATCCCGCATGGGAAGAGCGCGACAGACTCATCCTTTCCAATGGTCACATTGTTCCGGTGCGCTACGCGACAATGGCACATGCTGGGTATTTCCCGGTAGAAGAATGTCTCACGCTCCGAAAATTTGGTTCGCGTTTGCAAGGGCACCCGGAGCGCACGCGTTTGCCTGGGCTCGAAACAACCTCCGGCCCGCTCGGCGAAGGTTTGGGTCAAGCCGCAGGCATTGCCTACGCACTGCGCATGGACGGCACAAAAAATCGCGTGTACTGCACCATGGGCGACGGTGAGCAAAACGAGGGGAGTGTCTGGGAAGCACTCATGTTTGTGGGAAAGTATAAACTCTCGAACATTACTGCGATTATCGACCGCAATAACATTCAGATAGATGGCATGACAGAGCAGGTGATGCCGCTCGAGCCGCTGCGTGACAAGTATCAAAGCTTCAATTGGCACGTACTCGAGGTAGATGGACACAATATTCCGCAATTCATCGCCGCCTGCGACGAGGCAAAGGCGATTGCCGAAAAACCCACCATGATAATTGCGCACACCATTCCCGGGCGCGGTGTGCGCGAGATAGAGGGCGATTATCGCTGGCACGGCAAGCCACCAAAGGCAGAAGAGGCAAAACGATTTCTCAACGAACTCCGCACGATGCAGGGGAAAGTGATAAGCGAACACCAATAATATGATAGAACCATCGGCACATCTTCGTGAAGATATTTTTGACTCAAAAGAAAGCGCCGCCACACGCGATGGTTTTGGTAAGGGAATCGTTGAGGCGGCACGTACTGATGTGCGCATCGTTGTCCTTTCGGCCGATTTGGCAGAAAGCACACGCGCCGAATGGTTTCAAAAAGAATTTCCCGAGCGCTTTATCGAGATGGGTGTTGCCGAACAAAACATGGCCGCAGTCGCCGCCGGCATGGCCGCTGCAGGCAAGGTGCCGTTTATCACCTCGTACGCGATGTTTAGCCCGGGTCGCAATTGGGAGCAGATACGCACCACGATTGCGCTCAACGAAATGCCCGTCGTCGTGTGCGGTATGCATGCAGGAGTTTCGGTGGGGCCCGATGGTGCGACACACCAAGCACTCGAAGATATCGCGCTCATGCGCGTACTACCGCACATGACCGTGATATCGCCCTGCGATGCCGAAGAAGCACGCAAGGCAACGATTGCAGCTGCACAATTGGGGAAGCCCGTGTATATGCGCTTTGGTCGCTCGGCAACACCGCTTATCACCACCGCAGAAACGCCATTCGAAATCGGAAAAGCATCTATCTTGTATCACCCCGGAGGCGACGCCTTACAAAAAAAGGTAGCACTCATGGCGACAGGTGCGCTGGTGCATAGTGCGCTTGTTGCTGCTCGCGAGCTCGAAAAAGAGGGGATTGGCGCGACAGTGGTAAACGTGTCCACGATTAAACCACTTGATGCAGAAACAATAGTGCGCGTAGCACGCGAATGCGGGGCGGTGGTCACGGTAGAAGAACATCAAATTGCTGGTGGTATGGGCAGTGCAATCGCTGAACTTTTGGCGCAACAAGCACCAACCCCTATGCAATTTGTCGGCGTGCACGATATGTTTGGTCAGTCGGGCGAGCCAGCAGAACTCATCGAACACTATGGAATGGGAGTGTCGCACATTGTAGAGGCCGGACACCGTGTGTGCTCTGCACGAAGCGTATAGTTGACCACCTCTCTCGCAGGAGGTATCGTTCGCCCAGATTTACCAACTATCAATCTACGCATATATGATGCATGCTGTATACAAAAAACAGCTGCTTGCTGTTTGTGCGATAGGGTTTGTGTGGGCGCTCGGGTCGTGGCACTGGTATGTCTGTGGGGTAAAGGGTTTTTGCCCAATTCCTGCAGCTGCTCCAGTGGCACAAACTACCTGCGATGAATACCTCACAGAATCTATTCGCCTCGACTGGACCAACTCTTCGGAAGAGGTCCGCAAGTTGCAGGCATTCTTAAATGAATACGAAGGAGAGGAGCTTGCGCTTTCTGGGGTGTATGGAGCGGACGATGAAGCTGCGGTGCGCCGTTTTCAGGAGCGGTATCGTAGCGAGGTACTTACGCCGTGGGGCAAGAACGAGCCCACCGGGTTTGTGCACACTACAACGCGCACCAAGATAAACGAGCTCTACTGCGCGCGACACGCAGGCTCTGTTACTAATTAAGTAATCAATCACTATGAACGCATTCACTCATCCGATTACTGCGGCTTACACAGGCAAAGATGCGACTCTCGAAATCGCCATCATGCTCATGGGAGCGGCGCTCGTCGGCTACTTCATTCACTACCTTACCTGCAAAATGCGTGGTTGCTGCCACGGTGCGGGTTGTGAGAATTGCTCAACAAAGCCTGCGGCTGTGGTTGCTACAGCTCCGGCGGTACACACGCACGATGATCTAGAAATTATCGAAGGTATTGGTCCCAAGGTAAAACAGCTTCTCAATCAGTACAATGTGTTTTCATTTGCGCAGGTTGCAAGCATGACTCCTGCCGCGCTCAAGGACATTCTTGAGAAGGGAGGTGATCGTTTCCGCATTCTGCCAACAGACACTTGGCCCAAGCAGGCCGGTCTTGCGCGCGATGGGAAGACCGTAGAGCTTGAGGCATACAAGAAACACCTCATCAACGGTCGCGAACCGGGCACAAACTAGGATTTAGGATTCTCGTAGGCGTCAGACAAAACCCCTCTCTATCGAGGGGTTTTGTAATTTATGTGCGCTGTGTTGCTCGGATACCCCACTTGATGATGTGCATAAGCGCCTGAGAGCTTCCGATAATAAAAAACCACCAGAAAATGAGCGGAGACAATTCTGCCCGCAAAAGAGAATCATCACTCAAAAAGAAGAGCGCTGCGCCTGCGACGCTTACGCCGCTTATAATCGCGAGCACGTCGAGTATCCATGCATACGGTGAGCGATACACTGCGGCGCGGCCAATGTGTGAACGATATACCACATAGTACAGACTGCTTTCAGTCAGTAGTATTACCGCCATCCAAAACAACATATGTTTAGAGCGGTACTGCAGTAAATTCAGTAGGCTTGTGTGCGTACCAGGTTTCTATTTCTTCTCCCGTGAGGAGTTTGGTTTGTGCGCCCACGCCTTGCACGACCGATGCTGCATTTATCATGCCGCGCATGAGTGCTTCGTGTACGGGCAAACCTTTTTGTAGGTAGGCGATAGTGGTAGAGGCGGTGGCATCTCCCGCGCCAGTGCGTGAGACTGGTGGCGCTGGATCGGGGTACATGGGTACGTGCCACATGCCCTCGTCGCTCAATATATTTGCGCCGTTGGGGCCGTCGGTTACCACTACAATCTTAGGGCCGAGTGCTTTGATGCCCGCCATGAGTTCTTTTATGTCGCTCGCAGTGGAGCCGAGTATTGTTTGGGCCTCTTCTTTATTGCAAAAGAAGACTTCGGTCGCAGCATACACCGCAGCAAGTTTTTCTTTGCCAAGCTTGATTTGGAACGTGCCGGGCTGAAAGGCGAGTTTTACGCCATTCTTTTGTGCATACTCGGCGATTGTGAGCTGATAGTCGAGCGTTTCGAGGGGGAGCGAGGTGAGATAAAACCACGCTGGCGCCTCGTCGAATGCGGGTAGTGTGTACGGGTAGAGCTCGTGCTTTACCAAAATGGTACGCTCAGGACCAAACTGCAGCACGTAGTGGTAGTTTGTCTTGAAACCAGTATCGCTCGATACGAGCGCAGTATCGATGCCGCGATTTTTTAGATCATCAATGCAACGCTGGCCGTTTAAATCATCGCCCACATGCACTACTAGTCCGGATGTGAGACCGACTTTATGCACGGCCACGGCCGCGTTTGGTGCGTTGCCCACCGAAAGCACCTCGGTAACCGATTCAAAGGGTACTTTTTCACCAAAGCGTACGCAGAGCTCGCGCACCCCATGATTCGCTATTTCTTCAGCGTCAGAAAGTTTGATAAATGCGTCTATTACAATGTCCCCAAAAGCTACAAAATCGTATTTCATGCACGTAAGTCTATCACGCACTGGATGCACGTATAGTATACTAATTGGGTATGGCATTTATGCGGTACGTATACGCAATTGTTGCCGGTAGCGCGGTGGTCGGCTTGTTTGCCCTTCCATTGTTCTATACACCTGCGCACAAGATGACTCTCTCTCAGGGACAAACAGCCGCGCCAGGAGATATTGTAGACGGGTACCCTGTCCCCATGAGCTTTGAAGAGGCAGGCCTCAACGAAGCTGATTATGTTGATTACGATTCTGGCGGCGGGAGTATCAAAGATGGCTACGGAAGTTTGAAAGATGGGGGCGGGTACACAGAGTACGACGGATACGACGAGTATGCGTATGACAACTACTACGACTCGTATGATTCATACGATTCATACTACGAAGACGAATACTATTATCGTGAGCCGTCGTACTCATCGTATGGCGCTGACACATCTCAATACATAGCAGCGGGTCTTTCTTTGGTACCGCTCATACTCGCCGATAGTGTTTCTCCACAAACACGCACCACCTATTCTTATGCTCCGCAACAATCGGTGCAGTATGTACAACCCTCGTACACATACACCAGCTCATACGTACCAGTACAGTCAGGTGTTGGTACGTATGCAGTGCCTGCTCCTATTCCCGTGACAGTTCCCGCCGCAAACACGTACACACCATCATTTGGCAGCATCTCAGTTTCTGATACGACGTATCGCGAACAGCCCACTGTTTCGGTAACACGACCCACGGGCTCGAGTGTCGTTACTTCTGGCGGAAGCGCAGTTAGAATCACCGAAAGTCATTCGCTCGGAAACAACAACACCATAGCGTATCCCGAATCTTTTTCGGCGCCACAGCAGATTGCATACGGTTCGTTTGTTTCCCAGCCAACTCGGCTTGCGGCGCCGCAGCAAGTATCCGTATCGAACTCTTATACAGAAACAGTAGGAGGTGCTATTGGCATTGATACGTCGGCTGCGCGAAGCGCGCCCATTACCTGCTCTCTCAAGGCGGGTGCTCTTACACTTGCTCGCGGCGCAACCACCACCATCACCTGGAAAAGCTCGGGTGCAAAGAGTGCGAGTATGCCACCTTTTGGTGCAGTAGACCTTGAGGGTAGTAAGATTGTATCGGTAGCCACTACCACAACCCTCACGCTCACCGTCGTCGGCGAAGGCGGAACGAACACGTGTTCGGTAAAGCTATCCGTCGATCCCACTATGTGCGCGCCAGGATGTCCACCGGGGTTTGTGTGCACGCCAATCGCGACCTCAACATCAGTAGAAAAAAAGCCGTGGTACCGCTTCTGGTAGGGCACATGCTACACTTGTCGTATGAGAACTTTGCGCGAAGTAATCACCGACGCCCGCGATCGCGGGGTGGCGGTCGGCCATTTCAATGTATCCGATTCTAATCAGCTCAATGCAATCGCGGCAGCTGCGCGAGACCTCAATCTCCCCGTGATGATAGGGGTGTCCGAAGGGGAGCGTGCATGGTTTGGTGTGCGAGCTGTCGCAGCGATGGTGCATGCCCTGCGTGATGCTGGTCAGGAAATATACCTAAACGCCGA
>JBDKGA010000041.1:0-2932 GCA_039798465.1 Candidatus Parcubacteria bacterium | reverse complement strand
GTAATCTCCTCTAGCGATTAACGACCGATGGATAATACAACACTGTTCTGGTTTGGCAAATCTTTGACACTGCCCGCGTAGCATGATTGTCTTGCGACAGAAGACATACAAGCACTTTCACAAGAAAGGACGACAGATGAGTATTGAGATATGGAAACAACGGCCGCCGAGTTATGAGCTCTTCTTTGCTCCGCTGCGTGTTGCGCTCGATCCGCGCGAACTTGAGCGAGTCGAATTTGCCTACCAGGTCTCTAAGCATGGTCATGCGGGACAGTATCGCGACGACGGCACTCGCTATTTTGATCATCCAAAGGCGACGGCGTGGATATACATTCAGGAGTTGGGCGGAAGAGATCCTCGAATCATCATCGATGGATTGCTTCACGACCTCTCGGAAGATTCCAGGCTCCTTTCGCCGTACCGCATTGCACTCAATCTGGGTGCAGATATCGCGCTCGATGTGGCGGCCATGACAAAACTCCCCAAAGGCAAAGAAGATACGCCTGCCTACCTGCGTCGGGTTATTGAGCGAGGGCCTCCGGCTATCGTGGCAAAACTTTGCGACAGAGTACACAACAACCGTTCGCTGTACGGGTGTGCTCCCGAGAAGCGTCGCACGCAGGTGGAAGAGACAAATACTTTTCATCGACCAATCTTGGTCTCTGCGCTCAAGGCCCAAACCGGCGTGTGGTCTGGCTATGCAGATGCGCTTGATTCTATGATGTGCGAAGCGCTCTCGCTCTATGCCTGATACGTGCAGTGCAAAAAACAGCCCGGCACAGGATTGTGTCGGGCTGTTTACTAGTGTGCGTCATGAGCTACATGTCGGCGAGCATGTGATCGACACCGCAGGTGAGTAGGCACGAGAAATATCGGACCACTCATTTCCATTTCCGTACTACCCCGTCCCTAGGTAAAAAGCGGTCCCTCTGGAGCACAGAAGCTCCCCGAGTGTATACTGTCCCTATGCAGCAGCTGCCCAAACTCCAGCGCGGTGACAAAGTCGCTGTTCTTTCGCCCTCATTTGCCGCGCCCGCAAAGTGGCCTGAGGTGCATGAGCTCGGCCTTTCCCGCATGCGTGAGGTATTCGGATTGGAGCCAGTTGAGTATCCATCCACACGAACATTGGGTGCAACGGGTGAAGAACGCGCCCGCGACTTAATCGCAGCTTTCGAGGATTTGTCTATAAAAGCGGTCTTTGCAACGCTTGGCGGTAATGACCAAGTAACCTACATCAAAAACCTCCCAAGCGAGCCGTTTGCAAACAACCCTAAGCCATTTTTCGGATTCAGTGACAACACCCATTTCGCAAATTTCTTGTGGCTCAACGGAGTGCCTTCCTATTACGGAGGTTCCGTCCTCGGACAATTCGCGATGCAGGGCCAGATGGACGAGATGACTGTTGAATATCTCAATCATGCACTTTTTGATACCGGCTCGTTCGAGCTCAAATCATCACAGCAATACAACGATATCGGTCACGATTGGGGTGATTCCGCCACGCGTTTCAATCCGCGTGTCTATGAACCGAATGATGGCTGGCATTGGAATGGTACTCAGAGTGCCGGAGGCACAACGTGGGGCGGATGCGTGGAATCAGTGGATGAGCTTCTGCGACACGATATTGTAATCCCCTCTCTAGAACAGTTCGAGAAAGTTGTTCTCATTATGGAGACCTCCGAGGAGGTTCCATCACATGACTATGTCTTCCGCGTATTTCGAGCACTTGGCGAGCGCGGCATCCTCAAGAGGGTTCGCGGTGTGTTGGTGGGCCGCGCTAAGGCGTGGGATTTCAGCAAGCAACTAACCGCTGTAGAGAAAGCTGCCTATCGCGCTCAGCAATACGAGACCATAGTTGATGCGGTGCGCCACTACAACTCTGATGCACCGATTGTCCAGAACCTTGACTTTGGTCATACTGACCCGCAGATTGCGCTACCATACGGTCTTCCGGTACGGATCGACGGAGCCAGACGTAGTATCGCTGCAACCTTTTAATCGGAAAACAGGAATAAGAAAACAGAAGAAGTGAGAAATAAGTCCAATATTCTCGACATTTCTGTGGCGTAATACCTTTTGCCCCGTGAACTATCCCCCTTCACCCATGCCCCTCTGTTGTACACTAGAGGCATGACGACACCGCAAAAGATATTCTATTGGCTCCCGCGTCTGCTTGGTGTTTACTTCGCTCTCTTCCTCTCTCTTTTCGCACTGGATGTTTTTACAGGCCCCTTCGAGCCGAGGATGCTTGTCGGCTTTCTCATTCACCTCGTCCCATCTTTTGTGCTTTTAGGAGCCGTATTGCTTGCGTGGCGATACGAACTGGTGGGGGCGGTCGTGTTTTTGGGATCAGCCATTTTTTATATCGTGAACGTAGGGCTCGACCGTCACTGGAGCTGGTATGTGGGTATCGCGCTGCCATCTGTCATCGTGGGCACCCTCTTCTTTGTGAGCTGGCTTCAAAAGCGATAAATCAGAATCACTTTGCATCTCCTCTATCATAGTGTGCCGCAAGTCACAGGTAAGAGGGTACTGATACGCCGGGTTTTTACTGGGACTCTTGACGATGTATGCCGTAGATGAAAGTATGGGCCCAGGTTTAACAAGAGATGGAGCACAACATGAACATGAAGATAGCGACCGTTCTCGTCGGCGCCCTGTTCCTCTCCACGCCGCTCAGCGCAGGAGAGATCTGCGATAAGTTCGCTGCCATGCGTGCGGAAGTGGAGAAAGCTTCCACCAAGGAAGGTGTGGCCGATGTCTTCGTCCTCGACGGAACGGTGGTTGAAATTGCGCGGGCCGTCTTTGTCGGTGCCTCGCCCGATCTCGAGGCGGCGCGCAATACTGCGTTTGTCGTGATCGGCACCAAGCAGCTCAATTTCCGCTGTGTCCAGTGAGGGTGCGGTCCTCGGAGTGAGTATCGCCCGCTTCT
>JBDKGA010000040.1:0-2713 GCA_039798465.1 Candidatus Parcubacteria bacterium | reverse complement strand
CCAGTGCGCGGAATTTAAGACGATCTTTGAGATCGAGCTTTACAAAACGAAATGCTTTGTGTTTTTTGAGGAGAGACAAACGACGGCGCTTCATGCGTACGTCGTAGTATGTGGAGAGATTGTCGACACCGATAACCTTATACCCCCGACTAAGTAACGCCTCGGCTACATGAAAACCGATAAACCCTGCCGCACCGGTAACAATTACTTTTTTCATAAATGTTTTTCTGTCCACGCAAGCTCGTGACTTATCATGTCGTCAAGTTTGAGGCGCGGCTTCCAGCCGAGCTCGCGACCAATGCGAGAAATATCCGCAACGAGTGTTGCCGGATCTCCCGGGCGACGCGAACCATATACCACTGCCATGTCTCGGCGAGCGATACGCTGTACACTTTTTACGACTTCGGTATTGGAATACCCGTGGCCCGAGCCACAATTATATATTCGCGACACACCTCCCCCACGAAGATAGTCGAGTGCTGCAAGGTGCGCATCGGCCAAATCGCTCACATGGATATAATCGCGAATACAGGTGCCGTCGGGTGTCGGATAATCACTGCCATTGATGGTGAATGCTTGCCCGAGCATGAGCGCACGCACTGCACTGCGAATCAGGTGAGTGGGCTTGTCGAGAGTAGAGTATCCGATACGCCCTGCGGGATCAACGCCCGCTACATTGAAATAGCGCAGAAAAACAGCCTCGGTGCTACTGAGTGCTTCGGTAAGGATTGCTTCGGCGCGCTGTTTGCTTTCGGCATACGGACTCACCGGCGCACAGAGCGCATCTTCGGGTACTGGATTTTCTTCGGCATTGCCGTACACCGATGCAGACGAGGAGAAAATAAAATGGGACACACCTGCTGCGCGGGCCTCTTCGGCAAGAATGCGCGTGTAGTCTACGTTGATGCGCATATACTTTTCTGGATCACGCACCGATTCTTCTACTTTTACGACACCTGCAAAATGTAGAATGCTCTGCACTTTGTGTGCGCGCAATATCTCGCGCACGAGCTCTCGGTCTCCGATACTCCCCACAATGAGTTTTGCATGTGCGGGGACACGCGAGGCATCGCCCGTCGAAAGGTCATCGAGAACAACCACCTGTTCCCCGCGCTCTACAAGCGCATGAACCGCATGGCTTCCTATGTAGCCCGCGCCGCCAGTAACGAGTATGGTGTTCATGCTCATATCTTTACGCTATCACGATGTGACGTTCTTGGGTATATTCCTCTATTTTCGAGAGGTCCTGAGAATATCGGCATACAGGTAGCGAATTTGGTTTGCAAAAGCATCGCCATGCCCGAGCGAGCGGTGCATGCGCACGCGGCGTGCAATTTTAAGCGCCGCGTCTTCTTGAGAACTCTCCTGTGCATACACTTGATCCGCATGGCGCATAATAAACCCTGAAACGAGGCGACGAGTCCGCGATAAGCGACCAAAGCTTTGATCGGCGAGTGTTACGAGAAGCGGAACGCGAGAAACACTGCGGAACACGAGCGCCGCGAGCGCCGCGTAGCTTGCAAATAATGACCACACAAAGAGATACCGATGGGCACGGTGCAAACGAAGTGCTGTAGGAATACTAAGAAACGGGAAGAAATACTTATCATATCGATTCCCCAAACCAACTCGATAAATGCTGGCGTTTGGCGCAGTACACAGAGGACCCGTGCTCTGCCCCGAAACGGCCGTGGTGATAATGTCAAACTTAACGCTAGGCATTTTGTGCATGAGGAGACACAGTGCGTCTTCGGCCGGACCAGATACTGGGCAAAAGGTAGTCGAGAGCACCAAAACACGCTGCTCCTTACTCTCCCCTCGCGGGTGCGTAGTGACAAATTCAATAATGTGCGTTGCAAGATCACGCACTGGCGTCCACCCGAGTGTACGAGTCTTTTCGGTATGCAATTCCGATGTCATGCGATTGCTGGTACGCGGCGGTAGCATGACAACCTCACCACCAAACAAATGCGCCACTTCAAGCATGGTGTACGCACGATTGCCTCCAATACCAAACTCATCACCCTCTCCTTTTTCGGCTACCCGAATAAGCGCATCTACTACGTCATCTACGTGCGTAAAATTTCTCGTTTGTGTACCGGGCGATACGATAGTGATAGGTTCTCCGCGCAGGTACATTTCTTTAAACCACCTAATGACGGTACCGTACACACCCGTACGCTCGCCTGTGCCATAGACATTGTAAAAATAGGTGATGGCATACGGAAGCTTTTCTTTCTCGCCAATATCGCGTACTTGAATAGTGTTTTCTGCTTTCGTTTTTGCATACGGCGAAGTTTCGGGCGTGGTGCCGCCGTCACCAAATTTGGTTGATGATCCAGCGTACACCAGCTTGCACGGCTTAGTACTATTCGCGGCTCGCCAAAATTCAATCACTGCGGCCGTTCCGACGACATTAAGATCGTGCACTACCTCGGGCTCAAGCACGCTTTGCTCTACGCGCGCGTATTCACCAAGATGAAAAATAATATCGATGCTTTCGGGAATGAGTGTCGCGATATCTTTTGTGTGCCCGTCGCGATATTCAGCACCATCCACATGTGCTTCACGAGTGCCCGCAAAATAGTTGTCGAGGGATATGACGCGATGACCATCTTGCACCAAGCGCGCCACTAGATTTGAGCCCACGAAACCTGCGCCGCCTGTTACCAAAATAGTTTGGGCCTCCATGCCGCAAGACTACACGGTATTC
>JBDKGA010000039.1:0-4205 GCA_039798465.1 Candidatus Parcubacteria bacterium | reverse complement strand
GAATCAAACCACGCGACTCGGCGAGCAGCTTCGGCATACACGTCGGCGACGACTTTGAGGTCGGCTCCGTCGCGGTATCCTTGCTTGTCGAGACCACGGCCGTGTGCGTCGATCAAACGCCACGAATCAGGATCAATGACATCGGAGACAACCAGTTTGCCGGTGGCTGTGTATCCGCACTCGATTTTGATATCGCATAGGCGCAGATTCTGCGTCGCCCACGCGCCCTCGAGCACAAGGAACACCTTGCGGACGAGCTGCTCGAGCTCGCGGTAAGGAAACCAGACGTCTGCGTCTTTGCCGTAAACATCTTTTGGCGGGATAGTGATTGCAAGATTATCGTGCAAATCCCACGAAGGCATGTCGGGCCGTTGGACCGAGATGCCATGCAATCCGTACGACGTGATGAGCGGGTCATCCTTGGGGAACGTATACGCCCCGAAGCGTTTGCCAGTGGTCTTCAAAAAGAATTCCACCACCAATGTTTCAAACCGATGCCCGGCCGGAACGTGAAGATGCCGCTTCCGATACGATGATTTCTCGCCGATGATGCGTCGCGCCACGATTTCGAGTGGAATCATTTCTGTCCACTCGGCGGTAAATTCCGTGTCGCCGTGCTGGCTGTGGTAGGCGACGGGGATACCGCACGCTTTCAACAGCTCAAAAACGCGGCACGTTGTGGTTGTGGCATACACATCTTTCTTGTCGAACTCATCGCGCTTTGCACCGTCACCTGCGGTAATTGCCCGCATCGACCGCACGCTGCACAATGTTGTATTGGGTACCTTAAAGATCTGCTTCGTTTTACCAATTGCATCTGCAATCGGACCATGCTCGGTCGTTTCCATGACAACTCCTTGTCCTCTGGGGTTAAAACCGAAACACTCCTCAAATCATTTTGAGGAGCTGGGTGGAGGGTACGTATAAAACGGCAGACTGTCAATTCATAGGATTTTTGTGCTAGTCTTCTTCGCATATGAACTTTTGGCCCACACTAACAGCGCCTTTCTTCGTCATGGCCCCGATGGAGGATGTCACCGATGCGGCATTTCGTCGTATGTTCGCCACATACGGCAAGCCCGACGTTACCTGGACAGAATTCACCTCGGCCGATGGGTTGGTTCTCGCCCCCGAAAAGGGCCAGCAGGCCCTGCGTGCCAAGCTTTTGTATACAGAAGGCGAGCGACCAATCGTTGCGCAGCTTTTCTCGAGCGTGCCTGAGCGCATGGAAAAAGCAGCACGCTTGTGCGCAGAACTTGGTTTTGATGGAGTAGACATCAACATGGGGTGCCCGGATAAATCGGTAGAAAAGGGCGGCGCAGGCGCGGCACTCATAAAAAGTCCTTCTCTCGCGAGCGAGCTCATACAAGCAGCCAAACGCGGGGCAGGGGAAACACCGGTATCGGTCAAAACTCGCATTGGCTACACCGTAGACGAAATAGATACCTGGATACCGCACCTGTTGCGTGAAAAACCCGCGGCACTCACGGTGCATTTGCGCACACGCAAAGAAATGTCGGAGGTCCCTGCGCACTGGGAACACATGCCGCGCATTGCAAAAATCCGCGCAGATATCGCTCCCGAAACACGCCTGATTGGCAACGGCGATATAAAAACAATTGCCGAAGCACGCGAGTACATAGCAGCAGGCGGCTGCGATGGCGCAATGATTGGCCGCGGCATATTTGGCAATCCCTGGCTCTTTGCAGAATACATTCCTACTCCACATGAACGCGTGACGGCGCTTATCGAACATATCCAACTGTTCGACGAATTACTGGGTGGCACCGTAAACTTTGCAACTATGAAAAAGCATTTCAAAGCCTACATCCACGGCTGGGACCACGCCAAAGATTTGCGAGTGGCACTGATGGAAACGGAGAGTCCAAAAGAAGCAATTGCAATTTTGCATCGGAACAAGTAAGGTTCACGTAGTTTAGATTAGAGAGGATGGTGTCCAATGCGTCGAACAAGAGATTCATATCTCAACATCATTGATCGCATCCAGGAAAAAGACGGGCGAGTGTCTGTGAGTAAGATTGCTCGAAAAGCAAAGAGAACGTACGGGGCTGCATACCACATGGTGCGGGCTCTTGGGATTAATTGTCCCTCGAAAGAAGAAAATACTATTGCTCGGTACCAAGCAGCGGTATTTTTGGCAAGGACTCAAGACAAGGACGGGCTCGTAACTTTCACAACATTGAGAAACATGCTCAAGGTGGAAAAACAGACAATCTTTGTGTTCTTTAAAAAACATCCGGAGCTGATTTCGGCCTGGTGTATCAGAACAGAAGTAGCGGCAAAAAAAGAACGGATACGCTCGGCAGCACGGCGACTGCGCGCAAGATGCACCCACAAGCCACTCTTGCGCAAACAGCTCGCCTTTGAGTCAGACATGACCGAAAAGTCCCTCGATGAGTATTTGCGTCGCCCCAAGAATAAACATCTTGTTGACGAACTTGGTATTGCCTATACATATCCTGACTACGGGTCGGGAAAAAGGAGGAAAAAACAGTACTAAGGCGCGCTCGCGATGCGAGCGCGCCTTCTGCGATAATCTCCCCATGTCCAAAAAAGACTCAAAAACGACCACGCACCAGACCCTCTACCGCGCATACCGTCCACACACCTTCGACGAGGTACGCGGACAAGACCACATCGTAAAAGCACTCGAGGGCGCAATAAAAAACAAGCGCACTGCGCACGCCTATCTCTTTTCGGGAGGCCGCGGCACAGGAAAGACGACTGTCGCGCGTATTCTCGCGCGCGAACTCGGCGTGAGCGACAAAGACTTGTACGAAATGGACGCCGCATCAAATCGTGGCATCGATGATATTCGCGAGCTCCGTGAAGGAGTATGGATGATGCCATTTGAATCGCCGTACAAGTTTTACATCATCGACGAGGCGCACATGCTCACCAAAGAGGCATGGAATGCACTTCTCAAAACACTCGAGGAGCCGCCCGCGCATTGCATATTTGTTCTTGCAACTACCGAGCGCGAAAAGGTGCCCGACACCATCCAATCGCGCTGCGAGGTATATAGCTTCAAATCGCCCACGCGCGAAATGCTCGCCGACACAATAGCCGACACCGCCAAGGCCGAAGGCTACACACTCGAAAAAGCCGCAGCCGAGCTCATCGCGCTTCTGGCTGAAGGCTCATTCCGCGATGCACTATCCATTCTCCAAAAAGTAATCACTTCATCGGGCGACAAAAAGATAAGTATTGTCGAAGTAGAAACTATCAGCGGAGCGCCCAAGGGCGAGTTGGTGCGCACTATCGTGCGCGGCATCGCGCAAAAAGATGCGGCAACGGCACTCGCCGCGCTCCGCTCCGCTCAAGAAGAAAATATAGATGCACGACTCCTCGCCAAGCTCATCATTCATCGTTTGCGTGTAGTACTGCTCGCTCGTTTTGCACCTGAGCTTTTGCCCACCTTTTCTCGTGAGCTTTCGGAAGCAGACACCGAGCTCGTCACGCTTCTCAGCAAAGACAAAAACGTAACATCGGATACTTTGCGCCTCGTACTCGAAGCGCACGAGCGCACTGCCTATGCCGCAGTGCCATTTCTCCCGCTCGAACTCGCGATAGTAGACATGTGTGGCGCAAAGGGGGAATAGCGAACATTTCGGAAAGCAGCCCTTCCAAACTAGACAAAATATATTTACATGGTATAATTATATCTAGTGCTTTTGCGTACCAACCTACGGAGGCTCGGATGAGCGAGATGCGCATGGTTTTCTTGGGTCAAGCAGTGGTTTTGCTGCTGACTGCAGGATTCATGTACTTCGTATCCTAATCCTAGTAGCGTCTGTTGTGTACGCGTCGCCGCCGGCTTTCCCTCCAGAAGCCGGCGGTCTTTTTTATTAGACTTTTATGGTATCTGTGGTACATTGCAAGCCGCTCGCAGGCAGTGTGCAGGTATTTAAAAGTTACGCACACCCAAGCCTGCTTGAACGCTGGATTCATGTCGATTTATGCTCAGAGCACGGCGCCAGGGACATACGGTCCCTGGCGCCTTCACTTTTTATTTAAGATGAGATTGGGTTATGATGTGCACACATTGCCGGATCGTCTAATGGTAGGACACCGCCCTTTGGAGGCGGGTATCTTGGTTCGAATCCAAGTCCGGCAACAAAAAATAGCGCAGCAATTTTTTGTTGCCGGAAGCAGTATGCTGGGAGCATACTGCGGCTTGGATT
>JBDKGA010000038.1:0-45405 GCA_039798465.1 Candidatus Parcubacteria bacterium | reverse complement strand
ATTAATGACGTGGTAGGGGATGCCGCCCACGGCAACACGATTCATGCGCGCCATGAAAATATTATGCCACAGAAATAGGCAATAAATCGGACGTATCCCCATTCCCATTCCGCGGACAGTTGGCGGATGCGGGTGGCGGCAACAGAAATCATACGCGCGATGCGTAATCGAGATACTGCTGCATCGTGTCGGCCGCTCTATGAATGTCGTGGTACAGCGGGGCGTACTGCGGATATTCGTCGGGGTCATACACGTCTTCTGCATGGTCGCGCGCGAAGTCGATAAGTGTGCGGGCTGCTTCTATTGTGTCTGAAGTCATAGGTGAACGATGCATGAAGCGGATAAGTGTGGGGCAATACCCCGCGGCTGCGCTAAGCGTTCTTCTTCGCTTTCTTTGCTGCAAAGCGCTCTTGTGCCGCATCCATGTGCTGCACTTCGGCAAGCATCAAGTCAGCTATGCGTCTGAGCGCAAAAGCCGCTTCTCTGAGTGTTGCAGTGCGTTCGAGAAAATGGGGATAGGTCCAATTTATTTGTATTTTTTGTGGTGTAATCAGTCATATCTTTTCACAATATAGAATTACCTCTACCTATCCTCTCGCACGCAGCATAACACCGCCTCCAAGACTCGCAAACGAAATACACAGGGTTACCCTGTGTATTTTGGAGGCCACATGCTTGTATACAGACATCATCCTTTCCACCGCCCGTGGCGCATGCGATACTTAGCCGCATGTATCATCGCTTTGTTCGTTCTCCTGAGCTGGTGGGCCTGGTACTCGCGGCACTGCTCGTCGGGTTTGGCATTGGCTTTCTTACTGAGCGCCAGTTGGTTGCGCGGGGGATTGGGGGGAGCTTGGTTTCGGGCGCGCCAGAAGGTGTCGACTTTTCTCCGGTATGGAAAGCGTGGCGTGTCATAGATGAAAAATTTGTTCCTGCCGCGGTGTCTTCGACCACTCCCGTAGCGACCACCACCAAAGACAAAAACGATAAGCGCGTGTGGGGCATGATAGGAGGCCTTGCATCTTCGCTCAACGATCCCTATACCTTTTTCTTACCACCACAAGAAAACGAACAATTTGCTCAAGACATGAGTGGTGCCTTTGAAGGCGTGGGAATGGAAATTGCCGTAAAGAGCGAAGTGCTCACCGTGGTTTCTCCACTCAAAAACACGCCCGCCGAACGCGCCGGCCTCAAGAGTGGCGACCAGATTTTGAAAATAGATAGCAAAGACACTAAGGGCTTGGATGTCACCCAAGCAGTAAAAATGATTCGCGGTCCCAAGGGGACACAGGTAACGCTTTTGGTACAGCGTGAAGGATGGGCGGCACCAAAAGAAATAGAGGTAACGCGCGATGTCATAAACGTCCCGATTGTTGAGACAAAGGTAAAAGGCGATGTGTTTGTCATCTCGGTCGCCACCTTTACCTCAAACGCGCCCGAACTATTCCGCAGTGCGCTGCGTGAATTTGTGGAATCGGGGAAGACCAAGCTTGTACTCGATTTGCGTGGAAACCCTGGGGGCTACCTCGAAGCGGCGGTCGATATGGCGAGCTGGTTTACCCCAGCAGGGAAGGTGATTGTGAGCGAAGACTACGACGGCCACGCACCCACCATTGTGCACCGCTCGTTTGGGTACAATGTGTTTAATCAGAATCTCAAGATGGCAATACTCGTGAACAAGGGCTCTGCCTCGGCATCAGAAATTCTTGCTGATGCACTGCGCTACTACGGTGTCGGAAAGCTCATAGGCACCAACACCTTTGGCAAAGGTTCGGTGCAAGAGCTCGTCGAGATTTCTCCGGGCACCTCGCTCAAGCTCACGGTGGCGCGCTGGCTCGGGCCCGATGGCGTGCAAATCCCGCTCGAAGGAATCAAGCCAGATATAGAAGCGGATATTACGGAAGAAGACGTGAAGGCTGGAAAAGATCCGCAGATGGATGCGGCGATTAAGTACCTGTCTGAATAATTGTTCGCTACGATTTTTCATGCGGCGAACGAGGTTTCCTCGAACACGGAATTTTATTGCTATAAAATTCCTCAGCTTCGCGCCGTCGCGCTGCAGAGGTTCTCGAAAACCTCGTTCGCCGTGTGCCACTTTGACTCGGCGCATTTTCTCTCTACAATGTAGGTATGAAAGTCATTTTCGTGAAGGATGTAGGGGGCGTGGGGAGACGCGACGAGATAAAAGAGGTGAGTGATGGCTATGCCATGAACTCACTGATTCCACAGGGCAAGGCGGTCCAGGCGACTCCCGAGCGTGTCGCAGCACTCGAAAAGAAAAAGGGGGTAGAACAGAGCGCACACGCTTCGGCTGAGCAGCAGGCCGCGAAAGACGCACAAAAATTGCAGGGAAAAAT
The DNA here is from genome assembly GCA_039798465.1 of Candidatus Parcubacteria bacterium. Taxonomy (GTDB): domain Bacteria; phylum Patescibacteriota; class Minisyncoccia; order Phycocordibacterales; family UBA2100; genus UBA10103. The sequence continues at coordinate 43,048 of JBDKGA010000038.1, read as the reverse complement.
CGTTACGATTTTTGCCAAGGGCAACGAGCAGCGACACCTCTACAAACAAATCTCACCGGCCGATATCGCGGCAGCGATAGTACACGAACATGGTGTGCAGGTAGACGCACATCACCTGGCAGCAGCAGAACACATCAAAACATTTGGCGATTTTGAAGTAGTAGCCGATCTCCATGGCCACAAGGCCACTATCACCGTGGTAGTGCAGGGAGAATAATTTAGGCGCGTGCGTGCTCTATGCTGTGCACAGTGCGCAAGTGGTGCCGCATCAATGAATACCATAGCGGGGAAATCACGAGCGAGAGTGCAATAACAGACAGTCCCATTTGATATGTTTCGTGAGTAAGAAATCCGGTAGAGAGACCGAGCGCGAGTAGTACGAAAGAGAACTCTCCGATTTGCCCCAAGACTGCGCCGAGCGGTAATGCGATTTCACTTCGTATACCGGCGATGCGCGCAATGAACACCGTGAAGGCGGTTTTGAGAAGAACAGTAACAGCAAGCAGTACCCCGATGAGTGGGAGATTTGTCAGAATGAATCCGATATCAAGCAAAAGCCCAATAGACAAAAAGAACACCATCATGAGGAGTTCGTGTATGGGCTCAATCGCGCTGCGATACGATGCGCCGATAGTACCCATGTTTCCAATAAGGAGTCCGATTGCAAATGCGCCATAGGCAGTAGAGAGGCCGACAGAGCCCGAAAGTGCTGCAGCGCCAAAGCACAATGTCATAGCGGCAACCACCGGCTGTGAGGCGCCGCGTGTAAAGAATGATTCGAGACGCGCGACCCACTGGGGGTGCTGAGCCAGCTCAAAAATACCAAAGAGTGTCGCTGCGATAACGCTCAGAGAAATGCCGAGATGCAGCACGCCATCTACCGTAAAACCTTCTCCGAGAATACTCACCACGAGGAGCATAGGTACCACGAGAATATCTTGCGCGACAAGTATGGCTGTTGCGGTGTGACCCATTTCGGTGTGCTCTTCGCCCAGATTGCGCAGCATGGTCATGGCTACTGCCGTAGAAGAGAGCGCCGCAATAAATCCAAAGAGCACAGCGGTTTCGAGACTAATATCAAAGAAGAACGTGAGACCAAGCATGGCACTCACACTGACGAGTACTTGCGAAAGAGCGATACCCAGTGCCTTTCCTATTGATTCGCGAAAAAAGCTGAGATTGAGCTCGAGTCCGAGCATAAACATGAGAAGTACAATCGCGAGCTCGGCGAGCCAGCGTACGGTGACATCGTCTCCCTGGAGGCCTAGTAGCCCCGGCCCAATGATGGCACCCATAAAGAGATACCCCACGAGTGCAGGCTGTCGCAATCGCTCCAAAAATAATCCGCCTCCGAGCACGAGGAAGAGAACGAGAGCAACGTGAGTGAGGTCAAAAACATGCATAGATTTTTTATATCACAGACAGAAACCGCTCACCACGGAGCGGTTCTGAAGAATCGCTGAGGTAATTACTTAACGAGAACGTCTACAACGCCGCGAGTTTTGGTGCGACCGTCGAAATCTGTCTTGCGCATGGTGCGGAAATGTACAACACCTGCCTTGAGTGCAAAAAGAGTATGATCCTTACCGGTGCCGATATTGCGGCCAGGCATTATCTTGGTGCCGCGCTGACGAACGATAACTTCGCCCACGGTAACCTTTTGGCCGTCACCGCGCTTTACGCCGAGATACTTCGGATTTGAGTCGCGTAGGTTTTTTGTTGTTCCACCTGCTTTTGTTGATGCCATAGAATGAAAATGGACTCCGGATAGATGGGCTGAGCTCTCGAAAACGGCTCAAAACCAAGCTACAATAGAGTGATGCGCAGTATACAGGAATCATGGCTCAAAATCAAGCATCTGGAGCGTGTGGGGGCTGCGAGGGCGGGCGAGGCCATGGAACTATGGGCCATACCTATCCTTGTTGTTTTGGTGGGGGTTGCTTCGTTTGGACTGGGTCAGCTTTCGGCGCTTGAAGCTGCTCGCCCTATTGTGGACATACGAGAGAGCTCGCGGGTAGGGGAGCCGCGAGCCCTCGCTCTCGGCGGGCAGTTTGTCGCTCTGCGCACGGGCTCGGTGTACTACTTTCCGTGGTGTAGTGGAGCGCAGCAAATCCCGCCCGAAAAGCAGGTGTGGTTTGTGAGTGAAAACGCTGCCAAGAAAGCAGGCTACCGCCCCGCAAAGAATTGCCGAGGTTTGCAAAGCCCGTAATATTGGCGCGCTTCATCGTTACGGGGCCCCGGCGTGCTCGTCATCGTACTAGTCTGTACGACTCCTCGCCCGCTTTCCCCGCGCCTCGAATCGCATCCAATATTCTAGGCTTAGGAATCCGCTGTACACCTTTTGCCTAAGACGGTACACTCTCTGTTATGCTCGTCGTCGATGTCGAAGCCAGCGGGGTAGAGGCACACAAACACTCAATAGTGTCTATTGGCGCGCTCGATTTAGAAAACCCCGAAAAACGATTTTATGCCGAATGCCGTGTATGGGACGGTGCGCACATTTCTGACGAGGCGCTTGAGGTAAATGGTTTTACCAAAGCGCAGATTACCGATGCGAGTAAGCCGAGCGAGGCTGATATCGTGCACGAATTTTTGCACTGGAGCAGTGCTTTGCGCAATCGCACTATCGCCGGACAAAATCCTTCGTTTGATCGTGATTTTATAAAAAACGCGTGCGAGCGTGCGGGGCATACCGCATGGCCGTTTGCGCATCGCACTATCGATACACACACACTTGCCTACATGCACATGGTGAATAGGGGACTCGTGCCGCCAATAGACCCCGTGCATCACCGCTCCGCACTCAATCTTGATGCGGTGCTCAATTACTGCGGCATTCCCGAAGAGCCGCAGCCGCACAATGCGCTCACCGGTGCGCTTAGCCATGCCGAGGTCATCGCGCGCCTCTTGTACGGCCGCAAACTGTTGCCCGAGTTTACGCAGTTTGAGATTCCGTGGAAATAGGCATGAAAAAATACTCATACGCAGCTAGCCTGATTGCCGTATTTTTGCTCCCAGCTCTCTATATATGGAGCGTGCTTGAGATTCAAATTCCTGTTGCACAAATTTCATATTCATCGGACTCATTACTGTGGTAGGGTCTTTTTATGATGTGTGGGCGGCGAAGCACGGTGCACACGATACGCACTGGTTGTGGACGTTTAACAAAAGCAACACTATCGGTGTGCAGATACTAGACTTGCCGCTAGAAGAATATCTTTTCTACACCTGTAGCGCACTCTACGTAGTTATTGCGTGGGAAGGGGTTAAAATCGGATACATGCTCACTAGCTATTTTCACCTCGGTGTCTTAGTGGGCGCGGCTTTATGGACGATAGTGTGCGTACTCGGATCTTTCAAGATAGTTGGCTATGACAAATAAAAAAACCACTTCCTGGGGTTCGGTAGCCGATTGGTACGACGAGCATGTTGCGGGAGAAGACACGTATCACGCAAAAGTAATCGCACCCAATTTTGTACGCATGGTCGCCCCGCAGAGAGGGGAGACAATACTCGATATTGGGTGCGGTGAAGGATATTTTACCCGTTTGCTTGCGGCGAGCGGTGCGCAGGTTGCGGGTGCAGATATTGCCCCCGAGCTCATCGCTCGCGCCAAGAAAGATACGCCGGCTATCAAATACCATGTTGCATCGGCTGATGCACTCGCATTTGCACAAGATGCTTCATACGATGTACTGACCTGCGTTCTTGCGCTTCAAAACATGGAGAAACTTGAAGCAGTCATGAAAGAAGTCTCACGCGTACTCAAGAGCGGAGGGCGTTGTGTATTTGTACTCAATCATCCAGCGTTTCGTATTCCGAAAAAAAGCGCATGGGGATGGGACGATGCTCAAAAGACACAGTATCGCCGTGTCGATGCATACCTCTCTGCGTCGCGCGAAAAGATGGATATGACGCCGGGCAAGAAAGGGGAGCACGAATATACATATTCATTTCATCGTTCACTCCAAGACCACATGAAAGCATTTGCAGCGGCGGGTCTGTGTATCACGCGCATGGAAGAATGGATTTCTCATCGCGTGAGCGAAAAAGGTCCGCGCCAAGCAGGGGAGGATAGGGCACGCAAAGAGTTCCCGCTTTTTCTCTCGCTCGAAGTGCGAAAATTGTTATGACAGAAAATATTCACCATGCCGAATTGCATGCCGCTGAGGCACATTTTATAAGTTTGCTGCTCGGGCACTGTGGTTTGTATACCATTGAACAGTGGAAGCGAGAGGAAATAGATGGCTTCGTGCGGCGTATCTTTTTGTTGGCGTACGATCCGATACGCGCCCAAGAGCTTGGCATCAAGGACGTGGGCGATGTGCGCATCAACGAGCTTGAACTCTTTCCTTCGGAGGCGCAGCCGAATCCAGAATTATTGGCACAGCGCGAAGCGGAACTCAAATCGGCTCAAGAATTTATATTCAATAATTTTAAGCCGCGCATGATGGGTAGTTCCATTTCTGGAGGTAAGCTGCCGAAATGGTTTGCAAGATTTGTGCGTTCGGTCCGGTAGTGCTTGCTACCCACTAGGGGCGTGCTCTAATTGGGGTAGAAGGTTATTTGAAACCTCAACCCAAGGAAAGGGAAGTCGGATGAGAAAGTGTATCCTTGCGCTGGCGACCCTCTGGTGCAGCATGAGCTACACCATATGTGTTGCAGGCGATATGCCAGAAGGAGAGCCGGTATATATGGTCGCCTGTAGTGACCAGGAAGCAATAGAAGCCATCAGCCATACATTCCACTGGAATAGCTGGGTCCTGGTGGCAATACTTGCACAATATGACAGGCCTCCGGGATATGACACAAAGCAGGGGATAGGCGGGTGTGAACTACATGTGATACACGAACCCACTGCCTTCTCCTCTACTGGAAAATACATGTATCAGCTTCGTCCCCCGCGGCCAGGATTTTTGTTTCAAGATATTCCAGTGCGCAAAAATCAGCGTGACGAAAACGCCGGCGCAAAACACGGTCTAGGCTAAGCCTTTCAAGGGGAGAGATAAGACAGTAAGCGGGCCTAGGCGAGATTCTCAGGCCCGCCCTTCTCTATACTGGACATGTCGCACAATATATCTTTTGCGACATAAACATGGGGGCAAGGCGGCCCCGGGCATATTTCGTAAAGATCAGGGGTTATTTTCCAGCACGCTCCTACGGGTCTATGTTGGAAATAACCCTCTCCACCTTCGGATTTGATTCGAGCCCAAGCTTTTGCGCTATAATTCCCTCATGAGCCGTAAATCAACGATTTCTAGCCGTATCTCGGCGCTCCTAGTCCCCCACGAGAAAGCACTTTTTGATAATCTCGGCACCCCAGATGCCATACAAGACTATCTCGACTCGCTGTCGGTCAATTTTGAGGACCAGGGCGAGACATACTACTCACCACGCCGAGTTGTGCGCGAAAAAACGGCACATTGTTTCGAAGGGGCTCTGTTTGCGGCGGCTGTCCTCGCGTACCACGGTGCCCGCCCGCTTCTTCTGGACTTTCAGACTAGCGGAGACGATCAGGATCATGTGGTGGCACTGTTTAAGAAAAACAATCGCTGGGGCGCAATCAGCAAGACCAATCATGCTGTCTTGCGTTACCGCGATGCGGTATACACATCACCGCGCGAACTCGCGATGTCGTACTTCCATGAATATTTTATGCCCAACGGAACAAAATCGCTCAAAGCATATTCTGCACCGTTTGATGTGTCTCGTTTTGCGCTCGAGCGATGGCTCACGGCCGAGAACGATTTGCACTGGCTTGCCGGCGAGCTCGATCACAGTAAGCATTTTCCAACCGTGTCGCACAATATTTTAGCCTCGCTCAGAAAAGCCCAGCCTGTAGAAATAGACGCCTCGTTCCATATTGAGTGGAAACGCCAAGGCACTCGTGCAAAACGCGGCACTAGAGATAATTCATCGGGTTGAGATACGCTGAAAGTGGCGCAATGGGCATGGTAGCGCTTGAGCACGCACTCTTTGAATTTGTGGCATCACCCAATTTCATAATCTGGGTTGCCGACGAAACATATACACCAAAGTGAAGATGAGGACCGGTAGCGTACCCTGTTTCCCCGCTGTAGCCAATGAGTTGCCCGGTAGAAACTTGTTGGCCCGCTGATACGGCGGTTTTTGAGAGGTGGGCGTAGAGTGTTGAAAGTCCATTGCCGTGTTTGATAAGTACCCACTTACCAAACGAATAACAGCCGCGTACGCTATCGGTATTTCCTGTGCCAACTACGGTGCCCGAAAGTGCGGCCTTGAGTGGCGTGCCGTTTGGTACACCGATATCTATGCCGTTGTGACCTTTGCCTTTGTAGGCGCCGCTCGCAGCAAAGGCAGTATTGCCAAAGTACTGGGTGACGCGCACCGTGTCGGTGGGCCAGCGCAAAACACCTTTGCCAGCGGGAGTGATTGATGAGGGGTCGATAGCTACTGCCAGCTTTGATTTGAGGTCGGTTAGCGCTCCTTCAAATGTCGATTGCTGCGCCTTTTTTTCTTTGAGGATGCGCTGGTACTCGGCCTCTTGGGATTTTGTTGCGGCAAGGAGCTCGTTTTGTGATTGCTTGGTTGCGGTGAGTGAACCCTGCTGTGCAAGCAGCGTTTGCTTTTGTTTTAAAAGCTCTGCACGCTTGCTCTCGGTGGCAGCCTTAGAGGTAGCGAGTCGCTCTTTTTCTTTTGAAAGTGTGCTAATGCGCTCCTGCATGGACTCCTGGAATTCGGCTGCGGCGTCGAGCACGCGCCACGTTTCAGCAAGTGTGTCTTCGGAAAGTGTCTGCTCGATGAGAGAACGATCATCTTCGCCGGCGACAGTGCGCAGTGACGCTGCGATGCCAGACTTCTGGTGTGCGATAAGGGTCTCGCGGTCTGCGATGTCACCAGCGAGCTCACGAATCTCAAGCTCGGTTGCACCAATTTTATTTTTGGTGACGTTGATTGTCGCGGTTGTCTTTTTTATCGTGATGTTGAGAGAAGAGATGGTGTTTTGCAGAGTCTTTTTTTTGCCCCCTACCGCGACGAGCTCTTTTTCAAACTGAGCAATTTCTTTATCGAGTTTTTCTATTTGAGCATTGTGGTCTGCGATTTGTGCGCGGAGTTCATCAGCGCTTTGAGCATGCATCACCATGGGTAGCGCGAAAAAAATCGCGAACAGTATTGCCACGACCTTTCTCATAGGCCGAGAGTAAGTGCAGCATCTATGCGTGCCAGGGTATCTTCTTTACCGATGATATGGGCGACGGTAAACGGGTCGGGGGACTTTTCTTTGCCGGTGAGTGCGTAGCGCAAAGGCCACAAGACGTTCCCTCTCCCCTTTTCTGTGGCGTAATCCCAGAGAGCTGACTTAAGTGTATCCGCAGAAGAGAAATCTGCTTTAGCAAGTAAATTGCGTGCATCTTGTAGGTAACCTAGTGCCTCGGTCAGGGACGAAGATTTATTAGGAAGAAGCTCCGTTTTAATTTGTGTCGTTTTTGGTGGGGCAAAGAAATATGAATATTCACCTGAATTAAGTTCGGCCGAGAAATCTGCAGCTGTTGCAATGCGCTCTCGAATGATAGGCGTGAGTTTGTTCCAAATATCCGCATGTTTTGAATCAATCACAAATGCATCAGTACTGTGGCTTGCTTGATGCGTGTCATAGTAGGCGGTAGTCGTAGAGCTGACCATTGGGGTTATGATGATTTCCTTAAAGCGCTCATTGCTCAATCGACTGAGATGTTGCTTGTTAAACCAGCGAAGTTTTTCTTCGTTGAACACGCCGCCGTGCGAGTGAATACCAGAGATATCAAACGCCGCGATGAGTTCTTCGCGAGAAAATATTTCTTGGGGCGTGCCCGGGTTCCAGCCGATGAGTGCAAGAAAATTTATCATTGCTTCAGGCAAATATCCTTCGGCACGGTACTCGAGAACGTCTTTTGCACCATCGCGCTTGCCAAGCTTTTTTGTTTTATCTTCGCGCAAGATTGGTGGGAGCGTTACAAAAACGGGCGGCGTAATGCCCAGCGCTTCGTAGAGCGAAAGGAATTTAGGGGTCGAAGAAATAAATTCATCGGCACGCATAATATGCGTGATACCCATGTGCTGGTCGTCGATAATGTGCGCAAAGTTGTACGTTGGGTAGCCGTCGCTCTTCATGAGGATAAAATCATCGAGTGCCTCCTCCCCTGCCTGCAGTTCACCGCGCACTGCATCGTGCCAGTGGCTGCGTTTTACCTCGGGTACCTTGAATCGCAGTGGGCGCGTGCCGTCCCATGCACCAAACTCTTTCGGGCGATGGTCGCGGAAGAGAAACACGCGCTTGTCGGCTTGTGCTGCTCGGCGAAACCCATCAATTTCTTCGGCGCTGTAGGGGTCTGGATATGCGAGACCCTTATCTACGAGTTGCTGAGCGGCGGCGCGGTAGGTATCAAGGCGCTGGGATTGGATACATGAACCAAAATTTCCTGGCTTGTCGGGCCCATAATCCCACTCTAATCCTAACCAGCGCAGTGTTTCCATAATGTGCTCGATAGACCCCGGGACCTCGCGCTCCTTGTCGGTGTCTTCGATGCGCAAAATAAAAGTGCCGCCGTGTTTGCGCGCCCACATCCACGCATAGAGTGCGGTACGTACACCACCTATGTGCATAAATCCTGTGGGGCTTGGTGCGAATCGTGTGATAGGTGTGTTCATAGAAAAATTAGACGGCCTCGTGTGCGAGCGATGTTTCGAGCAAGATTTCTGCTATTTTGTGTGCCGCCTCTGGGCGGGCAAACTTTTCGGCGGCAGCATGCATGCGCTCACGCATGGTCGCATCTTGCATAAGACGATCCACCTCGGCAGATAATACATGTGGTGTGAGATTTTGTTGCTCTATCACTATGCCACCGCCCATGCGCGCGTATGAGTAGGCATTTTCTGTTTGGTCGTGCGATACGTCGGGTGGAATAGGAATAAGAATTGCGGGGATTCCCCACGATGCGATTTCAAAAATAGTGCCCGAGCCGGCGCGCGATATAACAAGATTTGAAATACCGGCCGACATACGAATGGCGAGCGTATTGAGGAGTCCAAAGACACGATAGCGGTCCAAAAATGGCGACCCCTTGAGTGACACCGAAGAGATACCCCGCACTTCCTCGAGATTTGCAGTACCGGCTTGGTGAACGATATTGTAGCGAGAAACTAAATCTGGCAACGCATCGAGCAGTGTTTCGTTTATTGCGCGTGAGCCTTGCGAACCGCCGAGCACGAAGATGGTTGGGACCGACGGATCGAGTTTGAGAAACTCGTGACCTCCTTCGCGGGCAAAACCACGAATCTCTTTGCGTATCGGGTGCCCTACGCGCGCCATGCGGTCGCGTACTTTTGCCGGGAAATTTGCCGCAGCATCGGGGTGCGCGACAGCAATCCACTTGGCAAACTTGGACGACCACAGCGACACACGGCCGGGCTTGGCGTCGGCATCGTATATGACAACGGGAATAGCAAGAATGCGCGCCGCCCACAAGGTGGGATATGCAGCGTAGCCGCCCGTAGAAAACACCACATCGGGATAGAGCGAAAAGAGCTTTCCTATCGAGCTTATGATTCCAGCAGCCGTTGAGAATGCGCCCAACACGTTGAGTATAGATGCGTACCGGCGTACCTTCCCTGCCGGACTTGACACATATGCTATGTCGTGTTCTGCAAGTGCGAGCTTATCAAATGGTTCTGGCCCCAGATAGTACAGCTGTGGCTCGATGAGACTTTTTTCGTTGCAGATTTCCTCTATGGATTCAGCAACGGCAATATGCGGGTAAAAATGCCCGCCTGTCCCCCCGCCTGTAAATGCGATACGCATACAGGCTATTGTACCCGATTTTTGACAGACCTAAACATCAGGCAGCCTTCTTTTTCCCTCTCGAGATGCCCAGCAGTATGCCAGCGCTCGCGAGTGTCATGAGCATCGCCGAGCCGCCCTGGCTTATAAATGTGAGTGGGATGCCCGTCACGGGCACCATGCCGAGCATAGAGGCGATGTTTATAAAGGCTTCGATAGTGAGATAGGTGGCAATACCCACTGCGAGATACATGCCAAAGGGGTCGGCAGCTTTTGTTGCAACGTGGAATCCGCGCAGCCCAAACGCAAGAAAGAGCAAAACAATAGAAACTGTCCCAACAAAGCCGAGCTCTTCTCCGGCAACCGCAAAAATAGAATCACCCATTGGTTCGGGAAGGTAGGTAAATTTTTGTATCCCCTGCCCAAAGCCACGTCCTACTATTTGTCCTGATCCTATGGCAATGAGCGACTGACGTATTTGGTAGCTCTCTGCATGTTGGCCCTGCGAGGGGTCAAAGAATGTCGAGATACGGTCGCGAATATACGGTTTGGTAAAAAATACTGCAGCAAACGCAATCATGCCTATCACTACAAGGAGTGCGATGTCGCGCATGCGTGCACCTGCGACCCAGAATATAGCAAAGAGCGAGATAGCGATGACGCCAAGCGTACCGATATCGGGCTGTGCAATAAGAAGCAGTGCAGGCACGACAAGAATAGCCAAAAAGCCACCCAGTCCCCATTGTGTGGTAGCCACTTTCTGTTTTATGGTTGCAAAATAGGCAGCACCCAGCAGAAGTGCCGCTAGTTTTAGCATTTCGGACGGCTGGAGTGACATACCGCCAACATGAATCCAGCGGCGCGCCCCGCCATGCTCGAAGCCAATGCCGGGAATAAATACAGCGGCGGTAATGAGAAGTGCGGCACCAAAAAGAAAAGGTGCATATTTTCTCCACAAACGATAATCAGCAAATACCCCAATAAGGAGCGCCACAAAACCGGCACCCATACCCATGCCGAGATGACTCAAAAAGACAGAGCTCATGTTGAGAGATCCTCGAGCGAGCAGGCCAAATGCTGCAGAAGTAAAGAGGAGGCCGCCGCCCACGACGAGTGTCGCCAAGATGAGCGCGAGCACACTATCGATGTGGGCGCTTTTTTTACTCATATCTTAGGCAAGTGTAGCGAGCGCGACGATGACACCCACAAACGCGCTCATCGAAGAGACGACCCAATAACGCATAGCAACCTTGTAGCCGGGCCAACCAATCGCTTCGAAATGATGATGGAGCGGCGCTACGCGCAAAAGCTTCCGCCCGAATGCGCGCTTCCAGAATACTTGTAACATATTTGAGGCAACCGTAGCGACGAGGACAAAACCAACAATCGGTAAGACGCTAATCCCAACTCCCCCACCGGGGCTGTCTGTAAGAAATGCTACAGCAGCGAGAGTGAGCGTGAGCCCCATCGTGCCAGTGTCCGACATGTAGAATCGTGCGGGGGGAATGTTAAACCAGAGGAATGCGAGAAGAGCACCTACGATACTTGCGCAGAGTGCTGCCAAATCGCTTTGCTGTTGTGCGAATGCAATGACTGCGTATGCGGCAAAAATAGGAGCGAAAACACCTCCCGAAAGACCGTCGATACCGTCGATAACCCCCGACGCGTACACGGCAAGTGATACCAATATAAAGAGTGGAACAATCAGCCACCCGAGGGTTATTGGTTCGGCAAACGGGACGTTGATGGCGATGAATCCGAGTTTTGCATAAAACCACCAGCCAATGTAGGTGGAAAGTACTACAACAATCGCGAGTCGCGCACGGAGGCGAAGCCCTTCCCCTTTTGCACTCACCGTAAGAATGTCGTCGATGAGACCTACGAGCGCACCAATCAGGAGTGCGGCGAGCGGAATCCATGTTTGGCTACGCGAAAGGAAGTCGAGCGCAAAAGTAAACGGTGTGGGCCAGACAATACTTATTACCCTAAAAAGAATGACAGCGAGCAATACGCTCACCCAAATCACTACGCCACCCATGCGCGGCGCACGTACCTCGTGGTGCTTGTGAAGATCGTTGAATACGCTCGCCGCCGAACCGTCGAGGGCCTTTTTGCCGGCAGTTTTTTTCCATGCTTTGTGGAGATATAAATAGTGCGTAACGATGGGAGTGATGGCGAGCCCGATAGCAAATGCGGCGGCTGCAGGAATGAGAGCACTAATGAGTGGTGGAGCAAATGAGTCCATACTTAGTTGAGTGGTGGCGTCGAGCTTGCCTCGAATAGAGAGAGCGAGGCCTGGGCAGCCACTATGAGTGTGCGAATATCAGAAAATCTTCCTTCGCGTGTAGAGCCCAACACTACAGCCACTATGCGATGATTGGGTGCCAGATCTGCAACCACGGCGAGATTCCCTCCCGCAAGATCGGTGAAGCCTGTCTTTCCCAGCACAAGCCCTGGTATATCTTCTATCGCTGCGTCTGTGTTTACCGCGCGCGCCTGTGCGCCGTCGAGAGAAGTAATCGTTACTTCTTTTTGCGCAGTTGCTTCGAAAATATCGCGGGAGGTGGAGGCTGCATACGCAAAGAGTCGCGCCGTATCGGCTGCGCTGCCGTATGAACCGGATTGTGACAAAGATTCATCGAGGCCGGTGGGATTGAGGAAGTATGAGTGCGGGAGACCCAGGTCTCGCACGAGTTTGTTCATGAGCCACACTGCCGCACCCCCGGCAGGTGCTTCTGGGTAACGGATGCGCAGAGATTCATCTGCAGCATCGGCGAGCGCCTGTGCGCCATCGTTTGAAGAACCAACCAAGGTGAAATCTACTACCTCGCGGACGCGCCATCGTGAACCCGCCGAGAGTGAGTCGGTTGTGCCCGAACCCTGAACGCCATGCGTGAGCGTGATGATGGCGTCGGCCGGCAGTGCTTCGCTCACGGCGAGCGCGAGCGGTACCTTGGTGATAGAAGCGAGCGGGAGTTGTGCGGATGAGTTGCGTGCAAAGAGCGTTACGCCGGTGGATGCGTCAAACACGATTGCGCTCTCTGCCTGAAGACCAATGCCCTGAAATGCTTCGCGAGCGGCTGCTTTTTGTGCAGCAATCGCCACTGCGGCGGTTTGTGTTTGCGTTGCTGCGGCAGAGACTACTGCGGTTTCGGAAAAGTAGGTATACACCAAAAAACCCGCGACAAGAAATATGAGAGACAGAAGACCTCTGCCCGCGTAGGTAGCGCGTGTACAGGGTGCGGAATCGATTATCTCAGGCTGGGTTGTCGGCGTTGTTTCCATGGGAAGCGAACGGCTCTGCGGCGGCTTGGGACCGCTCAAAAGAGGCCAATTCGCCTGCTATTTTAGCATAATCTGGCAATTCTTGCGCAGTGCGAACACCGAGGTGCGCAAGGAGCTCGGTGGTGGGGCGATACAAATATTCGCGACCGTCTTCGGGGTTCCCGGCGCGCTCAATCAGGCCGCGTGCAAGTAAATTGCGAACGGTGGATGAGGTGTTTACTCCGCGAACGTAATCGATGTGAGCACGCGTAGATGGACCGCGGTAGAGAAGTATAGAAAGCACCTCGAGACCAGCGTCGCCTATCTTTTCGCCGAGCTCTGCTTCTTGGGCCTTGCGCACCGATTCTTGTGCTGCTGCAGCAACGGCGAGCGTTGCTTCGGTGTCGGAAAGAATGAGGGTTAAACCTCCTTCTTGGTAGCGCTGTGCGAGCTCAGCGAGCGCCGTAGCGAGTTCTTCTGCGCTGCAGCCCAACTGATTTGCCAATTTCTTTTTGGAGAGCGGACCGCCCTCTGCAAAAAGGAGTGCCTCGGCGCGTTGTGCGATAGTTGGTGTGCTCATGCGTCTATTCTATCGCATATTTAGACAAGCGAGGAAGTCATTGCTAGAGGTTGCTTATACTCCATATCGCGGCAAGCTCGACTCCCCTTCGGTTTCGATGGTCATATCGGCAAAGAGCGACTGCTGGGTGACAGACACTGAGCCCGAGCGCACGAGCTCGAGAATCGCGAGAAAATGTACGATAGCGTCGCCGCGCGAAGCATTTTTGGTGAGGTCGCGCCAGGTGGTGCGCACTGCCGAAGAAAGGCGCTGCTTGAGGTTCGCCACCACTTCTTCGAGCTTGAGTACCGGTGCGACGGCAACTTCGGCGAGCTTTTCGGGTGTGGGCAAAAGCGAAATGAGTTTTTGCATCGCGAGCGTGAGTGTCGAGACACTCGCTTCGGCCGGGCTAAAGATAGGCTGACGCACTGGCGCGCGACGCTCGATGACAAACGGCGCTCTTCCCCACTCTTTGCGCAATAATTTTGCGGAGTTTTTTATGATACGAAGTTGCGCCAAGCGGCGCTCCAGTTCTTCTACACTCTCTTTTTCTTCTTCGGTGAGCGTGAGCGACGGCAAGAGCGAGCGAGATTTTATAAGGAGGAGCGTAGAGGCGACCAGTACAAATTGGGCTGTTTCGCCGAGCGGGAGTTCGGGGAGCTTTTCGAGGTATGCCAAGTAGGCGTCGCACACTTCGGCGAGCGAGACTTGAGTGATAGAGAGCTTGCGCGCTTCAATGAGCTCGAGGAGCGCCTCAAGCGGGCCTTGATGCTGAGATGTTTCGAGTATGAATGCCATGTGCTATTGATCCCCCTTTTGGCTGAGTGCGTCTGAAGAAGTTGCAGGGGTTGCGTGGAGGAGTGTATCTATGCGGTTCATGTCGCGCGGGAAGGTGGTGGCTTCGCGGATGTTCTGGAGGTCGAGCATTTTCATGGTGATGCGCTCAAGGCCCGTGGAGCAGCCGCCGTGCGGGGGGATGCCGTATTTGTGCGCCTGCAAATAAAACGAAAACTTCTCGGGATCGAGCTTGCGCTCCTTCATGCGCTCTATCATTGCGTCGTAATCATGCATGCGCTGACTCCCGCTGTTTATCTCGAGCCCGCGGAAGAGCAAATCAAATCCGCTCGAAAATGGTGCTTTGCCCGGCTCTTCGTAGGTGTAGAAGGCGCGCTTTTTTGTGGGGTAGCCCGTGATAAACACGAAGTCGGATTGTTTTTCGCGCTTGGCCCATTCGCATATCTGGCGCTCGTCTTCGGGCGACATGTCGTTTATGTCTTCTACCTCGCGACCAAATTCTTTGCGAATGATGTCTTGTGCTTCGGTGAGGGAAAGCATGGGAAATGGGTCGGGCGCGAGCGGGACGCTTGTGCCGAAGCGCTCAAACACAGCTGCATGCTTCTCCCCTACTGCGCGTACGACGTCGCGAATCACTTCTTCGAGAACGCGCGTTACGTCGCGGTAATCTCGTATGAATCCCATTTCAAAATCCATTTGCGTGAGCTCGGAGAGGTGGCGCGGGGTCGCATGTTTTTCGCCGCGGAAAATTTTGGCAATAGTAAACGAGCGCTCAAAGGCATTGACCATGAGCTCTTTGTAAAACTGTGGCGAGGTCGCGAGGAAAGCGGTTGTGTCGTGATAGTACTGTACTTTGAATGCTGCGGCGCCACCTTCGGCGTCGCCACCCACAATCGCCGGCGCTTGGAATTCGGTGAAATCGCGTGCGATGAGTGCGTTGCGATATGCCTGCACTATCGTGGCCTGCACACCAAAGATATCGCGCTCGCGCTGCGTGTGGAGCATGAGCGGGCGGTTGTCGAGCAAGGTATCGAGATTGAGTTCGCTCTCCAAATCAAACGGCAGGGTGTGTGATTTGTTGAGGATGGTGAGCTGCTCTACGAGCAATTCCACGTCGCCATTTTGTTTGCCAGCAGAAATATTTTTCTCGGGACGCTTATTGACCGTACCAACCACCTCGACAGCACTTTCGCGCGTGGTTTCTTTGGCCGCATCGAGGGCGGCGCTCTGTGGCAGTACAACTCCTTGCACAATGCCTGAGCGGTCGCGGAAATCAAAGAACACCATCTTGCCCTGATCGCGGCGCACCGCGACCCAGCCGCTAATCGCGACCTGCTCCCCCACGTGCTTTCCCAATTCACCAATCAAAATGCGTTCCATAAGAAAGAAATGTAATTTAGATAGTTATACCTACTGCTTCTCGCACCGCTTTCATTTTGGCAGCGGCTCGTGCACGTGCCCTCTCGGCACCGTCTGCAAGCACATGTCGCACATCGGTATCAGATATCGCCTCGCGCATTTCGCGCATAGGGGCAATCATGGTATCGATGTCTTCGATGAGCGCCTCTTTGAGCACCTTGTATTTGCCGCGGTGCTCCTCGTATATCGCCTCGATATCCTCGGAGCGGCGGAAGTTTTTGTGGATAGCGTATACATTTTCGGGGCGTTCGCCGGAGCTATCGGTCACAATACTCATCACCGCTTTTGCGATTTCGTCGCGCGTGGCAAAGAGCGGAATGGTGTTGCCGTAGCTCTTGCTCATCTTTTTGCCATCGGTCCCCGGAATTATCGAAACCTCTTCTTGAATCTTTTCTTTCGGCTCCTTGAAGAGTGGTGCGTACGCGTTGTTGAACTTCGAAGCAGCTTCGCGTGCGTATTCCACGTGCTGACGCTGATCCGCTCCCACGGGCACCACGTCGGTGTCGTAGAGCAATATATCGGCCGCCATGAGCATGGGGTAATTAAAGAGCCCTGCATTTGCTTCGAGCCCCTTCGCCACCTTGTCTTTGTATGAATGAGCGAGCTCGAGAAATGGGACCGTTACCAAGCACTCAAATATCCATGCGAGCTCGGTGTGTTCGGGTACGTCGGATTGTTTGAATATGGTAGCCTCGGCTGGGTTTACGCCCACCGCGAGGTAGTCTTTTACCACGTCAATAATATTTTGCCGCAGAGCGGCCGGGTCGCGCAGTGTGGTGAGGGCGTGGTAATCGGCCACCATGAGCGTTGCATCGTAGTGCTTGAGAAGTGCCGCAAAGGGCTTGAGTGCGCCAAAATAGTTCCCTATGTGGAGGGTGCCCGAAGGCTGCAGGCCAGTAAGAAGGCGCGGCTTCATGTCCCCGATAATATCACGCGAGAGGCAGCTCTACCACGAAGCGCGATCCTTTCCCTGCTCCCTCTGATTCGGCCCGAATAGTTCCTCCATGCGCCTCCACCACCTGTCTGGCGATAAAGAGCCCGTAGCCGGTTGAGTTTACGTTTATCTTCGTTGAATCTTTTCCCTTTCCTCCTTCGGTAAAGAGATGTGCCATATCTTCGGGGGTGATTCCCACACCACTGTCTTCGACGGCGAATCGTACCGTATTGTTGACGGCGTGTATCGAGACTCGCACAAATCCTTCTTGTGTGTAGTGAATTGCGTTGTCAACGAGGTTTCGTATCACATGCTTTTCGAGTTTCGCCTCGTCTCCGTTTATGGTGAGTGCTCCCGAAGGTGGCGTAATTACTTCCACCTGCAATCCGCGCGCCATAGCTACATTGCGTACCGCGTCGGTTGTTGCAAGGACGGTATGACGTATATCAAAAGGCTTCTTGTCGTACGACACGCTTCCCTTGCGGAGATTGGAGGCATCAAGAATATCCATAACCATCGCGATACCGCCACGCACGTCGTCGAGGCTTCCTTTTGCAATATGCGAAAGTTCTGCAGAAAGTTGCCCATAATCACCCTCGAGCATGCCGGCAAATACTCCCTGCGCTTTGTTGAGATTCCCCTTTATTTCGTGGGATATGAAGTGAAGGAGGTTTACTTGCTGGGCGTTAATTTTTTCGAGCTCCTGTTCTTGAGCTTCTACTGTTTGGCGTAGGCGGACCTCTTTGCGGATACTTCGCACGAGAATCGTCCCCAGTATAAGCGTAAATATGAGCGCGATACAGGTGAGCGCGATGCTCGTTGGTGTCTGGACGAAGGTGAGCTGCGCGCCGATGAGGACGGCGAGCGCAGGGACGAGTACTTGGGAAGCAATAAGCCCGATACTAAACGTTGTGCTGCGTACGAGCAAAATCTCGATGTAGACCATAAATATGGTCATACCGAAGAGTCCGTAGAGTTCGAGTTCTGAGTCCTCAAATACACCTATGCTTGTTAACTGAGAAGAGATGAAGTCTGTCGCGAAAAACAGAATGAGAAAGATTTCGATTCCTGCTCCTAAAAGTGATATCTCAAAGCGTCGAGCTGGAGCTGTGTTTCGAGAAGAACGAATGAGCAGTATGAATATCCACCCTACCGCGAGGGTGCCGAGTAGTACTGGATAGAAAGAGAAAAATTCGCTTTCAAATCCGAACGCATCGCACGCAACAAGATCGAATCCGCTCAAGTTGGCTTTTGTGGGCGCCAGTATAATGAGCGGGAGCGCGAGCACGGCGAGCAATAGTTTTTGTGCAGGCCCTATATCGCGCTGGGTCACAAACACCGAGACCAGGTATATTGCAGTGAGTGCGATAAGGCCAGAGAGTAGCCAGAAGAAAGACCATGCGAAGAGGATTACCTGGCTATGGATATTCGTCCACACAACAAGATTGGCTCCAATCCAGAGGGCAAACAGTATCGAGAGGACGAATAGGAGTCTGTTGAGAAGCTGATGGGGTGCGCTCGCAAATACAAAGAGACCAACCGCGAGCGCGACGAACACTGTTGGCAGGTGCGCGTAATAAAAAAGCTCCGAAAGTTCGGTAGAAAATACAAGAAAGCTCGGTTCTGGGAAGAGGTGGCAGATCATAGAGTATCGAGAAGTTCGGGCTCCTCTGTTTGCGCGCCGCTTTGTACGGTCTCGCATTGAGCGTCTGGGTCTGTGGTATCGCAGTACGTGATCGTGCAGTAGGTGTCGCTTGGTACGCAGCGCTCTGCCGCAGGGCACTCACTCACGTCTCCCCCGCAGGCGGCCGAGAGGTCGCGGGCCTGTTTGCGAGCCTCGGCATAAAAATGGTATTCGGCACAGGCGGTATCTTCGCAGCCCACGAAACAGTCTTGTGAAGCAGGATCACAGGGTACCTCGTAGCGAACAATGTAATCTTCTAGGACAATGAAGCGATAGAAAGAAGCCGCCGCAGAAAGCGCAAGCGCGATAAGGAGAATAAGCGGGAGCTTCTGCGCGACGCGTTCGGCATCCATATTCTAAAGTATAGCAGGAATGTTGGGCTGCTTAGGATGTGAGGAGAAGGTACGTGCCGATGCCAGTGATTATTATTGCCAGTGCTTTCTGAAAGAGATGTCGGGCATGTATTTTCTCGGCGGTAATGCGAGGAAAGAATAGAGTAAGGAAGATGCCTATCGCAAAGACAAAGAGCGGCTGATATGACTCGGTAAGGAGGACGAGTGCAATCGGGGCCAGTAGGTATGCAAACGAAAATACAACGTTACCGACAAGATAGAGACCTTCATTCAAAAGATTGAGTGCGAGAATACTGCGAGAATTTTCACTGAGCGCATGGAGAAAGTGGCGTCGGTACGATTTGCTCATTGTGAATATGAAAACACCACACATCGCAAGCGCGAGGTGTTCCCAAAAGAGTGTGCCCCAGAGATTTTCTTCGAGAGCGACCGCCTTAAATATCACTGATTCAAGTGCCCATGCGAGGGAGGCGCCCAGCATCAGCGCTATCGTGCTGGTACGGAGCGTAAATGCGTTGTCCTCGTCCACCTCAAATGAAATGATAGTCGTGCCAAATATGATGATGGCCATTGCGATGAGCTGCATCTGTGTGAGCGTTTCGTCGAGGATAAGGTAGCCAAGTGCATACCCAAAGACTGGCATCAGTTGGTAAAAGACAACCGCAACCGACGCTTCCTCATCTTTGAGTGCGAGGAGGTACAGCCAAAGTACAATCACATTGAGAATGCCCACGATTGCGAGGATGAAGATGTTCATTGCGCTTACGTCGAGGACGTGCGGGTCCATGAGGAAGAAGAACGGTAACGCAAGAAATGCAATGAGCGACGACACAAGAAGTAATGTGCCGACACCGCCATCCTTAAAGTATTTCTCCAAGAGAATTTTGTCTATGTGATTCGTGAGCGCGTACATGAATGGCCCCACGAGTGCTATGAAAAACCAAGCACTTGTCATAGGTGGTTTCGAAGCCCTTGTTCGCTGGCGAGTTCGCGGATGCGCTTGGGATAACTAATCCAAAACGTGCTGCTTTCAAATGTTTGTGGAACAAGTTCTGCGATGAGAGGTTTGTGACCAAATTTGTTTTCAACGAATTCTACCGCCGGGCGCACAATGGTTTTTACAAACTCTGCGTCTTGCGCGTCTGATAAAACATAATCCTCAAACAAAATACCGTGCACAACGAAGAGGGATAGATATCGCTTGTAGAGCTCAAGTAGATTGCCGCGCCCGTTGCGGTCGAGCCATGCGGTGTCGTTTGCAACGATGACCGGGCTCTTGACCATCTGTGCAAATGCGCGCGCATGGAAGGCCGTGAGTTTTTCTCCCCACAGCGTTTCTATTTCATTAAGCTTTTTGCCCTCCGCTTTCGTAAAATCAATGATGGTATGAGGACGGAAACGCTCGTGCAATCTCCCATGTTTTTGATGCAGGCGTTCTGTGATGGGAAGTTTGCAGAGTGCACGTTTGAGGTGATTGTGTGCAGAGAATTTGTCGCCGGGGTCCTCTGTCACTACAGCAGGCAGCCCAAATGGCTCGGTGAGTGCCAAGAATCTCAGTGTTTCAAAATTTGGCGTTGCGATATAGCGAGCAAGACAGAGAACTGGCGTATCTTGCATATATGATGGAATATCGTGCTGGAGATATTCTTCCACTTGTTTTCTTAGATCAGTGTTTCCGGCTCGCCGCGTGAGTTCTGCGACTGCATCGGTCGGGTATAAGGCGATACCTTCGAGAGATATCGGTGCTAGAAAAAGCCCCGAGAGAGAATTCGGGATGAGAATAGATTTTAGCTGCGCAAGACGTGCGCTCAAGTGCATGGTAGCAACTCTAGCATTCCTACCGCGGGTAAGCCATACAACTTTCCACAGGAACAGGCGGCTGCTTATGTCCGCGCAAAGGCGAGCGCTGCACAACCGCCAACGATAAGATAGAGGCGGTAGCTCTCAGAAACAACCGTTTTAATGGAAGGACCGAATGCCCATACTGCATCAAGTGCGGGAGTACCCACCCATACACTGACAACAATCGCGGTAAATCCGGCTCCCGCAAGGAGCCCGGACACGAGGCCAGAGGTGCCATATCCAAATACTTCGGTCATACGTCGCAGTAGGAAGAAAAAGATGACCGCTAGTACTCCGACGAGTGCGGCGGCTTGATATGGTGCGGGAGGAAGGGTGGCGATAAGTGCCGTGTGTGGAAATAGTGCAGAAAGATATGAGGCACAAATGAGCGCTAGAGCCGCGCTGCTCGCATAGGCAGCTCCCGTGCGGTATCCGTCAAATGTACCGGCGAGAGCGAGTGCGCCGATGATGAATATATCGGCAGGCAGATTTGAGATAGTAACTAGTGCAGCAGTAGTAGAGGCAGCCAAATCCATAGATGAAGTATCGCGCGTTTAGAGCGTGTTTTCAACGCAGGAAGGTGTGTAAGTTTTTGTCGCGCAGAAACAGCAAGACTCATGCTTGCTCGGATACGCATTTTTCGTGCTCGAAAAATCCTGAAGTCGCACCGCCGCCGCGGCGCGAACCCCCTTGCGAGCATGTGTCTTGCCTACAGGCCTTCTTTTTGTAGTTCTTCTATTGCCGCGCGCGCAGTGCGTGATAATTTTTTTGGCATATCTATCGAGATGCGCACTATCAAATCTCCGCGACCGCTTCGGCCTGTGGGCACGCCTTCGCCGCGCACGCGCACGGTGTCGCCCTGTGTCGTGCCAGCCGGAACCGCAATGCGTGCGGTCCCCTCTATTGTCGGTACCTCTCGTTCGGCACCAAGGAGTGCCTCGGTGAGTTTTATTGAAAGAGTTGTGTAGAGGTGAGAACCGTCGCGCACAAAACGGGCATCGGCACGAACGTGGAGTTTGACGTACAAATCCCCTGCTCCACCACCGGGTGCGACTTCGCCTTTGCCGGGCATGCGAATCATTTCGCCATCTTCGACACCGGCCGGAACGACCACGTGTATTTCTTCTTCTTGTTTGCGCACACCATCGCCGCGACATGATGCACAGGGAGTTTCGGGTGTCTGACCGCGTCCGGCACACGAAGGGCATGCGCGGGCCGTAGTGACGGCGCCAAAGAATGTGTTACGAGTTTCGCGTATGTCACCCTTTCCGTTGCAGGTCGCGCAGGTAGTGAGCTTGCTTCCCTTTTTTGCCCCAGTTCCTGAGCATTCGGCGCAGGAGGCAACTTTTGCAATAAGGACACGACGCTCGGTACCGAGAATCCCCTCTTTGAAGGTGAGCTCTATATCTATTGAGATATCACGACCGCGTGGTTTTCCGCGCGAAGCGCCGCGTGCGCCGCCAAAGAATTCGCCAAAGATATCGCCGATATCGAATTCCTGACCGTTCATGTTGAAGCTCCCTTGGAAACCATTTTGGAATTGAGAGAAATCAAATCCTTCGAATCCGGCGCCACCACCAAAGCCACCCTGCGGTCCGCCCGCCTGGTACTGCCCAAACTGATCGTACTGGGCGCGTTTCTTTTTGTCGGAAAGTACGGCGTACGCTTCGCTCACTTCCTTGAAGCGTTTTTCATCGCCGCCTTTTTTGTCGGGATGGTACTGCTGTGCCAGCTTGCGAAAAGCCTTTTTGATGTCCTCTTCGCTCGCGTTTTTTTGCAACGCCAAGGATGTCGTAGTAGTTCTTACTCATGCATCAGGGATTATAGGCGCGCAGGGTGGCGCACGCAAGAAACGAGATTATTGCTGTGCTTGTGCGCTGTCTTGTGGCGGTGTCTCAGTGCCTGGTTGCTGCTTCTGTATCGCCTCTCCGATTTTTGAGAGCGCACCTGAGAGTGCGTCGCTTGCCGCAGAAATAGCTGCCGAATCAGTGCCAGTGCGAGCCGCTTTGAGATTCTCGAGCTTCTCGGAAACCTCCTTTTTGATATCCTCGCTCACCTTGTCGCCATATTCCTTGAGAGATTTTTCGGCAGTGTAGACCAATTGCTCCGCGCCGTTTTGCACTTCGACGAGCTCGCGCTTTTTCTTGTCTTCGTCTGCATGGAGCTCTGCGTCTTTGCGCATCTTTTCGACATCAGCATCAGAGAGACCCGACGATGCTTCGATGCGAATAGACTGTTCCTTGCCGGTGTTCTGATCTTTTGCTTTGACGCTCAAGATACCATTGGCGTCGATATCGAATGAGACTTCGATTTTGGGTGTACCACGCGTGGCTGGTGGAATGCCATCGAGATTGAATCGCCCGAGCGATTTGTTGTCGGCCGCCATGGGGCGCTCTCCCTGTACTACGTGTATCTCCACGCTCGGCTGATTGTCTGAAGCGGTAGAAAACGTTTGTGATTTGGATGTCGGGATAGTGGTATTGCGTTCGATGAGTTTGGTCGCGACGCCACCCATTGTTTCGATGCCGAGTGAGAGTGGGATGACGTCGAGCAAGAGCACGTCTTTGACATCGCCGCGGAGAATGCCGCCCTGAATAGCTGCGCCCATGGCAACGACCTCATCGGGATTTACGCTCATGTTTGGCTTTTTGCCAAAGTAGTCTTCAACCGCTTTCTGCATTGCCGGCATGCGTGTTTGACCTCCAACCAGGATTATTTCATTGATGTCACCTATCTTGAATGGCGAAGCTTCCATTGCGCGCTTGGTGATACTGAGGGCGCGGTCTACAAATTCACGGGTGAGCTCTTCGAGCTTTGCGCGCGTGAGCTTTACTAGCAAGTGGCGCGGACCCGAAGCATCAGAGGTGATGAAGGGTATGTTTACCTCGGTCTCAACAGCGGTGGAGAGCTCTATCTTTGCCTTTTCGGCTGCTTCGTCGAGACGCTGACGCGCGAGCGTGTCTTTCAAGATGTCGATACCGCTCTCCTTTTTAAACTCATCGGCAAGCCACTGCATGACCTTTTGGTCGATGTCTTTGCCGCCGAGGTGGGCGTCGCCGTCGGTGCTGCGAACTTCGATAACATCATCGCCAACCTCGAGTACCGATATATCGAAGGTGCCGCCACCAAAGTCGAATACGACAATCTTCTCGTCTTTCTTTTTGTTGAAGCCGTACGCGAGCGCGGCGGCGGTGGGTTCATTGATGATGCGCTTCACGTCGAGTCCCGCAATTTTGCCAGCATCTTTTGTTGCCTGACGCTGTGCGTCGTTGAAATATGCCGGTACGGTAATGACAGCTTCCGTAATAGGCTCGCCGAGACGTGCCTCTGCGTCTGCCTTGAGCTTCTGCAGTATCATCGCGGAGGCTTCTTCGGGGCGGTACCACTTGTCGGCCATTTTTACCTCGACACCACCGTTTTGTGCTTTGCGCACCTCAAATGGAACAGCAGATTTATCTTTCTGCACGCCGGATTCGTCGAAGGTATGTCCGATGAAGCGCTTGATCTGATAGACCGTGTTGAGAGGATTAGTGACGGCCTGACGCTTGGCGAGAAGCCCCACCAAGCGCTCCCCTGTCTTGGATGTTGCGATAATCGACGGCGTCGTGCGCACACCCTCTGCATTTTCGAGAATTTCAGGGCCGTCGCTTTTTACCACTGCCATGGCGGAATTTGTTGTGCCCAAGTCTATACCGAGTATCTTGCTCATAGATGAATTAATTATATGAATAATACGTATTTTAAATAATGTGATTTTTGCGCTGCTCCTCTAAATTTAACATATGTTAAGAATAGTGGAGCAGGTACATTGTAATCGCGTGCGTGTTTGTGTCAAATGTCATAGCAAATCAAAGAGCTTGGCAAAGCGACGCATGTCGTGTACTTCGGTGGCAACAATGTAGCGTATGTATTCATCGAGGCCATACCAGCGCGCGATTGCATGTATTTCCTCGTGGCACTCAAAGGGAAAGATGAATACAGAGCGTTGATACTGAACAAAGCCCATGTCCTCGAGCTTTACGCGAAATGAATGACGCGTTTGTACATGCGAAGGAAAATCAAACATAACCAAGCGCCATTTACGGTCCCAGGCGCGCGGACGCTCTACAGCAAGCTCCCATACAGCATCTTCGTCGAGCTTGGTGCGGCCATGCGCGGTGAGTAGCACATATTTTTCTCCGCCGCGCTCCTCGATTTGGATGCGGTGTTTGTTTTCGAGGTACTTTATCGTCTTCCAGAGCCGGTTGCGCTCAGCCCGACCCTGCGGATTAAAGTAATCAATAAGCTGTATAGTATTGGGAGCCATAACACTTGCTCCCACAACGACGCCTGCGCCCACCAATCGCAATATATCGCGCGCGAGTTCTCCGCGACGGTACTCTGCAGCGGTCTTGATGCCTTTAAATTTTGTCCCCATACGTTTCGTGTCTCTTAGACTATCACGACCCCTTGCTCCTGCAAATATGACAATTGGATAGTTTAGTGGAGCAGTACTAGGCGCGGATGATTGCCTGGACAGGGCGGATGATTCGCTCGCCTGCTCGGTAGCCATAGCGAATGATGCGCACGATAGTGTGGGGCTCTCCTGGCAAGTCAGTTGTTTCCTGCAGTGCTTCGTGAATGCGCGGATCAAACACGTCTCCTACCGCTCCAAAGCGCGCAATACCATGTGATTCCAAGACGCCTACCAGCTGGTTTTGTATGTGGCGAATCCCCTGCTGCCAATCTTCACTCATATTTATGAACGCCTCTGTAGAGGCCGCCATGTCAAAACTGTCGAGTACGGGAAGGAGGTCTTGTATAAAAGAATCCTTCTCTCGTTCGGTGGCGCGTTCGGCATCGCGCAAAGCATCTTTGCGAGCGTTTATGCTCTCTGCCTTGCAGCGTTGCCAGCCGTCGAGATTTTCGGCAGCTTTTTTCTGTGCCTCCTTGAGCTCGTCACGAAGTTTTTTAATCTTGGCTTGTGCTCCAGACAAATCACCCATTTCCTCGTCGGGAGAAAATTCTATATCTTCGTTGTCGAGATTCATGGTGCGAGTATAGCAAATTTTCGCATTGCTCCAATAAAAAAGTGCCGACACATGGCCGACACTTCAGGTTCTTCGTGGGCGTTCAAAGATACATGGCCCGCGCATACCGCTCGATGGTCGAGAGTGCGTTCCGGTGGATGGCCTCCGCAGAGTCGCCCTTTGCAGGGATATCTGAGTAAAGGTGTCGCATGTAACCAGTGCGGACGTCTGCGACGATGAACGTTACGACCATGGCATCAAGGCCGGTTGTGACATCGACGAGGATGTAGTCACTCCCCTGAAAGCGCAGACGAGTTTGCTCGACTGCGATGCCATACGCCTCTTTGCGCACCGCAATCAGCTCAGCGTCAGCGGGGCCATCAACTGCGGTATGGAACCTGCCGCGATACCTAACGCAGAGCACATTAAATTTCCGAGTCAATGTTTCCATGACCCTTGTCCTCCAAGTCATCAACTGGGCCTTTCCCAGCTAATGCTCATTATACCAGAAATTTTGAAAAACGCAAACTAACGCTTCGACCACTGTGGTGCGCGGCGCGCAGCCACGAGACCAAACTTCTTGCGCTCTTTGGCGCGCGGATCGCGTTTGAGGAAGCCTTTTACCTTGAGGTCTTTGCGCTGTTCAGGGACTACCATGGTGATGGCGCGCGAGAGACCCATGCGTACTGCCTCGGCTTGTGCCTTGTGTCCGCCTCCCTGTACTTGTACAGAGACAGTGTAGGCAACACCGAGTGTTTGCATTGGGGAAAATGCCATCTTTACCATTGTCTCAAGCGGGAAATATGCCTCAGCAGTTTTGCCGTTTACTGTCATGCTCGCGCTCTTGGCAGGAGTGATGCGTACGCGCGCACTGGCTGTTTTGCGGCGGCCGATAGCTTCTGTGTAGTCGTTTTTGGTAGCCATATGATGATTATTCGGTTATGTGAAGTCTCTTGAGACGACCAACACGCATGGTGTTGTTTGGAAGCATGCGCTGTACGGCGAGACGAATAGCGGCACCGTATCCTTTGCGTGTCGAAAGACTGCGAAGTGTTTCAATGCGCTGACCACCAGGGTAGCCAGAATAGTTTTGGTACTGCTGGGAAGCGAGCTTACTGTCGCGAATCTTGAGCTTGCTGGCGTTACTGATGTGGACCACCGTGTCCGAAGACAAGTGTGGTGTGTAGTCTGCACGAGTTTTGCCCATAAGAGCTTTTGCGGCAGCAGAAGCGACACGTCCGAGAGACTTTCCTGCTGCATCTATAGTTGTTGTTTTGGTAGCATCCATACTGATTTATTTAACGAATTCGATGCGAGCTGATTCGCCAACGCGCTTGCCAATGCGACCAAGGCGAGTGAGGCGCGTGTAGCCACCAGCGCGCTTGTCGTATCGCTTGGCGATGGTGTCCTGGAGTTTGCGGGTAGCCTCGGTAGAGTTGATGCGAGCCTGTACTGTGCGGCGAGAAGCATCGGTCCCTTCTTTGCTGAGAGTTACCAGCTTTTCAATAAATGGCTTGAGCTCCTTTGCCTTTGCAACCGTAGTAACGATGCTTTCCTGCAATACGAGAGAGCGCGCAAGGTTGCGCAAGAGCGCGACGCGCTGTCGCTTGTCTCGGTGAAGTGTGCGGTGTGCCTTGTGGTGTCTCATACAGGTTAATTACTGGCGGAGGGTAAGTCCAAGATTAGAAAGCGCACGCTTGATGTCCTGCAAGCCCTTCTGACCCAAGCCTTCGATGGCAAGAAGATCATCCTCGCGCTTGCGTACCAAGCCACCAACAGTGCGAATGGATGCGTTGTCGAGAGCATCTTCAACGCGCTGTGGGAGAGTGAGCTCGGTGATGCGGGTTTTCAAAACCTCTGCATCCATTGGGGTCGAGCGGTCTTCCTTAGAAGCGCGCGGCATGTCTGCGTGAGAAATTTCTTCAACCTCTTCTTCTTTGAAACCAATCACTGCCTTAAGCTGGTGAATCATGGTCTCGATAGAGCGCTCAAGTGCTTCGCGTGCGGTAAGAGTGCCGTCGGTCTCTATCATGAGACGAAGACGATTGAAGTCAGTGCGATCACCAACGCGCATGTTCTCCACTTCGTAGTTTGCGCGGCGAATCGGAGAGAAGATTGCGTCGAGTGCAATCGCGCCGATGTCCACACGCTCCTTCTGGTGGGTTTCCTTTGGAACGTATCCAAGACCGCGCTCTGCAGTGAGTTCCATTTCCAATTCTGCCTTGCCGGTGATCTCACAAATAACCTGCTCTGGGTTGAGTATTTCTACTTGGCCAGGAAGCTTGAGGTCACCTGCGGTTACCGACTGAGGACCCTTGATGCTCAAGGAGATTTTTTGAGGCTCGTCGGTGGAAATGCGAAAACGAATCTTGCGGAGATTGAGAAGAATAGTTACCACATCTTCCTTTACGCCTTCGATGGTTGAAAACTCATGAGCAACACCGGGAATCTTTACGTGAGTGAGGGCTGCACCAGGGAGCGAGGAAAGAATGATGCGGCGCAAGCTGTTGCCGAGTGTGTAGCCGTAGCCCGGGTAGAGACCGTCTATTTCATAGATACCGCCCTTCTCCGTTTCGGAGACGACGCGAGGCTTGCTGGGAAGTGCAATGTGATAATCAGACATAGCTCGTGCTCGTTTAAATCTTGTAAAAATGGCTCAAAATTAGGACCTACTATACCACTATCGGCTGTAAAACTCAAACACTGTCGCGTAATCAAGGCCGGATTCTGCCGGTGAGTAGGTTGGCTCGCCGATGACCTTAATCGTGAGGAGGCTGACATCGGACTCGAGCCACTGAGGAATAGAACGACCCTCTGCGTTTTTGTCGGCAAGACCAGCAAAGAGCGGGCTCTTGCGGCTACCTTCGCGAATGGTGAGAACGTCGCCCACCTTGAGTGCGAGCGAAGGGGTGCTGATGCGGCGGCCGTTTACCAAGATGTGACCGTGGGAAACAGCCTGGCGACCGGCGCGACGAGAAGGAGCAAATCCGGAGCGGTACACGACGTTGTCGGCGCGCATTTCAAGTGCACGGTGCAACGAGGTGCCGGGATCCTTGGTGGCGAATGCTTTTGCGGCGTAATTGGAAAGATGCTTTTCGGTGAGACCGTAGGTAAAACGAACCTTCTGCTTTTCGAGAAGCTGGCGTCCGTAATCCGAGCCTCCTCTGCCGCCACGGCGCTTCTCGGTGCGCTGTGCTGCGCGAAGCGCAAACTTCTGTGTCTGCGTCTGGTCGAAAATGCCGGCTCCGAGCCTGCGTGCGATGCGATACTTGGACTTGATGATAAGCATAATGAAGAAAATTAGATGCGACGAGGCTTAGGTGGACGAGGGCCGTTGTGTGGTACTGGGGTGTCGTCAGAAATTCTTGTAACGTCTATCCCCTTGCTTGCAAAACCGCGAAGCGCTGATTCGCGACCAGCACCTACTCCACGAATAATGACCTCTACTTCTTTCACGCCGATGATTGCTGCTTTGTCGCCAACGAGCTCTCCTACTTTAGCAGCAGCAAAGGGTGTTCCCTTCTTGGCGCCCGAGAAGCCGAGAGAGCCAGAAGAAGACCACGCCACTGCATTGCCTGCCTTGTCGGTAAGCAATACTTTGGTGTTGTTGTAGGTGGCCTGAATAAAGAGCATCCCCGATACGATGTTCTTTTTTGCGACGCGTGCCAAAGAACGAGACTTGAGTCCCTGATCGACGGTACCGCCTGATTTTCGAATTATTCGTTTCTTTCCCATGGATGAAATTTTTAGATACGCACAGAAGCTTCCCGCTTTGCGAGTGGCCAAAGAATAGCACACTCATGCAGGCCTGCAAAATGGATCATGTCTTCTCTAGCTTACGGCGACCAGAGGTCATGGTCTTGCGGACGTTGCCGCGGATAGTGCGAGAATTAGTCTTGGTGCGTTGACCACGGACAGGGAGCTTCTTGAGGTGACGGACACCGCGATGAGCCTTGATGTCTTTGAGGCGACGAACATTTGCGCTTACCTCGCGCTTGAGCTCACCCTCAAGAGTGAATTTTTCGATTGCTTCGCGCAAATCAGACTCCTGCTTTGCAGAGAGGTCCTTTGCACGGGTACCCCAGTCTATTTTGAGACCAGAGAGGGTTGCCTGTGCGCGTGCGCGCCCAACGCCGTACAGCGCGGTAAGAGCGATTTCAAGACGCTTGTCATCGGGAACGGTAATACCTGCGATACGCATATGATGTTAAGAATTTAGAAAATGAAAATTAACCTTGGCGCTGCTTATGGCGAGGGTCCTTACAGATAACGAAAAGACGACCGCGACGACGCACGTGGCGGCACTGGAGGCACATCTTTTTGAGTGAGGCTTTTACTTTCATGGATAGTTTAGCTGCGTCGGACGATACGTGCTCTTCCGCCGTACGGATCGAGCTTTACCTGCACCTTGTCTCCAACGAGGACCTTGATGCGGTGCAGACGCATTTTTCCCGCTAGGTACGCGAGTACCATACTTTCGTCGGGGAGGATAACTTTGAACAAAGTATTGGGAAGCGCCTCTTCGACGATACCCTCTACGATGTCAGAATCAGCCATATAGTCTGCGCACACAAAAATAGCAAATAGTTGGCCCTACGTCAAGGTTTTGGCGTCTCCCCGACTACAATTGTGATGGCAGAAGCCTCTTTCGGGAAGGTAGAACGCCAGAACGGCTCAATTCGTGCCTTGGCTTCCTGTACAAATGGGAAGCCGCCGATGATGGTTTGGAAGGCTGCCTGGTCTTTCCCTGCGAGGGCCTGAGCCAAAGCTTCGCCGTTTACCTGCCAGACGAGCTGTGCCTTGCCGTTGAGTGTAAAGGAAATCGGATCAGAGCCCAGTGTGGTCGAAGCAACATCTGCTGATTTAGATGCAAACCCTTCTCCGGGCACCAAGCGAATATCACTCAGTTGCGCGTCGGCACTTACCGATTGCGCGAGAGCCCCCGCGAGTACATTTGTGGCAAAGACAGGCACCTGCACTTCGATGCGCTGACCTACGCGGACACTGTTTTCTGCTTCCGCAACGTTTGGCAAGTCGGTGTATGTGGTTCGCGCCAAATCAGCAAGCGCGGTAGAACCGCTGAGTGCGTTCATTGCATCGCGGACCTTCTGATCGAGGCGCGTGCGAATTTGTGCCGTTGCTCCTTCTAGGACACCTGGTGCCGTTTGTGGCTGCTCACCTGCAAAGCCGCCAGTAAACGCACTCGTTGATTGTGCGTATACTTTTTCAAACATTGCGCCGCCCTTGAGGCCGGGCAGAGTAAACTTTGCAACGGGTCCGACGTTGTAATTCGGACCGACTGCATCAGCAACAACCGTTACCTGGATACTGCCCGGCGTATTGCCGTTTTTGCCGGGAACAACTATCTGTGCTGGCACGCGATACACCAGACCTTCTGGTGTTTCAAAACGGGTAGAGGCCAAGAGTTTTACTGGAGCGGCAGAAAAATCATTGTAGACCGTGAGAGAACCTGAGGCTTTTGTTTCTACATGCTGGGTCCCCTGTGCAGCCACAACCTCAGTGTCTTCGAAAGAAAAGGTCTGGACAGTGTATGGGAGTGTTCCAGAGGCTGCTGTTGCGGCAGGATACGCGCTAAAAGGCGCGGTGTTATCGAAGAGAATGGTGTGTGTGCGTGGAATCACGGTAACGGTGGTCTTGCGGAACATAAACAAACTCAAAATGCCGAGCACAAAGAGTGCCAGTGCGGCAATAAGCCACACACGCGACCCAGGCATGAATGACCTTTTGTTTGTAGAAAGTGTTGGCATAGGAATATCTCGCTTTTCGGGTGCCGAACGAGAGCGGCTTATGCTGATATTACGGATACTCTTTTCGGGAGTAATCTCCGGTTCGGGTGCGGAAGTAGGTGCAGACCTACGTGGCTCACCCTCAGGAGGAAGTATATCTTGAAAATAATCACTCATATACTGCGTATTATACCACGTACTCAGGAATTTTTGTGGAGTTCTGTGTGCACAAGCGCGGCGGCGAGTGCGATACCTAAATCGTGTGCAACCCCGGCATTCCATGCAACCGCGTGAGAAAAATCTGCGACTGAGAGCGGATGCACGGAAAACGGCTTTGAGGATATGGTGAATTGTGCAAAATCGATACGAGCGATAAAACGCGCAAACCATTCGGCCAAGTCTTCGTGCATAAAGAGGTATGCTTCGTTGGGCAAACGTCGCTGGGCGGCCATGTCTCCCAGTCCCTGCCCTACTATTTTTGTAATCGCCGGTTCGGCTTCAGTAAGCGCGGCATTTATTTCGTCGCACTGTGCTGTCGTACAAGTGCCGTGCTCAAGCATCGAAAGAAGAGAGAGTGTTTCTTCGCGCGAACCCTTTCCTGCAATGAGGGAAAGGAGTGTCTGGGTACCAGCAGCAATTTGTTTTTGTTCGGTGAGTACATTTTTGCGCAATACCGACACCGCTGAGCCGTCGTCGGAAATATCGAATATGACTGCATTTCGTGATTCGCTCCCACGCTCCCCGAGCACGCTTGCCAAGGCGCGCGCATACGAGCGCCATCGTATCGGTATTTCGGGGAAACTAGGCCGGAGTGCGTGTTCGAGTTCGTCGCGGTGCGCGCGCTTCATCTCGCTCACCAGCACCACTACTTTTACATGGTGTGCCATTTTCCCGTGAGGTGCATGTGTCGGATAGCCGTTGAGCTCTATATGAGAGACGCTTCCCTCGCACACATCTTCGCGTACGAGCGAGGAGTCTCCGGCGAGTGCCTCTTTTGCCATGTCGCCAATCAGACTTTCGGTAATTTTGGTCTCGGTTTCAAAGGAGCGCTCAGTCACGATGCTGCGTGATTGTATCCACGGCGCGTGTGCGATTGCGTAGAGTTCGCTCGGACGAGATATGCCGGGCTGTGTATACATGGTGGCGAGCTGTGAAGAGGCTGTGCTCAGTGTTTGTGCGAGTTGCGCAATCGTGCGTTCGCCCTGGCGATCTTCGTGCACATGAGGTGTGCGTACTACTGCTTGTATCTGTGTGGGAACATTGCCAGCATCAGCAAGTGCGCAGGCGCTTCCACTCCCGCCAATATCAGCGAGCGCCACTATCTTTTTGCCGTGAGGTACCAGTGAAAAACCCATTGCGTAAGTATACCAGCGCGCATCGCGCGTAGTGTTCGCAATCCCCACGTAGCAACTACTGCAACACTGCCTTGATGCGGCGTACGCCGGCACTCGACGCTTCTTCTTTGAGTATTTTAAACGTGCCCTTGAGCTCGTTTGTGTTTTGTACGTGCGGACCGCCACAGAATTCTTTGGAGAATGATTGTGCGGCGCTCGCGGCAAAATCGTCGGGCACGACATTTCCTACCATGTACACCGATACGGTGTCGGGGTATTTGGCGCCAAATTCGTGCTCGGCGCCGGTCGCTTCTGCCTCTTCTTTGCTCACCTGCCAGCGCGTCATGGGGAGTGCAGCCTGTATTTGCTCGTTCACAATATCTTCTACCTTTTTTATTTCTTCGGGAGTCATTTTTGCGCCGTACGAAAAATCGATACGCAATCGCTCTTTGGTGATGTTGCTTCCGCGCTGCTTTACCTGATCGCCGAGCACGATTTGTAGTGCACGCAAGAGCAAATGGTGCGCAGTGTGCAGGCGCGTCGTCTCCTCAGACGCATCGGCGAGTCCGCCCTTAAACTTTTGTTCGCTACCAGAGCGCGAGAGGTCTTGGTGGGCTTTCATGCGTGCCGCAAAGTCTTCGGCATCGACAGTGAGCCCGCGTTCGTGTGCCATTTCTTGTGTGAGTTCAAACGGGAACCCATGTGTTGTGAAGAGTGTGAATGCTTGCTCGCCGGTGATGGCACCTGTTGCCGCCGCTTTTTGAAATTCTTTTGTCCCGTCGGCGAGTGTACGAGCAAACTGCATTTCTTCTTTGTGCAGCTCAGTGGTGATGAAGGTAAATACTTCCTCTCCCTCGAGCTCGGGGTACGCATGTTTGTAGTATTCGATGATGAGTATCGCAGCACGGTGTAGCATCGAATCCCCCGCGTCTTTGTCGGCCACCTCAAGCTTCTGCGCGTGGAGTGCTGCGCGGCGAATGAGACGGCGCAATACGTAGCCGCGCTCGGTGTTTGAGGGAATGATGCCAGCCGCAAGCATAAAGGTCGCTGCGCGCATGTGATCGGCGATGATGCGGAAGCTGCGCGTGTAGCGCGAATCGTCATACGATTTGCCCGAAAAGTGCGCAATGAGTGCGATGATATTTGCGAGCACATCTACTGCGACAAACACATCGGGCGTACCCGCTGCTGCGGCAGCAATGCGTTCGAGCCCGCCGCCAAAATCTACATTTTGCTTGGGCAAGAGTTCAAAACCGTTTTGCGTTTTGAGGTACTGCATAAAAACCGAGTTCCCTATTTCCATGAAGCGTCCGCAATCGCAGTTTGGGTGGCACTCGGCGCCAAATTTTGCATCGTGTGGTGTGCTGAAATCGTAGAACATTTCCGAATCGGGCCCGCCTGGCTCTCCTGCAGGCATCTTGCTGGGGATTCCTGCGCGACTCCACCAATTCTTTTTTACATCGTAGTAAAAGATTCGTCCGCCGCGCATGCCGAGCCGAGCGCCGTCCTCTTCGCTCCCCATCACTACATCGGTTGCCTCTATCCCCTTGCTCGCAAAGAGTTCTTTCCATATCTGTACCGATTCGTCGTCGCGCGCGATGTTGTTTGTTTCGTCGCCCGCAAAGACCGTTACGTAGAGTTTGCTTGGATCTATGCCGAGTTCGTCGACGAGGAATCCAAAAAAGAATGGCAGCTGCTCCTTTTTGAAATAATCCCCGAGCGCCCAATTGCCGAGCATCTCAAAAAAGGTGGTGTGGCGATTGTCGCCTATCTCTTCTATATCTTCGGCGCGAAAACACTTTTGGCTATCGGTGAGGCGTGCGCCCTTGGGGTGCGATTGTCCCAAGAGATACGGCATGAGCTGCTGCATGCCCGAGCCAGTAAAGAGCGTAGTGGGGTCGTTTTGCGGAATGAGCGAAGAGCTGGGAATCACCTCGTGCCCGTGCTTTTGCATGTAGGCGAGGTATTTGGAGCGGATGTCGTTGATGGTCATGGCTACAGCGTAGCGGGTATGGCGAGAAAAGACAAATGCTGGTAGGGTGCGTGTAGGAATAATCTGGAACGAGGTGTCTACATGATGATGTATACGGAAAGGCAATTCATCGCAATGCGAATCCTACATGGGATGCTTGAATCTGACGGCATCAAGACTAGTCGACAATTCGCAGACACATTTAAATGTCTGCGTGACGGGTGCAGGATCAATTTGCACCCACTCGTGGCAGAAATCGGATTTTCCGAATGGCTCACCAGTTTTTGGGCCGAGGGCGAGCAGCTTCCTCCCGAGAAAAAGTGGCCAGGGATTGCCAAGGCAATCATGCGCCTTTTGGAAACTGAACTCCAAAAGGAAGATGCCTGAAAAACAAAAAAGAAAAAGGCCTCGCGCGGTGCGCGAGGCCTTTCGTCGTCGTGAGAGTGCCTCAATCTTCTTCAGGGAATACGTCTTCAATATCAAATTCCAATCGCGGAGGCTTGTAGTTCGTCATATTAACCTCAGAAAACGTAATCCATGCTTTTCTCTTGCTCAGCGAGTATCCAATGTCTAGCTCGCTTTCAAGGGAGTGAAGTTCGTCATCCAGAACGGATAGATGGTTCAAGATGAATGTCGCCAAGCGAAACAGCTCGACTCCGTCAAGCGTTACGCGCTGAGTGCGTTTGTCAAACGATGCCATTTGAGCACCTCTCCTATGGTTGCTGTCAGCACGCTATCATGTGTATAAATTTTTTGCTATTCCATGGCCGCTTTCCCCCATGTTTGCCCCACCCCTGTATCCGCGTTACGATGCGCCAATGAAATACCACATCCACATCCTTAAAAACGGCCTCCGCATTGTGCTCGCGCCCATGCCAGGGACGCAGACAGCGACTGCAATAGTAATGAGCGGCACCGGTAGCCGATTTGAGACTGCGCGCGAAAATGGCCTGGCTCATTTTCTCGAGCACATGTTTTTTAAGGGCACCAAAAAGCGCCCTACTGCAAAGGCGATTAGCGAAGAGCTCGATGGCTTGGGCAGCCAGTACAATGCATTCACCAGCAAAGACCGCACCGCCTACTGGGCCAAAACCTCGAGCGCAAATCTCGAGAAGGCACTCGACGTGGTAACGGATATTTTTCTCAATTCCACTCTCCCGTCCAAGGAAATAGAAAAAGAGCGTGGCGCAGTGATTCAAGAGATAGACATGTACGAAGACATGCCGATGCGCACCATCGACAATGTGTTTGATGCGCTCCTCTTTGGCGATGAGCACCCGCTCGGCCGCACGATTTTGGGCCCCAAAGAAAATATTCGCAGCTTTACGCGCAAAGAATTCGAAGAGTATCGTGCTCGCCACTATGGCCCGACCAACACAGTGGTCTGTGTGGCAGGTGCATTTGATCAGAAAAAAGTCCTGGCCAAAGTAAGCAAAGTATTTGGTGCGCTCAAAGCAACTGCCCCATCGGTCCCTGAAAAATTTGAGACAATACAAGCCGCTGCGGGAGTGCGCATCAAAGAAAAAAAGACTGATCAAACTCAGCTCATGATAGGCGTGCCAGCGTACCCCTTTGGGCACAAAGACGAGTACGCACTCTCGGTCTTGTCCTCTATTCTCGGCGGCGGCATGTCGAGCAGACTCTTTACCGAAGTGCGCGAAAAGCGCGGGCTCGC
Organism: Candidatus Parcubacteria bacterium; assembly: GCA_039798465.1. Classification (GTDB taxonomy): domain Bacteria; phylum Patescibacteriota; class Minisyncoccia; order Phycocordibacterales; family UBA2100; genus UBA10103. The sequence continues at coordinate 6,665 of JBDKGA010000038.1, read as the reverse complement.
CTACTCGGTGCACGCGTGGGTAGATAAATATCCCGACACTGGCTACCTCGCCGTGCAGGCGGGTGTGGAGCACGCCAAGCTTGAGGAGGCCTTACGAGTTATCGTCGATGAGTTTAAAAAGATTGCACGCACGGCGGTGCCAGCTACCGAGCTCAAAAAAGTAAAGTCGTACATGAAGGGCACCAGCACCCTTGCGATGGAATCGTCTGATTCTATTGCCGAGCACGCTGCTTCTTCGCTTATTCACTTGGGGCGTATTCGCACACTTGAAGAATCACTCAAAGCGATAGATAAGGTGACTGCCAAAGACGTACAGCGCGTAGCCAAAAATATTCTCAAAAATGAAAGACTCGCGCTTGCCGTGATTGGCCCGCATGCAGATGTCGAAAAGCTCAAGGCGGCGATTCGGTAGATTGACACAACACTAATTTTCGTGGTAAAATAAAAACAGCACAAAAGTGCTGGCCACAACACGAGGAGACTCGAATGGCGAAGCATAGCGATTCGGCAAAAGTTGCTGGTAATCCGGATGTACAAGAAGCGGTTGCGGAAGCCGTCGAATTGTACCTCGCAAACTGGAAAGCTTTTTATGGGGAGACCAAACCCTTACCGACCGTCAGCGTAGTCGTTACTGTTTACAACGACGACGCATTCGACGGCGAGGAAGGCCCCTCTGAAGGAGTCCAGTCGTGCATGCTTGACCCCGAGGATTACCTGCCGTAACTTTTCGAAATTCGTTGTGTAAAGGCCGCATCGCGAGATGCGGCCTTTTTCTATGCGGTTTTCTTTTTGGCGAATGCCATGAGCTTTTTCCCTGCCGCTTCGCGGTATTTGCAGTAGTCGCACTCGGTGCTGGGCTTTGGGAGCTCGTCGCTCTCGAGGCATGCTTTTATGTCGGTGAGCGTGGGCTCTACCCACGAATCATCGCCCGTGTGCGAAATAAGTGTCACCTCAAACTCTAACTTTGCATCAAATGCCTCTTTGTCTTTGCTGGCATTGGCATACACAAAGTAGCCCGTATCGGAAACCTTGAAACCATTTTGGCGAAAGAGCCACTGGTATACCTCCATTTGTTTTTTGTAACCATCGTGCCACTCCTGATCGAGTGCCTCTATTTTTTCATCCTTGCTCGTGGATTTGTAATCTACAATCATGAGCTCGCCAGCATCGTTGCGCCACACATCATCTACTGCACCCGACACCACAAACCCCGTCGCTTCGTGGCGGTGCTCGATACCTTTAAAATTTTCGCGCCACACATCGAGCATCGGGTGTGCAAATGGCACCGCCGAAACACCATATGCTTTCATGAGCGGATGCGGATTCCCTTGTGCGCGATGAATGTCGAATTCTTTTTTTAAAAGCGCGTCTACGGCGCTGTTGAGATTAAAAGGAAAACCCGGCGGGCGCGCTGTGCCGAGCTTGTTGTCGAGATAAAAACAGCGCGGGCACTCGGTATACAGACCAATCTTGCTACGAGAGAGACGAAAGCGTTCGCCCCCGTAGTTCCAGTTTGGGTTTCTATCAGGTTTGTAGTACTGGCTCATGGGCCGAGTATACCATTGCCCTACTGTATATGCCCGGGGCCTGCTGGCGTGTTTTGATCGTGGTCAAACCAGTGTTTGAATCGATTCTCGACGTACCACATGCCGGTAAACATAACGAGGGTGAGGAGCGTTGCAAAAACGGCCACGTCGTACATACCAAATCCGACGGCGACGCCGATAGCCGCGGTAATCCAAAGTCCTGCGGCGGTGGTAATGCCGTGCACAGTATCGCCGCGGAAGATAATCATGCCGGCACCCAAAAATCCAATACCTTGCACTACTGCCGCTGCAACAGCCGAAGGATTGAAATTGACAATGCCAAGATATGCGCTATCAACGTAATTCCCTGCAAGAATAAATAAGCATGCACCCATAGCCACCAAACCAAAGGTGCGGGTCCCTGCTACTTGGCGCGCGATTACTGCGCGCTCAGTACCAATAATGCCGCCCAAAAAGAGTGCCAGGACGAGCTTAGTAAACATAACTATCGAAGGGTCCATGAATTGAGCGGGAGTCATACGAGTATGATAAATGATGTGTAGAAAATAGAAAGAGCTTAGATGCCGCACAAGCGCTGCGCTTCTTCTTGTACTTTGGATACCTTATCGGGTCGAATACCGTATTCCTGCAACAGGTGTGGGCGCATGTCGCGACACAGTACTATTTTTTTGTCGAGAAAACGGTGCTTCTCGGCTTCTGAGAGTGTCGTGAGACAGGTAAGCGGATGCACTTTTGCTTCTTCTATCATGCTGAGGAGTCCGCGCGAGCGTGGATAATCCCAGCCGAGCAAGCGCAAGCCCGAACACTGGGCGTAGCGAATCGCATTGCGCGTGAACACCGTGTTCGTGACGAGCCAGCCTTCATCGACACGCGAAGATTTTTCGGGCGCTTTGCGGAGGTCTTCGTAGCGGGCATGTACGTAGAGTGCGTCTTTGATGTCGGTCTTGCCGCTCGGCTCGTTGTGAAATTTTGCTTCCATACCGATGCGCTTCCCACCCTTTTCGGCGAGCACGTCTACCTCGTGCGGTGCGCAGCGGCCAGTGAGTGCGACGCCCGTGCGTGTATGCCAGCCGTGTGCACGAAATACCTCTGCCAAAAATTGTTCAAATGGAAAACCCGAAGGACCGAGAGCAAATATCGCGCGCTTTGTGGAATAGCGTGCCGCAACCGGCGTATCTTCTTGTGTGCGCAAGAGCTCGTACGCGCGGTGATAGATATCTTCGGTGCGCATACCGCTCTTGAGTTCTTTGAGGACGTGTGCGAGTACGCGTGCGCGAATAGTAGACGATGCGCCAGCAAGCTGGAGCGAATGTTCGAGCTTTGCCGGATCAAATGCTTCTTGTTCACCGTCGGCTTTAGTGATGAGTATGTGCGTCATCGCACCTAAGTGTAACACTACTCACGACGAGTGTTGTCCACGATGCCGCCACCCACGCATTCATCTCCGCGATATAGCACCAGTGATTGCCCGGGCGAAAGAAGTTCGGGAACAGCAATATGTGCGCGCCAGATAGATCCCTCGCGAGAAAGTGTTGCGCGTGCCACCGGTGCGTGATACCGAGACTGTACATCGAGCAGTTCTCCTTCTCGCGCTGCGTCTCCTATCCAATGCACATCAGACAGTGTCGCAGAGTGGCTCAGTGTATCTGATTTGTCGGGAGATACAGTGAGGGTGTTGGTGTGTATGTCTGCGGAGACCACATAGTGTGGAGTATTGTTGTGTGTCCGAAATCCGTGGCGCTGTCCGCGTGTATACAGTGCGGCGCCGTCGTGCTCCCCTATTATTGTGCCGTGCGTGTCGAGCACGGCGCCTTTCTCAAGCGTGATATAGCGCGCAAGAAATTCGGGTATTGAAATATCGCCCGCAAAACAGAGACCTTGGCTATCGGGTTTTTTTGAGACGGGGAGCTGGAGTTTGTCGGCTAGCGCACGCACCTCTTTTTTGTGCAGATGGCCGATGGGAAATTGTGCGATACGCAAATCGTCTTGTGATAAGCGGTACAAAAAATACGACTGGTCTTTTGTTGTGTCTATCGCGCGAAGGAGTGCATACTTATTTTCTCCCGCCTCTTTTACGCCAATACGAGCATAGTGACCTGTCGCAACCATGTCAGCGCCCTCGGCGAGAGCCCACTTTTTGAATGCACCAAATTTTATCGTGCGATTGCAAAGCACGTCGGGATTTGGGGTAATACCTGCACGATATGCATCTATCATATTCCCCACCACCTCGCGCATATATTCTTGCGAGAGGTCTATCTCGGTAAACGGTATGCCCAAATGCACACACACACGCATAGCGTCGAGTCGGTCTTCTTTCCATGAGCATTCCAAAAAATCAGGATTCCATATCTTGATGAATGCGCCCACCACGTCGTGCCCCTGTTCTTTGAGGAGCGCAGCAGACACGGCGCTATCCACGCCGCCGGAGAGACCAACAAATACACGTACCATCTCTGCAGCTTGGCGTATTACTGCGCGAGAATCAAGTCCCGAGATACAAGCGCTTTTTGCGCAAGTGTTCTTCGTATGTTTTTGAGAAGTGTGTGACGCCCGTGTTGTCGGCGAGATAAAACAGGTACTCGCTCGGGGTTGGCTCTGCTGCCGCCTTGATTGAATCCAGTGAAGGGCTGCCGATTGGTCCCGGCGGGAGACCTTTGTTTACGTAGGTGTTGTATGGGTGATCGGTGCGCAAATCAGCGAGCGTGAGTTGGAATGTATTTTTACCCACGGTGTAGAGAAAGGTGACGTCTACCTGGAGTGGCATGTTGATGCGGATACGATTCCACAATGCACCGGAAATCATGCGGCGATCGGCGGGGATGCGCGCCTCGCGTTCGATGATGGAGGCCATAGTAATAATTTCTTCGAGCGAGTGCCCTGAGGCATCTATGAGCGGCTGTAGTTCGACGAGGTGCGCGTCGAAATTTTGGCGCAATGTTTCAAGTACGGCGTCTTCGTGAGCGTTGGGCAAAAAGAAGTAGGTGTCGGGAAAGAGGTAGCCTTCTTGTGGCCGTGCGGCGAGCAAGAATGCATCGGCATTGAATCGCGGGAGCGCCTTGCTCAACTGTTCGGCCATCTCGCGCGTGGTCGCCCCCTCGGCGATGCGAATGCGCACCGGCTCAAGTCCAAATGCACCTGTCGAAACACGTCGCGCGATAGCCCATACGCTCTGCGGCTCCTTGAATATATAGTCACCCGCTTTTGCGTCTCGTGCACGGCCCAGGATGCGCATCGATAATTCAAATGCCTGCGGAGAGCGAATTACGTGTTGCTCGGCAAGCGAGAGAGCTACTTCGGAAAGTGTGGACCCTTCAGGTACCGTAACGAGTTCGCGCACAGGAAATTCTTCGGGAGGTTGAATTGCTTGGGTGTAGATTGTTGCCGCGAGCACTCCCGCAATGACGAGGATACCAATGGTGCGGCGATTTGAATGAGGACGCCAGTGCTCAGACAAGTCAGCCTGCGCATCGTCAAAGTCGTCAAACACTCCTTGGAGTTTTGTAATGAGCCATTTCAACATACTTATCGAGGAAGATTAGCGGGCGGTTCTGTTTTCTTGGCAGGGATGCGTTGCAAGCCTGGAGCGGTAATGGCACGACTCGGATAGTGATAGATGCTTGCCAGTGTTTCGGGGGTCATCACAATGCCGTGCTCCCCATATGGTGTGTAGAAAAACGCGCGGGTGCGATATGCATCGAGATAATACCTCACCACCCAGCGCCAGCGTATGCCGCCCACATCATGCCAGGGGTAGTCGAAATCGTTGTGTGCGCGGCGCGGACGAAGTTGATTGAAATACGCAGGGCTGTTAAACGGTTTCCAAATCCAGCGTATGTTGGTGTAGGTAGGGCCGTGTGGTGGGCCTTCGGAAATGTAGAGCGCGCGCATCCCTACCTCAAAGGGAATTTTGCCCAAGTGACGCTCCATGGTTTCTATTTGGCGCGTCTGCTTCCAGGTAGGGCGTGGGAAGGTGCCGTACTTGTCGGGATCATGCTCGTCGGCTTCTTCTTTGCCGACAGCCACTGATGCGTCGCGACGGATTTTGTTTACCTCCTGTTCGACACGTTTTTTCCATGTGCTGGATTTTGGATTGAGTGCGTTGTGTCCGGTTGCTTTTTCTTCGGTACGAACATTTATTTGTATCCAGGCCTGTTCGTTTGCCTTGAGGCTCCCGAGCACTTCAAGTACGTTGGCAAACGGATCGACTTTGAATTCTTCTTTTGGGTCTTTGTCGAGTTCAAAATCGATGTAGCTCTTTATCGGATATTCATCGCCGTGAGGGTCGTAAATGTAGTCGGTGCAAAACACAAAATGCTTGTCGGCATCGTACACAAAGCGCATCGAATAATCATCCGCTTCAACAATCTCCACTTCTGGATACTGTGCATAGATGGCTGTTTCTACCGAGCGACGGTAGCGTTTCCAGCACCAGGTATAAAAATGTATCTCTCCCCCAATACTCACGAGCTCCCACGATATCCACGGACGCACTGAGCCGTGCCATGCGCGGTCTATTGCAGTGGTTTCGCCGGATTTTGTATAAAACGCATTGAACACGAGCTCCATCGCGCGCGGCGATTTCATGATGTCGCGCGGGATCTTTACTTCGAGCAAGACTGATTCATTGCCGGCAATATATTCTTCGCGAATATATTCTATCCACGCATGCCAGCCGCTTCGAAAGAGGGCCGCGGGAAGCCAAATGGGTGCCGTGCCTACGGCCCACCAAAATACAAACGTAGCAAGATTGGGTATGAGTTCTGCGAGTACAAAAAGTTCACCAACAAAAATACTGGTGAGAAATAAGGGACGCGGGATATTCCATCCCTGTATCCACTCTACCCACCCGTGCAAATCGAGCCAGGGGTGTATTGGTCCGTGTCCTCCGTGAGACATGGGGAAAGTATAACATCGCGATAACAGTGGTCATGCAGGCACGCGTCGTCGACTGCTGTCGACGCGCTCCTCGCGCGCCGTCGCGCTGCGAGCAGGCCTGCATGACCACTGTTATCGCTCTTGGGGTGGGGAAAAAAGAAGCAGAGCCCCTCGCCGAGCACACCGCATCTCTGCTCTGGGGAGTGGTGAAATAAAAAACGGGCGCGCCGTAGGCGCGCC